>JAJRTN010000042.1 GCA_024278275.1 Candidatus Hydrogenedentota bacterium
ACCTACTCAGTTTCCATACATCCATCAACCGGCACACACACTATATATTGTGGCGCTATTGAATGCAAGTACATTATGTTGTGGTAACCGATTTGCGCTGCCGACGACGAAACACGTACCATGAGGCCTGAACGGTTACCAAGTCCTTTAACGGCCAGTATGGCGAACGCCCCACGAAAACACAGGGCCAGATCCACCAGTTTGGCAACCAGTTTCTCGACCAGCAATTCCCCGGACTGGACTACGTGAAAAAAGCGCGGCTCCTAAAATAGCCTTCCCAAACCCCGTTGAGGAGATGATTTCATGGCCAGGCTTCGATTCGATTGCTCCTGTGGTTCATTTACGGTCGAGGTATATCCCGAGTGGGCGCCGCGCGGCGTTGAACGCTTCCTTGAACTCGTGGGGGAAGGCTTTTTTTCGGACTGCCGTTTCTTCCGCGTGGTCACGAAACCGCGCCCCTTCATCGTGCAATTCGGGATCAATGGCGACCCCGCCGTCGCCGCCAAATGGCAGGACGCCTGTATCGACGACGATCCCGTGACCCAAACCAACGCCGAAGGCACCCTCACCTTTGCCACCGCCGGCCCCAACACCCGCACCAGCCAATTCTTCATTAACTACGGCGATAATTCCTTTCTTGACAGCCAGGGCTTTTCACCCATCGGGAAGGTGGTCGAGGGCATGGACGTGGTTCGCGCCATCAACGACGAGTACGGCGAATCCCCCCAGCAGCACCTCATTCAGCAAGAGGGCAACACCTACCTGAACGACGAATTCCCCAACATGGACTACATCAGGGAAGTCATCGTCGAGGCGTAGGCGCTGCCGTTCCGGAACACTTCCTCACCATTCCGAAGGTTATTGCCCGCTTTGGTCACGTAGCCATCACACCGGTGCCCCGGGACGATGCCGTGGACGCCGCCGGGGGGGGCTGTGAGGAATCTCGGGAGCTCCCGCACAAGCCCCGATATGGACGTACCTGTTTTCGTGCATACCAGGACAACGCGCGTTAAACCCCGTGGCAAATGCTCAGCAGGGCTTCAGCAATTTGCAGGTCTTCCTCGGTCTTGATGATGTGGCCGCCAAGACGATCGATCACGTGGAAACCTATCTTGCCCGAGTACGTGGCGGTCCGCCCGGCTTCACAGGCCCGGAGATAGACCGCCCGGGTCCAGCCGGTGATGCTCCATGAAATCCGCTGGATGGGTGTAAGTTCCTGGGAGTTGGTTTTTTCGTCAAAGGTGAAATTCACGGGCCGCCCTTCGAGGGCGCACTCGATCTGCTCGTGGGTACAGCTCAGCATGGTATCGTAGCCCCCCGCTTCCATGGCCTCGACAAAGGCACGCACGTCTTGCGCGGGCAGGAGGGGCGCGATGGAGTGAACCTGGAAGAGCCGGTCACAGGGGTGCCTGGTGAAGAACTCGAAGACGAATTGCTCGCTGGTGGCCACGTTGTTGGCGAGTTCGGCGGGCCGCTTGTGAAAAGGCACGCCTTCGGCGGCGGCGATTGCGCCGAACTCGTCGTCTTCTGAATTGACCCAGATCTCGTCGAAGCAGCCCGCGGCCTGGCATTTGCGGATACACCGGACAATGAGCGGGACGCCGCCGAGTTCGCGGAGGTTCTTCTTTTTCAGGCGCTGGCTGCCCATGCGGGCGGGGATCATGGCGATATTCATGGTGTTGCTCCGTAGGCTCTTGGGTGAATGGCTGCCGTGGGGCCATTGTAGCGAAACAAGGGGGTTTCTTGCGAAGGGAGCCATACCCGGGAGAACGGAATGCTCCTCTTTGCTATACTCGCCCCATATTGGCAACGGTCGAAGCCTTCATGGGATCGGGGGCGTCCAAAGGAACGAGCCCCTTTGGCCGGTCGCGGCTCGGGACACACCATGAAAAAGGCATCAGGAAAAAAGCGATGGAAATCCGCCAGATTGCTGAACGCGACATGGACGAATCATTGAAACGACAGGTCGCCGCCCTCCAGCGCGTGGCCTTTCCCAACGAAACCCATTTCAAGACCAAGCGTTGGGTCCATACCCTGCCCCTGCCCGAAGACCCCTGGTTTCACGCCTGGGAAGGCAATGACCTGGTCGGAAACGTCTGGCTCCACCACCGCACCGTTCAGACCATCGACGGTCCACGGAATGTCGGAGGCATTGCCAACGTTTGTTCCTCTCCCGCCCATCGTGGCACCGGGGCCGCAAAAGGCTGTATGCGCGCCGCGGCGGCGTATATGGAAAATTCGGACCATATCGACTTCGGCCTGCTCTTCTGCGGAGAGACGGTGAGGCATTTCTATGCGTCCCTTGGCTGGCAGGTTGCCGGAAACCGCTGCCTGGCCCGGCAACCCGACGGCACGGTCAAGCCCGTACACGACGGATGCGTCGCCATGTACTATGACGCATCGGCGGGCCGTCTTCCGTGGCCCGGGGGGGACATCGACCTCAACGGCCCTGATTGGTAGGCCGGGCAATCCATGGCGTCGGCCTGAACACGACAAAGGAGATTCACGAATCATGTCCGCGACAGAGATCGGCGCTGCATGTTTCCTCTTGCTTTCCCTTGCCCAGGGGGCGGCGTTTTCACAGACCACGCAGGAGCAGGCCACGAAGGGCAGGCTCATGGTTGCCACGTGTCAATTCCCCGTCACGAGCGATATCGCCGCCAACGCGGATTGGATACGCCGCCAGATGCGGGAAGCCGCAGCGCGTTCGGCGGACATCGTCCACTTCTCCGAATGTGCCCTTTCCGGTTATGCGGGGGTGGATTTCAAGGGCTTTGACGGCTTCGACTGGGAGGGGTTGCGCAAGGAGACCGAATCGATCCTGGCCTTGGCCAGGGAACTGCACGTCTGGGTGGTCCTGGGCAGTTCGCATCGCCTGGGCGAGGGGCACAAGCCGCGCAACGCGCTCTATGTGATCGATAGCGAAGGCCGGGTCGTGGACCGTTATGACAAGCGATTCTGTACCGGTCCCGACCTGCACTACTACAGTCCCGGCAACCACTTCGTGACCTTCACCGTGAACGGAGTAAAGTGCGGCCTCCTGGTTTGCTTCGACCTGCGTTTCCCGGAGTTGTACCGGGGTTACTCGGAACTGGGCGTTCAGCTGATCTTCCACTCGTTCTACAACGCGAAAAGGAAGGCCGGCGACATTCTCCCGAAGATCATGCCGCCCACGGCGCGGGCCCGCGCCGCCACGAATGCCATGTTCATCTCCATGAACAACTCCAGCGTGAAATACGCCTGGCCGAGCCGTTTCATCACGCCCGACGGCCTGGTGGCGGATGTCCTGCCGCTCCACGAACCGGGGGTCATGGTCAACGAGGTGGACACGGGGCGGGCCTACTACGACGCGAGCGGCCCCTATCGCGCCGATGCGATTCGCGGCAAGCTCCACAGCGGCGAGGTGGTGGAAGATCCGCGTTCCCGGGACCGGACCTGTTTCTGAGACGGAAAGTGGCGTCCCGGAGTGGAGGCTTCGGGACGCCACGAAACGCATGCGATTGTGGTTTGTTAAGCGGGGTATTCTTTCCGATTTTCTTCCATGGAAAGCAGCACGGGGGAATCCGGGAGCACGCCGGCCAGTGCTTCGATTTCGGCCGGGCCGTCATCGAGGGGCAAGGCAATCTGCCCCCGTTGCACCACGGAGCGACAGATGCCCATCATGATCTCGAAGCCCTTGTGGGCTTCCTCGCCACAGCACGGATGTACCGCGCCGTCATCGTCCAGCCAGCGCGCCATGTCCTCGATGTAGGGCGGCATGTCGAGGTCGTAATTCATGCACCCCTCGCCGCTGATGACGCCGTTGGAATCCCGGGTTACGGCGCGCCACCCGTTGCCGGTGAGAACTTCGGCGAAGCCCTCCGAACCTTGAGCGCCGATGCTGCACTTGCGCCACCAGTAATCCACTTCGGGGACATCCGGGGCGCCCGCGCCCGTCTCGACGATGCCCCGGACACCGTTGTCGAATTGGACCAGGCCCGCGATGTAATCCGGGGAGGCATGGATGTCGCTGAACTTGCCCTTGCCACTCGCCTGCCCCATGACCCACGTGGCATCGGCGTTCCCGTTAAACCACCGCATGTAGTCGATCATGTGGGTCATCATGTGAGCCATCCATCCGGTGGCATGGCCATACACGGTATGGACCCGGCCAATGGCCCCGCTCTCGATGATCTCCTTCACCTTCTGGTAATGCGCGCCGTATCGGTGCTGGTGACTCACCACCGTCTTGACACCTGCCTCGCGCACCATGGCCCGGATCGCCCGGGCCTCCGTGGTGGACAGGGCAATCGGTTTCTCGTAGGCGATAAGCCTTGCGCCACACTCGATACCGATCTTCACAAGGGGCAAACGTACGCTGGGCAGGGTGCAGAAGCAGAAAACATCCGGCTTGAGGGCCTTCGCCATGGCTTCCGCGTCGGCTCCGATCTCCGGGTTATCCAGCGAGGGCGCGGCATCGGCGAGCTTGCTTTCATCAATATCGCAGATTCCCGCGACCTTGAAGCGGGGATTCTCGTGAAAGGCCTTGGCATGATGCTTGCCCCGCTTCCCCATGCCGACAACCAGCACGCTGTATTGCTGTGTACTCATGGCCGTGCGTCCTAAAGGTTCTGGCCACACCACGCGAGGACCTGCTCGATGGTGTAGGCGACTTCGTCGTCATTCAGTTCGGGATACATGGGCAGGGAAATACAGGTGGCGGCGTTCTTCTCACTGTTCGCCATGCTGCCCACGATTCGGGCTTCCTTGCCCCAGGGATAGCCTTCCTGCTCATGAATGGCGATGTCATAATGGCATTTCGCGTCAATACCCTGCGCCTGCAAGTGCTTCAGCAGATCGTTGCGCTTGCCCACGGGCGTCTCTACGACGTACAGGTGATACACATGCCGGTAGCCGGGCAAGGTCGTCGGCAACACCAGGCCGCAATCCGCCAGGGCCGCGTCATACTTCGCGGCAATGGCGCGCCGCTGGTCGCTGAACGCGGTGATGTGCTTCAGCTTAACACTCAACACGGCCGCGTGAATCTCGTCCAGGCGGCTGTTGAAACCGAAGGAGTGTTTCGACCGGGCCGGGGACCCATGATTCCGAAGACGCTTGATCGTGTCGATGACTTCCGTGTTGTCGGAAATCACCGCGCCGCCGTCGCCGAAGGTTCCCAGGTTCTTCTGGATGATGAAGCTCGTGCAGACCACGTCGGAAAGTTCGCCAATCTTAAACGTGTCGCCATGGGCGTCGATGGACTGGGCGTTGTCTTCAAGAACCGCCAGGCCATGCTTCTTCGCGATGGCGGCGATCTTGTCCATCTCCGCGCATTGCCCGTAAAGGTGAACCGGAATAATGGCTTTTGTTTTCGGCGTGATCGCCTCTTCAATCTTGTCGGGATCGATATTGTGCGTGTCCGGCCGCGAGTCCACGAATACCACCGTGGCCCCCGCAATCCAGGCCGCCTCCGCCGTGGCGAAGAAGGTGTTCGTCGTCGTGATTACCTCGTCGCCCGGACCGATGCCCAACGCCATCAGCGCCAGCCAGATGGCATCCGTGCCGGAGTTTACGCCGGCCGCGGCCTTAAGCCCGAAGTACTCGGCCAACTCGCCTTCGAAGCGCTTGCCCACCGGACCACCCACATACGACCCGGACTCAAGCACCCCGGAAATCGCCTTGTCAAGGTCTTCCTTGAGATTGTGGTATTGCCTGACGTGTCCGTAAAAACCGACTTTCATTGTAACCATCCTTTCTGAATCTATTCGCCAAGTTGAAGGGTGTCAATACCCGGTAAAAAAAGTACCACCGCGAGACGGTCCACCATACGGTATGAGCTTCACCACAAGAAAATGGAACCGCCTCCCGGTGTGGCATGTTTCAACACACCAGCCATCATTTCGGCGTTCCCGGAAATGACCCTATTCGGGCCGGTTGCGGCCTCCCGCCAGGACATACCGTGCAACCAGTCGTTTTGTGCCGTTTGCGAAAAGACGGTTTTCAGCGAAACCGCGCATGCTCCGGGACCGAACGCAGTCCCACGAATGGCACGTAAAAAGATCCTCAATTTTGCAGATACAACCGCCTTTGCCGAAGCTGAAACCATGCTACTTCATGTGACATACACGCTTCAAGGTGAGGCATTTGTGAAATGGGGGAGCTCGATTGAGATTTCGCACAAACGCGCTGCACCCCCGCGCTGCGTGCCATTCCCCCGTCCGGGTACGGGCATACGTCCCGCCGGCGTTCGGCAATGACGAAGTGTGGGGGAGAGAAGGCTGTATTGCCGGTCGCCCCCCCCGGTACGGACGTACCCCCAACCGGTTGATGGCATATCCACGTCGTGAAAATACGGGGAAGACAGGTTCGGCGAAGACCGTTTTACCTGGATAAATCACCATACGGCCTCCAAAAATTGCTTGCTGTATTTCCGTAAAGATGTTAGTATGTGAACGCGGGAAGGCGGATTGCCTTCCTCGCCTTGGGAATTGACTTCCCGGCGGCTTCGCCGTATTATGCGGGAAGACGATGGAGAGTCCATTTGGGCGATGTGCCGTTGTGTCCGCCATAGGAGCAAATCATGAGAATTGCAGCCGTTTGTGTCACCATTCTTTGCGTCACCTTGACGGGCGCCGGTTCAGCCGCCCAGGATTCCTGTGTCACGCCCAGCCGATCTTTTTCGCCCGGGGCCTATGTGCCGGGGAGTACGTTGGAAGTGACCCTCGCCTTTTCCGCGGACTGTGCGTCGGAGATTCGTGCCATGGGCCTGCTTGAAACACTGCCCGAGGGATGGGTGTTTCAGGGTATCAAAGTGGCCACCGATTTGGAGGATGTGGCACGGGACCTCTTTGCCGGTTTCGATACGGCGGATGCCGATGGCAGCGGCGGGCTGACCTTCCTTGAAGCGAGAACCGTGAGCACCGCGCTTCGCGCCGACCAGTTCTCCAGCATGGATACCGGCGGGGACGATCAATTGTCGCTTCTCGAAATTTTCACCGTTTTCGCCAATGGCAACAAGCAGACGGGCGTCGAGGCCAAGCCTCAGATCGCTTCCGCGAAAGGCGCCACGGGGGTGCTGGAGTTCGGCTGGACTTCGACGCCCACCTTCCCGGCCTATTTTACCTACGTGGTAAGCGTGCCGGCCGATGCGGCGGGTGAGGTGACCTTCTCCGGAACAGGACTCTACCGCATGGACGGTCCGGAGTTTCAGACGGACCCCTTGAATTCCTCCATCGTTGCCCATATGGGCGGTGAAGGTGAGGGTGAAGGGGAAGGCGAGGGTGAAGGAGAGGGAGAGGGGGAAGGAGAAGGGGAAGGTGAGGGTGAAGGCGAAGGAGAAGGGGAAGGCGAAGGAGAAGGCGAGGGAGAGGGGGAGTTCATTCTCAATGAGCTGATTCCTCATACCGGCCCTGTCATCGGTGCTAACCGTGTTGAACTGGTGGGTTCCTATCCTGTCGCGGTGGCGCTGACCTCCTTGGCCCAGGCCAATGCGGCCTATGCGGTCTACTTCGGCCCCATCGAGAGT
Source organism: Candidatus Hydrogenedentota bacterium (assembly GCA_024278275.1). GTDB lineage: Bacteria > Hydrogenedentota > Hydrogenedentia > Hydrogenedentales > JAJRTN01 > JAJRTN01. Next base: position 7,505 of record JAJRTN010000042.1, read on the forward strand.
GGTGTCCGGGCGCAATTTGACGACACAGCGGACGAGCTCGTGACCGGCTCCGTCATGCGGGTTCTTGCACCCCCGTCGCCCGATGGGTTGCCGGGCGCCGTGGATGTGACGGCACACATTCTCGACCAGGCAGGTGATATTGTCCAATCCACGTCCCCCTTGACCTATACCTATGAATCATCCGGTGAAGGGGAGGGCGAAGGAGAAGGGGAAGGAGAAGGGGAGTTCATTCTCACGGCGTTGACCCCCCCTGCCGGTCCCGTCACCGGTGGTGACCCTGTTGAGCTTTCGGGTTCTTTCCCCGTCGCGGGAGCCCTGACTTCACTGGCCCAGGCCGGCGCGGCGTTTGCCGTTTACTTTGGTACTGTCACGGGCGGCGTTCGTGCCCTCTTTGACGGTTCGGCGGATGAGATCGTGACCGATTCCGTGATGCGGGTGATTGCCCCCCCGGCCCAGGACGGACAACCCGGGCCGGTAAACGTAACGGCTCATGTGCTCGACGAAGCAGGCGATATCATCCGGTCCACCGCGCCCTTGGTTTACACCTACCAGTCATCCGGCGAAGGTGAAGGTGAGGGTGAAGGTGAGGGCGAAGGTGAGGGTGAGGGCGAAGGTGAGGGTGAAGGGGAAGGAGAGGGCGAAGGAGAAGGCGAAGGCGAGGATGAATACTGCGCCCTGTTGGAGGTGAGGATTACGGATCCGGCGGGCGACCGTGTCGTGCCGACGGCGGAAGTGATCAACGGAGACATCGTGCTTCGGTCTGAGGTTGCACTGGGAACGGCTCCGGACTGCCTGCCCGGTACGATTGAGGTTGAATACGTGCTGGATGGCACACCGGCCATGATCTCGCGGGATGCCGCGAACGGCTTCGGTTTTCAGGCAAACGTAAGCCGTGGCGAGCACACGCTCGACGCCATCGCGACCCGGTTCGAGACCAACGAAAGCGTCATGGACTCCGTGAACTTCGCCCTGCGAACGGCCAATGACGCGGATGGCGACGGCTTTGTGGATAACCCCTTCAGCGAACTGGACGGTGATGGCGACCGCTGGATCGCCGAGACGGTTTTGGACACCAGTCCCCGCTCGGTGCAAATGATTGCCTGGACGAGAATGTGCGATGGTCAGGACCCCGATACGCCCGTAAAGGTGTACATGGAGAATCCGGACGACCCCAACCAGTTGCTTACCGTCACCGTGGACCGGGACGTGCTGGCGTGCGGCGAGTCGGGCATCCTCATCGTGTCCTTCGCAAATACGCTGAACGATCTGCTGGGCGGCGACGCCGGCCTGCTGGGCGGCCTTCCCGCGGGCGAGGCGGCCGGCGCGGCCTTCTTCGACATCAGCATCGTCGTGAGCGATGACGACGGGGTGAGTTTCAGCGAGATTGACGATGCCCGTCTTGCGGATAAACCCGTCGAGATTTCCCTCAACGGCCTGAACCTGGTCCCCGGAACGGACTACACCTTTTTCGCTCACCCCACGAACATTGTGCCCGACATGCCCACGGGCTTCAGTCTGGCAGGCGTGCGCGGCCGCTGGAGCAGTGATTCGGTCACCGTGGTGGATTCGACCACGACCTCCATCACGGCACATGCGACGGCCCTGTCTGTCTTCGGCCCCTTCGAGGCAGGCGAGGGCGGCGGCCCCAGTTGTTCCCCGGGCGCTTCCGGGCAGCGGGGCATTCCCGGTGATTTCACCGTGGTGCTTTTGGCCCTTGGCGTGGCGGTGCTGATTTACCGCCGTTCGCGGCGCGTGCGGCAGTAATCCGAAGCAGGCATGCCAGCAGGCAAGCCCTGGTTTTGGACATGATACGGATAACCTGCCGGCGGGAGGTCCTCATGGAGAGGATCTCCCGCTGTTTTCCAGGTCATCGTAATACGAAACCCCGGAAATGGCACGCGAAATCCCCCAGGCCCCAACCTCATTTCAAACGTTGAGCGGAGCAGCCCCTGCACGAAGCGCCGGCGTGCGTAAAGGGTGGCGTGGGAACGGGAAGAACAGTTACCGTGGAAGTTTACAGGGTGGCCTTGACCCGCCATCGCTTCCTTTAGCGACCGGATGATCGCGTCATCAGGATTCAAGCCTGGAAAGGCATTTGCGGAGCTTCAGGCGCGATCACGTTGAAAACCATTGTTTCGGTAACGGCACATACAAGGACACCCGTGGAAATGTGGCTCACCTCCTCGAATAAACACCCGGCGGCGCGGGGATGGCCCGTGGCCGCCCGCGTGGTCATGGGCCTCGCATGCTTCGGCGTGGCGGCTTTCTCTCTCAACACCGCCGTGGCGGCGGACGACTGGAGCGCGGGCGTGGGAAAGTATCCGAAGCATGAACCCCTGGTGGGCATCGCCTACACCACCTGGCACCGCCCCGTCACCTGGAGCAACGTGTGGGGAACCCCTCAACTGGGACAGTACAACGCCAACGACATCGGCGTTATCCGGCAACACGCCGAATGGATTGCCGGCGCGGGCGTGGATTTCATTTGGATCGATTGGTCCAACAATGTCAACTACGACCCCGAAACCATGCACGATTCCCGCCCTGATTTCGCCATGATCGAGGACAGCACCTCGCTGATCTTCGAGGAATACGCCAAGCTGGGTGAAGAAGGCAAGGCCCATCCCCGGGTCAGCATTTTCCTCGGCGCCCCGGGGGAACCCGAGGCCATTTCCGATGGCCGATTGCAGGCGAAGATTGACCAGGTATACGAAGCCTACGTGGCCGACGCCCGTTACCGTCCCCTGCTTCAGGACTACCTGGGCAAGCCCCTCCTCGTCATCTACCTCGGCACGCCCTCCCCCTTTCGTGACGGCCCCCCGGACTTCGACGACCCGCGTTTCACCGTGCGCTGGATGACCGGCTTCATCACGGAACAGGCCAACCTCCTTTCCGAGGGCCGGGAGAGTCGTTACGGATTCTGGAGTTGGGAAGACCGGGGCCCCCAGACCTTCGCCGTCCACCAGGGCACGCCCGAAGTCATGCTCGCGCTGGCGTCCTGGCGAAAGCAGGGCGAACCCGGGGAAGCCAACTACATCCCCGCCCGGGGCCGCGAGGAAGGACGAACCTTCCGCGAGGAATGGGCGCGGGTGCGCGCCATAGGCCCGAGAATTGCCATGGTCGTCAGTTGGAACGAATGGGTCCGCGGCGAACAACCCAGCGCCGAGGTCAGCAAGGATATCGAGCCCTCCGTCGAGTTTGGACACTTCTACCTGGATTTGCTCAGGGAGCAGGTGGCCCTCTTCAAGGCGGGCGATTCACGTGAGAAGTGTCCCCACCACGCCGATGTGAACGGCGACATGGAGATTGGCCTTACCGAGACACTGCGCGTGGTCCAACTGCACAATGCCGGCGCCTACACCTGCGGCACAGACACGCCCGACGGCTTCGGGCCGCTCCGGTAAACACATCGCCGGTACAGCGAATGAAGACTCTGCCATTTTAATGCAGGCTCCCGGCATCGCCCCATTGTCATCCCCGCCCGGCCTGAACTGAATGCCTTGACAAAATGCGCTATTCCATTGCAAAAGCCCATTAGAGGTATCAGGATATTGGTGGCACGGAGGGCGGTGAGGCAGTAGGTAATTCGCGATAACCATTGAAAAGAGGTGGGGTGTGCGAATTCTGAGACACCGGGACGGACTGAAGCATTAAACATTCCCTCTTGCCGCGATACGCGGATGTTGCCCTTCTCCCGGCCTGTCCTGGGTGTCGCCCCCCGGACAGACCGGGAAGGGGCCGTTCCTGTTGTGGTGTATGTGGGCAGAGAAAGGGCTCATGGAGCCCAGTGGAGGTGTCCGTTGTGTACAAGCAAGCCTCAATGACAGTGATCCTGGCCATGGCATCCATGTCCGCCTTCGGAGCGACATGGTACGTGGACGTGGACAACGGGTCCGGCACCTAGGACGGTTTGTCCTGGGAGACGGCCTTTGTAACGGTTCAAGCCGGCGTGGACGCGGCCGCGCCGGGGGACGAGGTCTGGGTGGCGGAAGGGGTCTATGACCGGCGCCCACCCGGAAAACCCATCTTGCAGGCCGGTTCTCCGGCGGAAACCAGCCTGCTGGCGTTGCGGTCGTCCGTTCGGGTTTATGGCGGCTTCACGGGCGTTGAAACTGAACGAACCGCCCGTGATTTCGTGGCGAACGTGACCATACTGGACGGGAGGCCGCCGTCCGGGGGCATCGCGGCGGCACACGTGGTCGCGGGCGCACCCGACGCGGGCATCGACGGCTTCACGATCCGGGGCGGAACCACCCGGGGTGACACCGGGGGCGGGGTACATGGCGGGGGCGGCCTGCTGGAGGGCGACAACCCCATTGACGACGCCAACCAGGGCGCCTTCGGCGGGGGATTGTTTCACCAGGGCGGCCCCATTTCCGTGGCCAACTGCACCTTCGAGGAAAACACCGCCTTACGGTCCGGGGGCGGGCTGTTTATCATTTCCGCGTCGGCGGAGGTGATCAACTGCACTTTCTCCGGCAACGAAGCGGACGGAAATGGCGGTGCCCTGTGCGCTGTCCAAAGTTCCCTGACCGTGCGCGATGGCACCTTTACCGGCAACCAGGCCGGGAACGCGCCCGGCGGCGGACTGTTTTTCGGTTATTCCGATGCCCCGCTGACCGTGACAAGCAGCGTGTTCGCGGGAAATACAAGCGAGAGCGAGGGCGGCGGCCTTTGCGCGTGGGGTTCCGACGTGCTTGTGAAGGCCTGTTCCTTCTCGTACAACCAGGCCGAGACAGGCGGGGGCATGGCCGTGCAGGGCATCTTCGAGGCGTCGGGCTGTGACTTTGTCGGGAATGAGGCCACTGCGGGGGGCGCGGGCATGATTGCCTGGTCGGCAACGGCGCCCTCCACGGTGAACGCCTGCGTGTTTTCGGCGAACACGGCCGGTGTTTTCGGCGGGGCCGTGGCCCTCGGGGCCGAGGCCATCCTTCGTTACACGAACTGCCTGTTCGACTCGAATGCCGCGGGAACGCAGGGCGGCGCTTTTTCGTTGGTGGACGGAAATGTCCTGGATGTGGTGAACTGCACCTTCTGGGGTAATGATGCGCCCAGCGGCGGCATTGTCCACCGGGGCGGTCCCCAGAACCCCAACCCCCTTGACACGGCGAGGCTCAACGTGGTGAACAGTATCCTGTGGGCCTACGGGGACGGCGCTCCCATCGCTGCTTATGACCCCGTGGCCTCTACGGTCATCAGCGTGACCTACTCCGACGTGGCCGGCGGCTACACGGGCGAAGGCAACATGGATGCCGACCCCATGTTCGTGAACGCGGCGGCGGGCGATTTCACGCTGGCCATGGCCTCGCCGTGTATCGACGCCGCGCGAAACGACGCCGCAACCGCGACCGACCTGGATGGTGCCCCTCGTTTCCAGGGAAACGGCGTCGATATGGGCGCTTTTGAATTCAGCGGCGAGAACATGGGCGATGGAAAAGGCCCCGTGGCGGCCTGCTTCGCCTCCACGCGGAACGGATCGGGCCGCTTGCCCGGCGCTGATGTCTTCATCGCGGCCCTTGCGTGCCTCGTTCTGGTGGGCGTAGGCGCGCGTCGCGGGAGAAGTGGCGGACAACACCGGGGACCATGCTGAGGATACCCTGAACCGTATCACCCTTCCGGGGACACCAGGCGCGTGAAGGCATACACTTTAAGCCTGGTGTCCCCGGGGTTCCCTTTTGTCCGGCAACGGCAGGAACTCCAGGGTGATGAGGAGGAACAAGCCGCCCATGATCGCCAGGTCGGCCACGTTGAAAACCCCCGTGCGCATCGGGAGTCTTCCAATGGCGAACATGAGGTCGATATTCATGAAATCGACCACGATGCCATCGCGAAAAAGACGGTCGATAAGATTGCCCACGCCGCCCGAAAAAATGAGCGTGAGGGCCAGCGCCACCCCCATGCGCATTTGGGGACGACGGCAAATGACGACCAGCACGGTGGCGAGAATCACCCCGTTCAGTCCCGTGAGCACCCAGAAACGCATCCCCTCGGAAAGGCTCCGGCCCAGGCTGAGAAAGGCGCCCCTGTTCTCCGCGTAGGTAAAGCGGAAAAAACCGTGGAGGAACACGATGGACGGCTCTCCCTCTAACCACTGGATGGCCAGGGCCTTGGTGGCCTGGTCCAGGATGACGAGGGCGCCCGCCAACCCGAGCAGCCAGCTCAACCGCTGTATAGGTCTCGTCGGGGAATGGGATTCACGCAATGAGAAAACTCCGGGGTCGCGTTCAGCGGGGGAAGTATACTGGCTCATGGGGCCGGGGTTTCAAGGTGACGAATCGGGCCAAGTTCTCTTGGCCAGGGTGCCGTCCAAGGCTTTTCGCGCCATGCGGCCCACCATTAGAACCAGCGCCAAGGAGGCCGCCAGCCCCATGCCCATTACGACCCACCGGCCCGGGCCTTGCGCCGCGCCCCGGGAAGACGCATCCGCCAGGCCACCCGTCACGATACCCACATACACGTAAAACACGGTGGCCGGAAGCATGCCCAGCCATGAAGCCACCACGTAGTCGCGCAGGGAGACGCGGGTCGCGCCCAGGCCGTAGTTGAGCAGGTTGAAAGGAAAAACCGGGGAGAGACGCAGCAGCAGGACCATTCTCAGGCCATGTTGACCGATGGCGGCATCGACCGCGTGAAACCGTGGGTTTTCCGCAACGCGCCGTGCCACCCAGCCGCGGCCCAGGTAACGCCCGGCGAGAAAAGCCGCCGTGGCCCCGGCGGTGCTCCCCGCCGATACCGCGACGGTACCCCAGAACAGGGCGGGAAGGAGCCTGTTCGGCCACACCGTGGCCGCCAGGAAGCCCGCCCCCAGCGTCAAGGCGGCCCCGGGGATAAAAAGAAGGCACGCCGCGACATACACCAGGGATATCACGGCCAGCCCCGGCGCCCCGAGCGTATCGAGGTGCCCCTGGAATGACACAAGATAGTCTTTCACGGGAAGCCGCCAGACCGCCGCCAACAACGCACCGGCCAATCCGAGCCCGAGCAGCACCTTGTGACCATCCTTCATGTGTTCCCCTTGAGCAATGTTGTGGACACCCCGGATTCCCTGGGAAGGGGGGCGTGAGCAGAGTGTATTATAACCGGTTTGAGGTGTATAATGTGGCCCTGAGAGCAAAATATAAGCATCATGATAGTTATGATCGAGATTGCTTAACAGGCTGTTATTACAGCACTTAGGGGGACCGTTAACCGGCCATTGGCCCAAACAGCAGGTGGAACATGGCGAATCTGAAAGAGACTCAAGGCGATTTGGAACCCCTCTCCGGGCTGGAAACGTTCAAGGCCCGCAGCGGCGGACTCTATGGTCCCGTGGCCGATGAACTGGCGGACCCTGTCGATCATTTCACCGAAGAGAGCGTCCAAATCCTGAAGCATCACGGTACGTACCAGCAGGACAACCGGGACACGCGCCGCGCGCGGAAAAAGGCCGGCCTGGGAAAGGAGTACACCATGATGCTCCGCACCAAGTTTCCGGGCGGTATCCTCACGGCGGAGCAGTACCTGTTGTGCGACCGTCTTGCGGACCAGTATGGCCGGGGCGACATGCGGATTACGTCGCGCCAGGACTTTCAATTCCACGGCGTGGTCAAGGGAAACCTTCGGGGTCTCATCGCCGACCTGAACAAGCTGGGGGACATTACGAGCCTGGGGGGGTGCGGCGACGTGGTGCGCAACACCATGGCCAACCCCGTGGCCGACATCGACGCGCGTTACAAGGACTGCGGCGCCGACCTGGTGGCCATGGCCATCAGGATCAGCGAGGCCACCCTGCCCAAGACCCGGAGCTATTTCGATCTCTGGCTGAACGATGAAAAGGCCACGGTCCGGGAAGACGGGACGGTCTGTTTCGGGGATGACCTGCGCGAGGACGTTCCGGATCCGCTCTATGGCAAGCTCTATCTGCCACGCAAGTTCAAGGTGGGCATCGGCACGGATTTCGACAACGCGGTGGACCTGTACACCCACGACATGGGGGTCATGGCCGTGACGGAGGAAGGCCGCATCGTGGGCTACGAGATTCTCGTGGGAGGCGGGCTGGGGTTCTCCCATACCAAGAAGAACACGTACGCGCGCCTGGGCACCCCCATGGCTTTCGTACAGGAAGAAGAAGTGTTGCCCCTTATCATGGCGGTCATCCAGGTGCAGCGCGATTATGGCGACCGCACCGACCGCAAGCAGGCGCGCCTCAAGTACACCATCGACCGCATGGGCTTCGAGGTTTTCATGACCAGGGTTGCCGAATATGCCGGGCGCAGTTTCGCGCCGCCCCGCAACGTGAAACCCACGGGACAGTTTGACTACCTGGGCTGGCATGCCCAGGGAGAGGCGGGATTGAACTACGTGGGGGTGTGGGTCGAGAACGGCCGCGTGAGCGATGTGGAAAACGGTCCGGCCTTCCGTTCGGGCCTTCGGGCGGTCATTGACAAGTACCGCCCCAGTGTTCGCGCCACGCCGCACCACAACCTCGTGCTGGCCAACATTCCCGACGCCGACGTGGCCGGGGTCCAGGCCATGCTCGACCAATACGGTCTTCCCACCGACAAGGGCATTTCCACCCTTCGACGGATGGAAATGGCCTGCCCGGCCCTGCCCCTGTGCCCGCTGGCGCAGTCGGAAGCCGAGCGCGCCCTGCCGGCTTTCATGGCGGACCTGGAAGCCGCGGGCCATGGCGACGCGGACGTGGTGCTGCGCATGACGGGATGCCCCAACGGTTGCGCCCGGCCGACGGTCGCCGAGATCGGCCTCATCGGCAAGGGCCCCGGACGCTACATCCTGCTCACGGGGGGCGACCATAACGGCACGCGCCTGAATGAAGTCCTCGCCCCGCTGGTGAAAGAGCCCGAGGTGGCCCCCCTCATCGGTCAATTACTCACCCTCTGGAAAACGGAACGCGCCGAAGGCGAAACCTTCGGAGACTGGTCGCACCGTGTGGGTGTGCAGGCCTTACGACGGAAAACTGGCCTGGAAACGGCCCAATAGGTACTTTGTCATGGCGGCGACGGAAACCCATGAAGACCTCTTTCGCACCCTTAACGCGATGGAGCCCGAGGAATTGCTCGCCTGGGCACTGGAGAAGCACGGCGACCGGGCCGGTATTATCACCAGCTTCCAGGACACGGGGTGTGTCATGGTGGACATGATGCGGCGTGCCGCCCCCGGCATGCGCGTCATCACCGTCGATACCCTTCGACTTCACCCGGAAACCTACCAACTCATGGATGCTATGGAGGCGAAATACGGTATCACCATCGAGCGCTTCCGCCCCGACCCCGTAAAGCTCAGGCAAATGGTCGCCCGGCACGGCGAATACCTCTTCTTCGACAGCAAGGCGAAGCAGGAGTTTTGCTGTAACGTGCGCAAGACCGAGCCCAACCAGCGTGCCCTGGAAACGCTCGACGTGTGGTTCACCGGTCTGCGCCGTGATCAGTCCGCCTTTCGCCACGACACCCCCAAGGCCATGCTCGTCGACCGAAAGGGCCGGAAGGTGATAAAGATAGCCGCCCTGGCCGACTGGGACCAGGCCCGGGTGGATCGATACATGGCCGATCACGAAGTGCCCCGGAACGCCCTGTATGACCAGGGTTACGGCAGTATCGGCTGCATCATCTGCTCCACGCCCACCTTGCCCAACGAAGAACGCCGCGCCGGTCGCTGGCGCTGGTTCAACTACCTGAAAGACGACAAGAAAGAATGCGGCATCCACATCGGCGGCAGCGGCATCTGAGGTGAAGCCCGGGTTGGATGGGACGAATGGGACCTATGGGACCTATGGAATCCAGAGGACCCCATGGCGCTGCGCGTCTCATTCGTCCCATGGGGGTCACCGCTTACTCATTCCGCGCCGTCCCCCCGCTTGGCGCGCTCCACCTGGTCCAGGCGGCCTTTGCTCGTGAGGCGGAGGATACCGCGCGAAACGCGGGGACAATGACGTGCCATGGCGACGATGATTTTGCCATGGAAAGTGATGATGCACTCAGGCTTTCGCCGATACAGGGCACGCACGATGTGTCGCGCCGCCCGCGCCGTGGGCATGGTGATCCACCCGGGCGCGGGGTCTTTTTCCCCGTGTATTCCCCTCGATTGTTCACACTGCGGATCTCGCTCTCCACGATGCCCGGGTAGATCCCCGTGACGGAAATACCCTGGTCCGCCAAGTCATAATAAAAACATTGGGCGAACGCCGTCACGGCGAATTTGCTCGCACAGTAGGGCGCCGATGCCGCCATGCCCACGTGTCCCAACACGCTGCCCACGAGGCCAAGCCGTCCCCCGGACCGTTTAAGGTGGGGGAGTGCCGCATATACCGTGTCGAGGACCCCGAACACGTTGGTATCGAATTGCCTTCGGTAGTCGTCGGTGTCCAGTTTTTCCATGACGCCGCTTACACCAAAACCCGCATTGGCCAGCACCACATCGAGGGCGCCAAAGGTCTTTACCGTTTCCTCCACCGCGGCATCGATATGCTCCCGTTGCGTTACGTCACACGCCAGGGCCAGCGCCGTGCCCCCGGCGGCTTCAATGCGCGCCTTCACGCTGTCCAGGCGATCCCTGCGCCGTGCCGTGAGCACCACCCGCGCGCCTTCTTTCGCGAAGGCCTCCGCCGCGGCCGCCCCGATGCCCGACGACGCGCCCGTGATAAACACCACCTTGTCCTGAAAACATCCGGCCATGATTCAACCCTCCTTGCACCACGGTGCAGTGTACCGGTTGCGGTGTACACCATGCCACGTGACGCCATCCCCGCTAGGCTTCGCCGTGCCCTCAAACCAGGAGTGTTATCCGCCCCGGATCTTGGTGTATTCTGTCCGCCAAGGAGGTCGTCGCACCATGGAATCGAAAGCACCGTGGGAAGCAGTCTGCCGGGGCGTCTGGCGTTACCAGGACAGTTGCGCCGTCTATGCCATCGAAACGGGCGAGGGCTGGGTGGTCATCAACGCGGGCACGGGCGAGGCTGTATCGACGCTGTCTTCGGTGAAAGCCCTCCCTGTTCACGCCCTCTTCCTTACCCACCATTTCCGTGATCACACCGCCGGAACGGCCCGATGGCGCGAAGCCGGGGCCGAGGTGTGGGCGCCCTATTGGGACCAGGAGTATCTTCTCGACCCCGAACAGCATTGGATCGAGCGCCAGATCTGGAATTCCTATGACAACCGGTGGGATCGCATGGCACCCCGTGAACCCGTGCCGGTGGATCGCTTCCTGTTGGACTATGACACCTTCACCATCGGCGGCATCGGCTTCGAGGTGGTGCCCACGCCCGCCCACACCAACGGGGCCGTCACCCTTGTCATTCGGGGGCATGGCCAGACCTTCGCTGCCGTGGGGGAACTGACGGTCGTGCCCGGCAGAACCGGCCGCATCGCGCCGCTGCAATACGACTACAACGATCTCAAAGGGCTACGGCCTGCACCGGTCGCTCGACCGGGTGTTGGCCCACGGCCCCGACCTGGTGCTGCCCAGCCTGGGAACGCCTTTTGGCAATGTTGTCGAAGCCTTTGCCGCGCTACAGCGAAACCTGGAATCCCTGGCCGAGGTCATGCCGGATTTCCACATGAGCCTGGCAGATACGCCCCCCAAAACCACCCTCGACGAGTTTCTTCCCAACTGCTTTTTCGTGCGGGGCTCGGGGGCGTCCACCCATTTCATCCGAACAAGAAACGGCAAAACCCTCACCATTGACTACGGTTATAATCCCGCCCTGCAACTCCCCATGAAGTCTCACCGATCCAACCGGCGGGCCATGCTGCACGCACGGCAGGAACTTAAAGACCGCTTTGGCACGGATCGTATCGACCTGGCCCTCGTCAGTCATTTTCACGACGACCACGTCAACGGTCTTCCCCTCTTGCAGCGCCTCTACGATACCGAGGTTTGGGTCGGCGAAAACTTCGCCGACATCCTCGAACGGCCCGACCGTTACGACCTGCCCTGCCTGTGGCATGAGCCCATTACCGTCGCGCGCCGTTGTCCCCTGGGCGAAGCCATGGCGTGGGAAGACATCACCATACGTCTTTTTCCACTGAGCGGCCACACCCGACACGCCAACCTGGTTGTCCTCGACGTGGATGGCGTGAGGCTGGCCCACACGGGCGACCAGGTGTTCTTCCACAACCCCGGCAATCCCAACGGCGAGCCCGGCCCCGGGTCCACGTGGTTCTCGAACCATGTCTACAAGAACGGCCTGGACCCGGGATGTTATTTTGAGACCATCCGTCTTCTGGAGGAGGTGAAACCCGACTGGATTATCACGGGCCACACGCCCCCGTACCGCATGAACGAGCACTTCTTGCGCGTGCTGCGTGATGGCGCGGAACGGTGGGAAAAGGCCCACCGCGCGCTCATGCCCCTGGGCGACGACCAGGTCCACGTCGGCCCCGAATGCCAGGCCGCCAAGCTCTACCCCTACCGCACCTACCTCGACCGGCCCGAAACCATCACCCTGGAGGCCGACATCATTAACCCCTTTCCCCGCGCCGTGGCGGGCGTGGCCGCCCTTGGCGTACCGGCGGGCTGGCGGACGGAGCCCGTGTCCTTCCACGTGGACGCAAGAGAGCACGTTCGTGTCACCCTCGTCACCACGCCGCCACCCGATGCGCACTGCCGCCGCTGTCCCGTCACACTCAAGCTGTGCTTCGACGGCCAACCCTTCGGCGAAGTCACCGAGGCCCTGGTGAGTATCGGTACCGAACGGGCCTGGCGGAATTGGAACGCCTGACGTCCCTTTTCCGTGCCCCATCATACGCCTGTGATAAACATGGGGTACGTGATCAGGTCCCGCCAGTCGGGCGGTGCGCCGCCAGGGCGGTGTTCATAGCGTTTTCGGTCACGCCGCCGTGGGAGGCGTTCCAAAGGACCCGGCCCGCATGGAGCAGCAGGATTTGAGGGGATTGGTGGCGCACGTCGAGGTCCCGGGCAATGGCGTTGGACACGGCTCGGGATTCGATGACCCGCACCAGGTAGACGGGCGCCGAATCCGCCCCACCCTCTTCCAGGTACCGGGCTACGCGCCGGTGCGCGGCGGCGGAAGTGGGGCAGACCGTGCTGTGCTTGAATACAAAGAGGGGGCTTGCTTTACTGGCCGCGAGACAGGCCGTCCAGTCGTCTATTAGCCGCAGTTCTTCCACGCCATAGGTCTCCACCAATCCCGGGGCACCGCCCGCAAGCAGGCCCTCCAACCATCTCAACATTCGGAACATGACTACCTCCCCGCTGCCCGGGCAACTGGCAGCAACCGTGGGCTGAAGCCCTCGGGAGCACGACCGGCACCGTCGATGGACGCTTTTCGGTCCCTGCTCATCCGCGCCAGTATGGCAGGCGCCAAGGCCGGGAGTAAAACCCGTGGCCGGGGGCGTTTAATGGGATGGTGGTGACTGTGGCGGTGGCCCCGCATTCTTTTTTTCGCCGGATCCCATGTGTTCGGGCGGTGATGCGATGCAATCCTGCGCAGGTGACTATGTTAAGAATCATACGGACGACGCTTCTTTCGGCGCTGATAACACCCCTCACGGCGCCCGCCTGTTCCACGTGCTTTGGCGCGGCGGATGACATGCAGACCAGGGGCATGAACGCGGCCATCCTGGTGCTTCTTACCGTGTTGGGCGGTGTTCTGATCACGTTGGCCTTGGCGGGCATGATGTGCGTGATGCGTGTGCGGCGCACGCCCCTTTCTTCCGGCGCCGGGGACCCGGTATGACCGGTCCGGGCCTTTATCCCGTGCTCGCTTCCCTCCATGGAGGGCGGATCGACCTGCTCATGGTCGCCGTTCATGGCGTCATTGTGACGGTATTTTTAGGCTGGTTTTATTTGTTTATATTTATTTTAATACGTTTTCGCCGGGCCGCCCACGCCCAACCCGGGGGAGCACGGCCTCGGCCACGCTGGCTCTACGCCTTTGCGATCCTGTTGCTGGTGGTGGAGTTGGCGCTGGACCTGGGCTTTTCGAGTCCCTATGGCGTGGCCGGGGTGGAGGACAAGCTGAAACAAAACGCCGTAGAATTGCGGGTAGTGGCACAACAGTATGCCTGGAATGTCCATTACCCCGGCGCGGACGGAAAATTCGGCCGCACCGATCCCTTACTGGTCCGCAACGGGTTGAATCCCCTCGGCCTGGTGCGCGGCGACGAGGCCGCCAAGGACGATATCGTGCTCTTGAACCAAATGGTGTTGCCCGTGGACCGTCCGGCGGTTATTTACCTGAGTTCCAAGGACGTTATTCACAGTCTGAACCTGCCCGAGTTTCGGGTGAAACAAGACGCCATTCCCGGCATGATGATTCCCGTGGGCTTTACACCGACCATGACCACGGCGGCGTTCCGGAAGTTGAAAGGGGACGACAAACGTGATTTCGAAATGGCCTGCGCCCAGCTCTGCGGGCTGGCCCACTTCAATATGCGGGGAACCCTGACGGTGCTGTCGAAGGAAGCGTTCGCGGCGTGGCTCGCCGATAAGACGCCGAAGCAAGAGGCGGAAGAATATGACGAATTCTGGGACTAACGAAGGGCAGGCGGCGGACCAGCCCTGGTTGCGGCGTTTCGCGCTTCTGCTGTGCGCGGCGACCCTTGTGCTCATATTCCTCGGCGGCCAGGTGAAAAGCCACGAGGCGGGCCTGTCCGTGCCGGACTGGCCCATGACTTACGGCGAAAATCCCATCACCTATCCCATCTCGAAATGGAAAGGGGGGATCTTTCACGAGCATTTCCACCGCCTTTGGGCGGGGGCCGTTGCCACGCTGACCATGGTGCTGGCCCTGTGGCTGACCTTTGCCGCGCGGCGGCGGCGCCTGAAGGTGCTGGGATGGTGCGCCGTGGGAACCGTGCTGCTCCAGGCGCTCATGGGGGGCCTGACGGTGCTCCTCCAATTGCCCGTAATGGTGTCGAGCATCCACGCCATCCTGGCGCAGACCTTCCTGCTGCTGCTGGTGTTTATCGCCCACGGCCTGAGCCGCGGACGGGCGGACCTTGCCACGGGCACGACGCGCCGTGGTGGCCCTACCTTTCGCGGGGCGGTGCTGATTGTGACGCTCATCTACGGCCAGCTTTTCCTGGGCGCGCTGATGCGCCATACCGAGTCGGGCCTGGCCATCCCCGATTTTCCCACCACGGGCGGACGGATCATCCCGCTTTTCAATAGCGACATGCTGGCCTGGATCAACGATTGGCGGCTCGACTATTCCTTTGACAACAACCGGGGCATCGACTTGCCCGAGGTCACCCTCGGACAGGTCGCGATTCATTTTTCCCACCGCCTGGGGGCCCTTCTCATCACCTGCGTCATCCTTCTCCTGTCCGTGCGCGCACGCAAACGCGGCGCGCCCCGGCCCGTTCGGAAATCTTTTCACCACCTGAACATGTTGCTGGGAGTACAACTGGTCCTGGGCATGTGTACCATCTGGACCGCGAAAGCGCCGTGGGTGACCAGTCTCCACGTCGTCACGGGAGCGGGTGTACTGGTGTTGGCCGGATTGCTGGCGGAACGCGCCTGGCTTCTTGGAGAATCAGAGGAGGTGTCTCGTGTCGTCACAGACCATGCCCATGGCGCGAACGCTTAAGAGAAAAGCGAAAACCTGCCCGAAGACCGGACTCGCGGCCTACCTGGAACTGACCAAGCCGGGCATCGTGCGCCTGGTGCTGGTCACCACCGCCATCGGCTTTGCCCTGGGGGGCAGCGGACTGTGGCGCGGGTGGCTGCTCCTCTTTACCCTGCTGGGCACCGGCCTGGCCTCGGCGGGCGCCTTCGTGCTCAACCATTACATGGAGCGCGACGTGGATGCCCGCATGACACGAACGCGGAACCGTCCGCTCCCTGCCGGTACGGTACCCCCCATGGCCGCGCTGGCACTAGGCACCCTCCTGGTGGCGGCGGGAACGGCGGTGCTGGGATGGCTGGCCTCGCCCCTGGCCGGGGCGCTCGTACTGCTGACGGCGGTACTTTATGTATTCGTCTACACGCCCATGAAGCGCCACACCTGGTGGAACACCCCGGTGGGCGCCATCCCCGGCGCCATGCCGCCCATGATCGGCTGGGCCGCGGCCACGGGACGGATCGATGCCGGAGCGTGGGTGCTCTTTCTCATCCTCTTCCTATGGCAACATCCCCATTTCTATGCCCTGGCCTGGATGTACCGGGAAGACTACGCACGGGGCGGCATCAAGATGCTCCCCGTGACGGAACCGGACGGAAAAAGCACCTTTCGCCAGAGCCTGGCCTGTGCCATCCTGCTGGTGCCCATGTCGCTCTGGCCCACCTTCGTCGGCATGTCGGGCTGGTTCTACTTCGTGGGCGTGTCAGTCTGCAGCCTGGTGTTCCTCTACATGTGCGTCCGCTGGCGCATTGAAAAATCCCTTCGTGCCGCGCGGCGTGTCTTCCTCACCTCTATTGTCTATTGGATGGCCCTCTTCGTCCTCATCATGGTGGACGCCTGGATCGCCTGAACCCGCCGGTAAATCCGGCTGTCTGGAGAACATTCGTTATGAGTCTTGGCAAGAAACTGGTGGCGATACTGGTTTTGTTCGTGGTGATGGATATTGCCGTCATTGCCTACCTGGTGGTGAACATGGGGCACACGACGCGGGACCTGCCGGAAGCGGCTTCGGTGGATCCGGCCACGCTGCCGACCCTCTATCCCGCGCCCGCCTTTACCCTCACCGACAACAGGGGCCGGCCCTTCACGGAAAAGGCGCTCAAGGGAAAAGTGTGGGTGGCCGAGTTCTTCTTCACCTCCTGCTCGGGGCCGTGTCCCATCATGAACGCCCAGCTCTCGGGGCTCGCCCTCGACCTGGAGAACACGGATGTACAGTTCGTCTCGGTCACGGTGGATCCGGACACGGACAACCCGGAACGGCTCACGGAATACGGTGAGAAATACGGCGCGGACTTCGACCGCTGGCATTTCCTCACCGGCGACATCGCCGACATTACCGCCATGGCCTACGACGGCTTCAAGCTGGGACATAAGGATGATCCCATCTTCCACAGCGACCGTTTCGTGCTGGTGGACCGGCAGGGCCGGATTCGCGGCTACTACACCGGTACCGACAAGGAAGACGTGGCGAAGCTGCGCGGCCACATCCTCGCCCTGCTCCGGGAAGCGGCGGCATGACCGTCCTGGATCTGCCCGCCGTCAACGCCATGCTCAACGGCATCGCCGGCGCCTTCCTGCTCGGTGGATGGTGCGCCATCAAGCTGGGCCGCAGAGAGACCCTGCACCGCGCCCTCATGATGGGCGCCCTGGCCTGTTCCGCCCTTTTTCTCGCCTCCTACCTCTATTACCACTACCATGCCGGAGCCGTAACGCGCTACGAAGGCGAGGGATTTTTCCGCCTCGTGTATTTCTTCGTGCTGATCACCCACATCCCCCTCGCCGCGCTCATGGTGCCTTTCATCCTGGCCGCCGTCTGGTTCGCCCTACGCGGAAAGCGAAAGGCACACCGAAAGCTCGTCCGCTGGGTCTGGCCCGTGTGGATGTACGTGTCGGTGACGGGGGTGGTGATCTATCTCATGCTCTACCGCTTCCGGTGAGCGCGCCGGGCATGACACAGACCGGCACGGACAGACACGGACCAACACGGACCGGCTAATGCTTGTCAGTCCGTGTACGTCCGTGTTTTCCACCTGCACCACGGCGGTCTTTATGACTTCCTCCCGGAAATGGCGGCTCAGATCATCGGGGGTGCGCATGTCCGCTTTCCTGCCGAGGATCTCCGAAAGCTCGCGTTCCATGCCGCACAAACGGATCATCCCCGGAACATGTTCCGGGTGAAATCGCACCAGCACATCCACATCGCTTTCGTCGGTGAAACGTTCGGTGAGCACCGACCTGAACAGGGCGAGTGTCACGATATGGTGTCTCTGGCAAAACGCGGCTATCCGAGCCTTGTCGATCTGAATCGGAAGATCCATCTGACGGTCTCCTTCGTCCAGAACGATTATAGCACGGTGTCTTGGAATGCTTTTCTCCGCGCCTCACCCTTCAAGCACGCGCAGCATTTCCTCGACCCGCGTGAAACGTTCGCGGGGTTTTCCCACCGCTTCCCCGGCAGCCACCTCGGCGGCGTCTATCCTGGCCCAATCCTCCAAGGTCACGACACGAACGCCACGCCCACAAAGCAGGTCGTGGACGGCCCGGGTGCTGGGGATTTCGCAAGGGGAGAGGGCGGGGACATCTTCCAGCAGACACTTCACGGTTTCGAGGCTGTCGGGCTTGTTTGTGCCGATGATGCCGGAGGGACCACGCTTGATCCAGCCGACGGCGTAGAGCCCCTGAACCGGGGCGCCGTTTTCGGTGACGCGGCCCTCTTCATTGGGGATCCCGCCCCAGCGGTCATCGAAAGGCACACCGGGGATCGGCACGCCCCGGTAGCCGATGCTGCGGAAAACAAGGCCGCAGGGCAATTCATACGTCTCGCCGGTGGGTCGTGCCCTGAGCTTGAAAGGGGTATCGCCTTCAAGCTGGTTACGGCCGAGAAGCATGGATTCCACGCGGCCTTCGCCACGGATCTCGACCGGGCCGGCGAGAAAATGAAAGTGCATGCGCCGTGGCTTGGCGGGCGTGCGCTCGGCGAAGGCACGGAGGTGCTCCAGGTTTTTCGCCTTGTTCTTATCGCTCAATTCCTGCTCGCTCACGGGGTCCAGCGCGAGTTGAGCGGGGTCGACCACGGGATCACATGCGTCGAGCGCGCCCATTTCCTTTATTTCGATGGGAGTGAAGGCCGCCTGGGCCGCGCCGCGCCTTCCCACGACATGGATCTCGCGCACCTTGCTCTCCGCCAGGGCGTCGAGGGCATGTTGGGCGATATCGGTGTGTCGGAGTTCATCGACCGTTTTGGCGAGGATCCGGGCCACGTCCATGGCCACGTTGCCCACGCCCACCACGACGGCGACCTCCTGGCTCAGATCGAAAAGGAGGTCGCGGTAGTCGGGGTGGCCGTTGTACCACCCCACGAAGGCGGTGGCCGTGTGGCTTCCGGGGAGGTCTTCACCGGTAATGCCCAAACGGCGGTCGGTCTCGGCACCGCAGGCGAAAATGACGGCATCGTAATGCCGCCGCAGTTCTTCGATTGTAATATCCTCACCGACCTTCACGTTGGCAAAAAGGGTAAAGCGCTCATGCCGGGCGATTTTCTCGTAAACCTTGGTGACGTTACGGATTTTCGGGTGATCCGGGGCCACGCCGCCCCGGACCAGGCCGAAGAGTGTGGGAAGCCGTTCAAACATATCGACCGTACAAACCGTCTCGCCTTTCAGCAGGGGGGCCGCCGCATAGAATCCGCTCGGTCCACTGCCCACAATCGCCACGCGCAACGGCCGTTCCGCCGTACCCAAATCCGCCATGATACATACCCTTTTCTCATCCGTCCGCGGCGGGGAAAGCCGTGGAATCAAAAAACACCTCACGCGACACGAAACGAGGGAAAACACGTCCGCCGCTGCCGCACGCGGGTATTGTAGCAAACCGGCAACGATACCCGCGCGAGGCGGTTGCTCCAATGTTGTTTAAGGTCCGAAGCGCTCCCCAAAGACCATTACTCCCCTGGAAGCGGCAAGCCACGGGAAAAGGCAAGGCGTCGCCCCAACTTATTGATCCCCGCGTTCGCGGGAGTGACGGTAAGGTAGAAGCGGCTTCCAGCCGCTTTTGAAGAGGCTGGAAGCCGCTTCTACTTTTCCGGCTACGCCGGGTTCGGTAAGCAGAAAAAGATCATTCCTGGGAATCAGGACCGCCTGAGATGTGTTAATTCCCCGGTCAGTGAAAAGCATTGAATACAACCCAAGGAATCCGCCGAGTCATGTTTACACCGGAAGAAGTCGAACAGTTCAACCGTGACGGTTACCTCCCGGGGCCGCGAATCTATACCGAAGACGAAGCGGAGACCCTGCGTGTCCGCATGCACGAAATCCTCCGCGGCAAACGCACGGGCGCGGAAAGTGTCCGCAACCTGCTGGGGGATGTTTCGGACCGGGTGGTCTACCAGATCGTCAATTCCTGGGAGGCGGACGACCTGTTCAACGCCCATATCCACAACGAAAAGCTCTGTGCCCTGGCGGCCCAGTTGATGAACACCGACACCGTGCGCGTCTGGCACGATCAGATCCAGTACAAACCCTCCCTGGTGGGCGGGCCGACGGACTGGCACCAGGATCATCCCTACTGGCCCATCATCCAGCCCGCCGACCTGGTGTCGGCGTGGGTGGCGCTCGACGACGCCACCGAGGCGAACGGCTGCATGTGGATGGTGCCCGGAAGCCACCACTGGGGTCCGCACAAAAACGGCACCATCGGCACGGATGATAATTTCGATCCCACGCCGGACCTGGAGGACCTGCCCGAAGGCATCGAGATCAGGAAGGTGCCCTGTCCCGTCAAGCGCGGGCAGGTCATGTTTCACCACTGCCTCACCTGGCACGGCAGCCCCGACAACCACTCCGAGCATGGCCGTCCCGCCATTGCCGTCCACTACATGCCCGGCCACACCCGCTATGAACCCGGCGACAGCCACATCATGGAAGATCGCGTGGAGGTGGCACCCGGCGAAATCCTCGCTGGAAAATACTTTCCCACGGTTTGGGAGAAGGGGCCGGTCGCCGTGGGACAGACCTGACCGGCCGGAAATGACGATGCGAGGACGCGCACCCTACCGAGGGGGCTTTTCCGTGGCACGGTCCAACAAGGTCAGCATGAGGCGCAGGTTTTCCAGGATTTCCGCTTTGGTGACGGTGGGCTTACCCGCAAGAAAATCACGGATGAGGAGCCGCATCATGTCGGGTTTTTCCAGGGTCCCCTCGGGGGTCGCAATACGGGCATGAAACACCCCGTCCCGGTCCCGCGCGCCTTCCACGTCGAAGAGACGGCCGTTCAGACGGAAGTGGCGCACGTTGTTGGGGGGAGCGGTGCGGTTTCGCGTGTAGAGTTCGCAGCCCACGGTCCGGCCTTCCCGCGTTGTCGCGTCGAAGGAAGCAATGGCTTCGTAGCCCTCGAATCGGTGGACCAGGGTGTGCCATTGCACTTCCGCGCCGGGAAAGAGTGCCGTGAAAACGCTGATAATATGCGGCGACAGGTCCACCCAGACGCGCGCGGGATCGGCGGATCGTCCTTTCGCGGGGGACTCCAGGTGACCGTGGTACTTGTGGATGGCTTCACCGGGATGATGTTTCTCCCAGTGGTCCCGAAAAATTCGTGCGCCCGTGCTGTATTGCGTGCAAACGGAACACGTCAGGCCGTGTGCTTCAGCCAAATCGAGCAGCGAACGGGCCTCGTCAAGCAGGGCCGCCGTACTCAACCCGGTATCGTGAACAAAGGGTTTTTCGCAGAGTACATTACAGTCCGCCTCCAGCGCCTGCCGCACGTGGGCGGCGTGACACGCGGGCGGGGAGCAGACATCCACGATGTGGGGCCGTTCTTCTTCCAGGAGCGTAGCGAAATCGGTATAACCCCGGCCGGCAAAACCAAACATCTCCCGCAACATGGCGCCGGTCTTTTCAAGCGATTCCGCGCCCGTACCCAACACGGCGCACACCTCGGCTCCCTCCAGGTGCCACCAATTGGCGTGATGCCGGCCAATGCCCCGCGCCCCTACTACCGCGACCCGTGTGTCCATACCTCTTCCTCCCCGTCGTCTTCCCGCTTCCATCCCTCGGGATCATCCATCACGTCTTCCCAGTGGAAAGTTTCATCGTCCAGCGCCTCTTCGACCGCCCATTGTTTCAGAATCTTCCGGTTCTTTCCCCGGCGGCGAATGTAGGCCACCACCAGGATAATCCACGCGGGTCCCAGAAACGACCCCGACGCACACCCGCCGATCAGCGCAATCCACCAGAGAGACCGGGCGTAACCGTCCCAAAACGCCGCGGGCGTCATGCCCGCGTATTGGCGCATGGCTTCCAGGAATCCCAGGTCTTTTGTGCCCAACACCACCTTCCAAAACGTGTCTTCGCCCAACTCGTTGCGCATGTGGCGGGTCATGCTCAGGGCCTGCGCGTAGGCGTCGCCAAACTCCATTTCACCGCCGGGCGCCATAAAAGCCCGGTCAAGTTGGGCATAGGCGATGACGCGCCCGCTCAGAAACATGCGGGCGACGCGAATAGGGCTTGCCCAATGATACTCATTGGCCAGGCTCATGGCGATGCCCTCGTTGAGCCACTTGGGAAGGCGATCCACGTCGGTGTTCCGATAGAGAAGGATGTGGACCAGCTCGTGACGGAGCGTGCCCTGGAAATCACCGCCCGCCTCACGGATGCGCGGCGATTTCACTATGATCCGCGATTGCGCGGACCGGGCAATGCCGGACACCATGCCCGCGGCAAAGTGATGGGTTTGCTGACCAAAAGACCGGAGCGTTCCGGCGATGACAACTTCGATGGAACCATCGCCGGCGGGCAGACAGTCGCCGAACTCTCGAACCGCCGCTTCCAGCACGGCAAGCGCACGCGAAGCGTTTTGGGCGTCCTTCGCGTCGTAAGTGATGGTGAAAAGCCCCCCTGCCAGGGTGTCCGCGAAGGACAATGACATAAGGCAAACCAGCAACACCGCCGCTATGATGAAACGGTAGCACATGGGGGCATCATACCCCATGGCGGGGGCTGTCGCGTACCCCGTCTTATTCGCGAACCGCGACGGCGAGGGCGTCCAGCTCATGCTGGATGCTCTGGGTCACGGGGAAACGGAAGCCCGTCTTGGGATCAAGGTCCAGGTCCATCACCTTGAGGGCCACGGGATGTTGATCACGCTTCTACTGGTTTTGTGCGAAACGGCGCGCGAAGCTCGCGGTCCAGGCCCGCAACTGCTCGGGATCCTCATCGCCATGGCGCTCACAGACAATGCGCCAGCAGTCGGTAAGGTCCAGGCGTTCGCGGGCGTAGAGATGGAGCAGGTCATCCAGGACGGCATAGGGCATAAGATCCTTTTCGTCCTCCTGGTCCGCCTCCAGCTCGGCACTGGGTGGAATCGCCAGGATTTTTCGAAGCGCCGCAATGCCATCGCGGCGGGCGAGGTAGTCCAGCAGCCGCGAAACAAGGGTCTTGGGAACATTGGCGATGGGCGAGTAGCCGCCCTGGTTGTCGCCGCCCGTGGTGGTGTAGCCAGCGGCGGCTTCGCTCAGGTTCGAGGTGACCAGCACCAGCCCCGCCGCGCTGTTGGCCCAATTCAGCATCATGGCACCGCGCACGCGGGCTTGCAGGTTCTGCCGGGCAATAGGGGTCACCCGGTCCGCGCCCCCCGCCAGTTCTTCCGCCTTGGCCAGGGCAATATCCGCTTCCTCGTGTATGGAAACCACGCGGAAAGGCACGCCCAGTTCCTCCGCGAGGGAACGGGCGGCCTCTTCCGTGGCGTTGCTGCTGAAGGCCCGGTTGGGCAGGTAAACGGTCTCGACGCGGGAAGCGTATCGGTCGGCCTCGGTCCCTTCCTTCAACGCCTTCGCCGCTTCCACGGCCATGAGGAGACAAAGCGCGCTGTCGCGGCCGCCGGATAAGGCCACCAGGAAATGTTCAAAAGCGCCCACCTTCTCGAAATAGTCGCGAAGCCCCAATACCAGGGCGTCATAAAGTTCATCGAGCCAGGGCTCACGGTCCGTGGAGCGCCGCGTCACGGGTTCAAAGTAAAAACTCTTTGGAAGTTGGGCCACGTAGTCCTTCAGGGGTGCCGGAGTAAAATCGCCGTCCGAAGCGTCCAGCACCTCCGTGGCGTCCCCCGGCACCCTGCCGGCATCCTGCCGCCAGGTCGTGTTCTCCTCCCGAATCCGCAGGACCTCGTCCAGGTCCACCACCGCCGAGGCCAGGGTCCAGTGTTTCCGGGACAGGATGGGGGCCTCGCATACGAGCGTGGTGGGCGTGGCGATGAGACCGCCCCCGTCGAAGACCAGGCGGCTGTTGTCACAGCCCAGGAGATTGGCGTAGGCGTAGACGGACTTGAGGCCGGCGGCGCTTCCCCGCACCAGGCGCCGCCGTTCCTCGTTCTTTCGGGGCGTGAAAGGCGACGCGCTGGGGTTGCAGATGATCTCCGCCCCCGCCATGACGCGGGCCTTTGCGGGCGGGGAAGCGGACCAGAGGTCTTCGCAGATCTCCGCCGACACCACGCCGAAAGGGAGGCGAAAAACCAGGTCGCCCGCGGGCACCCCGTGTACCTCCGTCACACCGCCCGGCCAGGCGGTCCAGTTCCGGCCCTCATAAAAAATGCTGTACGAGGGCAGATGCTTCTTGAGCACCAGGCCGAGCACCCTTCGGTCATGGATAAGCGCCGCCGCGTTGTAGTTCATCCCGTCGATGCGCGCGGGCAGCCCGGCGAAGACGGTGATGCCGGCGCAATCCTCGGCGAGTTCGCACAAGGCATTCCAACTGTGCCGCGCAATGTCCGCCCAATGGATGCGGTCTTCCAGGCTGTATCCGGAAATGGCCAGCTCCGGCGTGACCAGGAGGTGAACGCCGGTATCCCGCGCCGCCCGGACCGCGTTGCGCAAGAGCCCCGTGTTCCGGGGAAAGTCTCCCACTTTCACCGATACCGCCGCCGTGCCAATACGCACCAGTCTCATGGGGATTGCTCCTCTCTCTGCGCCGCCGGGACGCCGGCCCACGCCATGCGAATCGCTTCCGCCAAGCGATCGGGCTCCCGCGAACCAATCAGCACGTGGACGCCATAATCGTAATCAAGACGCACGCCGCGGCGTCCACCAACGGTGTACGCCGTGGCGCGCCGCTGCCGTTTCAGGCCGCGTCCGCCGTACTGAAGGTACGGACGGTATTCGACGACCTTAACCTTCCGCAGCCCTTCCAGGTCTATCTGGCGGACCTTCCGCTGCCGGGGCCAGTAGCGGACAAAGAGGCCGCGCCGGGTCACTTCGGTCTCCAAAACAGCGAGTGCATAGCGCAATACGTAAAGCAGGTTGATGGCCGCCACGGTTCCACCGAGGGTAAGCAAGACGCCATCGGAGATGGCTTCCGGGCCAAAAGGGTTGCCGCGCACCACCTGTCGCACGATCATCCACAATACCGTCCCGATGAGCAAGGCCGATGCGCCGGCCAAAATGATCCACGTAAAGGGATCGCGGAAATACTGCCGCTCGTGAAACAACACGGTCTCCGGCACATCGTTCATTGTGATGCCCATTGCCTTTCGTTCATGCCAGTTCCGGGTTGGTCAACATGCCGTCCTTCAACGCGCCAATCCGCTCGGACAAGAGCACATTGTAAACCTCGGGATTGCGCATCCGCTTGAATTCCTCGGGATAGGCCCTGATCTGCTCGCCCACATACGCTCGGATTCGGGTGATGGGCGGCGTGCCGACCTTGCGATCACCCTCTTCAAAAACGGTTTGCAGGATCGGTTCCGACCGAACGACGCCTTTGAGCCGCGCCCGCTGGTGGGGCTGGCCACGGACCCGGCCGAACAAGTTCCCCGGTTGCGGGGACGGCTCCTCGGCGAAACACATGAGATCCCCAATGGGGTGGCCGTCTTCCCCATAGCATCGGTACAGTCCCTTGCGTCCGGGGTCGGTGGCTTTTTCGATATTCGACGATATCTTCATGCGGGGCACCCAGCGGCCATCATCATAAACCGCCACGAGCTTGTACACCCCGTTGAGCGAAGGACATTCCCGCGAAGTAATGAGATGGGTCCCCACGCCCCAGGCATTTATTTTTGCGCCCTGCCGCTTGAGGTCGGCGATGAGATCTTCGTCCAAGTCGTTGGACGCCACGATCAAGGGATCCTCCAGGCCCGCCGCCAACATCATGCGGTGAGCAATTTTGCTCAGGCGCGCCAAATCCCCCGAGTCCAGCCGTATGGCGGGCCGCACGCTGACGCCCTGTTCCCGCATCTCCCTGAACACACGGATGGCGTTCGGCACGCCGCTGTTTTCCGTGTCATAGGTATCGACAAGGAGTATGCAACGCTCGGGGAAATGCCGGGCAAAGGCACGAAAGGCCTCCAATTCGGAAGGGTAGCTCATCACCCAGCTATGGGCATGGGTCCCCGCCACGGGAATGCCGTACACTTTCCCCGCCAGCACGTTCGATGATGCGGTGCAACCGCCAATGTAGGCCGCGCGCGACCCCGTCAAGCCGCCATCGGGGCCGTGGGCGCGGCGCAGGCCAAACTCCATGACGGGATCGCCATCCGCCGCGAGACAAACCCGGGCGGCCTTGGTCGCGATAAGGGTGGGGTAATTGAGGAGGTTGAGGAGTGCCGTTTCAATGAGTTGCGTCTCCATGATGGTGCCCTCCACCTGCACCACGGGCTCGAAGGGAAAAGCCAGCGTGCCCTCGGGCATGGCCCGAACGGTAAAACGTGGCCGAAAATCGCGCAGGTATCGCAGGAAATCCCCATCGAAAGTCTCCAAACCACGCAAATAGGCGATGTCCTCGTCGGTGAAACGAAGCCGTTCCAGGTAGTCCAGGAAAGGCCCCAACCCCGCGGAGACGGCAAAGCCGGCGTGGGGCGGCAGGGATCGAAAGAAGTAGTCGAAAGCGACCCGCTGTTCACCCCGGCCCTCTTTCCAGTGGCCGGCCATCATGGTGAGTTCGTAGAGATCCGTGAGGAGCGCCAGCCCGCCGCGCTGGTACCAACCGGTGTTCTCGCCGGTCACGCCAGCTCTCCCGACGCGCACAGGGCGACGCCCGCGGATTCCAGTTCCATCAACGCCGCCTGCGTGGTGCCCTCGGACACGCCACGACAGGCATCCTTCACCAGCACCACCGTGAATCCCGCGGCCAATCCGTCCAGGGCCGTCGCTTTCACACAATAGTCCGTGGCCAGCCCGGCAATAAAGATCCGTTTCACGCTCCGTTTCCGAAGATAGGCCGTCAGTTCGCCCGTCGCGAATCCGCTGTATTCCTCCTGGTCGGGGTCCGTGTCCTTGCTGATAACGGGCGCATCCAGGGGCACGCGAAGCGCCCCGTGAAACTCGGCCCCCGGCGAGTCCTGCAAGCAGTGCATGGGCCAACTCCGGTCCCTGTAGGCCGGCGGGTCCGCGAAACTGCAATGGTCGGCGGGATGCCAGTCACGGGTAAACGCAAGGATATCGAAAAGACCCATGATCCGGTTGATGGGCCGCACCACGCGGTCGCCGCCCGGCACGGGCAACGCGCCTCCCGGACAGAAATCATTCTGCACGTCCACCACGATCAGGGCGTCTTCCGGAGTCACATGCATTGCCAGCCCTCCCGTTCATGCCAAAGTATAGCGTAACGGATAATCTCGTCATGGTCGCCGGCCAGGGAAGGCAGCCGGTCGAGGGGCCACCAGCGCACATCCGCGGCGTCGTCATCGGCACGCGGTGCGTGATCACGCCAGTTGACCAACGCCGTGAAGGCCACCGTGATCACCCGGCCACGGGGATCCCGGTTCACCGCGCCAAAGGTGTGAAACTGTGCCAGCTTCACGCCGTACAGGCCGGTCTCCTCCGCCAACTCCCGCGCCACCGCCGCATCAAGCGTTTCGTCCAAATCCACGAAACCACCCGGAAGCGCCCAACTCCCTTGCCACGGTTCATGCTTCCGTTCGATGAGCAATACTTCCCGCACACCCTCCCGAAGACCAAACACCACGGCGTCCACCGTCACCATGGGCCTCGGATAATCGTATACATGCTTCACTTGGCTCATATGCCCTCCCTTTACCCCTCTCCATCACGCGGCGATAATAACCCATGTTGGCGATACAATGCACTCGTGGCAAGGAGAGGGAACACGGATTGCCACGGACCGGACACGGACGGGAGCCTTACGGCCCGTCCATGCCGGGTGCCGAAGCGAAGTTGCACGGTTCCTGCGGCGTGACGTAAACTCCCCTTTGTGTCCGGACAGTTATTGCTGACCGGGGTTTCGGTGAATGCGAGGCACGTAACGGAAACAGCACCATGGCCACGAAAAAAATGCCTAACATTATCTTCATCCTCATTGACGACATGGGGTGGCGGGATCTCACCTGTTGCGGCAGCACGTTTTACGAAACCCCCAACATCGACCGGCTCGCCGCCGAGGGAATGCGTTTCACGGACGCCTATGCCTCCTGTCCGGTCTGTTCTCCCACCCGTGCCAGCGTAATGACGGGCAAGTACCCCGCGTCCGTGGGTATTACGGACTGGATCGACAGCGGTTCGGTGATCCACCCCGCGCGGGGCCGCCTGGTGGACGTGCCCTACCTCAAGCAACTCCCCCTCTCGGAGCACACGGTGGCGCAGGCCCTCGCGAACGGGGGCTACAGTACCTGGCACGTGGGCAAATGGCACTTGGGAGGGCAGGGGTTCGGCCCGTTGGAGCATGGATTCCACGTCAACGTGGGCGGCTGTGAGGCGGGCTCGCCGGGCGGTGGCGGCTATTTCAGCCCCTGGTCGATTCCGGCCCTGAAGGACGCGGACGTGGCGGAGGACACGTACCTGACCGACTACCTGACGGACCGCACGGTGGAACTCGTACGCAACGCCGGGGACAAGCCGTTCTTCCTCAACCTTTGCTATTACGCGGTACACACCCCCATCCAGGCCAAAGCGGAAAAAACCGCCAAGTACAAAGCGAAAGCCAAGACCATGGGGTTGGATCCGAAAGACGCCATCGTGGAAGATGGCCATTTCCCCTGCGATCACAAGCGGCATCTCCGCATCCAGCGGCGGGTGGTGCAGTCCGACCCGGTTTACGCCGCCATGATTGAAAGCCTGGATGAAGGCGTCGGGCGGCTCCTCGATGTTTTGGAAGAGACCGGACAGGCGGACAACACGGTCATCTTCTTCACCTCCGACAACGGGGGCCTGGCCACGGCGGAGGGTTCTCCTACCTGCAACGCGCCCCTTTCCGAGGGCAAGGGCTGGATGTATGAAGGGGGTACGCGCGAACCGTTGCTGGTGCGCTGGCCCGGCATGGTTGCGCCCGGCTCGGTCTGCAAGACGCCCGTGACCAGCACCGACTTTTACCCCACCATGCTGGAGATAGCCGGGCTGGATCCGATCCCCGAACAACACAAGGACGGCGTCAGCATCCTTTCCCTGCTGCGAGGCGGCGAAAACCTGGACCGGGACGCTGTTTTCTGGCACTACCCCCACTACGGCAACCAGGGCGGAACGCCGGGGTCGTCCATCCGCATGGGCGACTACAAGCTGATCGAGTTCTTCGAGGACGGCCGCATCGAACTCTACAACCTTCGCGAAGACGTGGGCGAAGACCACGATCTCGCCGAAACGATGCCCGCCCTGGCCGGGAAGTTGCGCGCACGGCTTGTCGCCTGGCGGCGGAGCGTGGAGGCCAAGATTCCCCGGCCCAACCCGGACTACACGGCCCCACCGGGCTAATTCCCTTTCGTGTATTTTGTGTATTTCGTGGTTGAACCTGAAAAGGGCCGTTGCGCCCTTATCGCGGAGGATTCTACTCGTTCTATTTTGCCATGCAGCATTGACGTATATCGACGGTTCTCAACGGCGCGGCCGTTGAAATCCACTCCCCCAAGAGGTGAATGCACCGACGAATGTAAAGCACTTTTCGGAAATGACTTACGACCAATCCTGCGATGTAACCGCTTTTTTTAGTGAAGGGTTCAAAAGACACCGTAGGGATCCAGGTCCACTTTGAGTTTCACCTTGCCGGAGGTGGCGCGTTCGTTGAAGACGTCCCGAACGGCGCGGGTGAGGGTATTGAGCCGTTGGGCACTTTTAGACAGGACGGCCAGGTTCCACCGGTATTTCTTTTTTACCCGGCGCACCACGGCAGGGGACGGCCCCAGTATTTCGACCCCCCTAAAGCCCAGCGCCTCGATTTGCTCGCGGGTGATGCGGCGAAGAAAGACTGCGGCTTTCTCCGCCAGCAGGGGGTCTTCGCATTCGATACTGAAGCTCGCCATGCGACGAAAAGGCGGGTAGCTGCCACTCTCCCGTGTCTTGATCTCGCGCGCGTAGAAGCCGGCGTAATCATGCTCTTTCGCCGCCTGCACGGCGTAGTGATTCGGGCGGTAGGTCTGGAGGATTACCTGCCCCGGCCGCTTTCCCCGTCCCGCGCGACCCGCCACCTGGGTGAGCAATTGGAAGGTGTTCTCCGCGGCGCGGAAATCGGGCAGCGCCAGGCCCGTATCGGCATTGATGACCCCCACCAGGGTGACCCCCGGGTAGTCGTGTCCCTTGGCCAGCATTTGCGTGCCGATGAGAATATCGATTTCCCTCGCCGCGAAACGGGCCAGGATCTTGGCGTGGCCCCCCTTGCGCGCCGTGGTGTCGGCGTCCATGCGCGTCACCCGGCTTCCGGGAAAGGCGCGCATAAGATAGTCCTCCGCTTTCTGCGTTCCCATGCCCAGGTAAATGAGCGGGTTGAAGTAGCAGGCGTCGCAGACCTCCGGCCTGGCCCGTTCCGCGTTGCAGTAGTGGCAGCGCAAAAGGGCACCGCTGCTGTGGTAGGTCATGCTTACCTGGCAGTCCTCGCACTGGGCCACCCAGCCGCATTGCGGACAGAGGACGAAGGGGGCGAAGCCCCGACGGTTGAGCAACAGGATCACCTGCTCTCCCGCATCAACACGCTCTTTTACGGCCGTTTCAAGCGTGCGGGAAAGAATAATCTGGCCCCCGGCTTCCTTGGTCTCGATACGCATATCCACCAGTTGCACCTTGGGCAGGGTGCCGGCGGTGGCGCGGGTGAGCAACTCGATACGGCGTGACTTGCCCACCTCGGAGTTCCGGTAGGCCTCGATGGAGGGCGTGGCCGATCCCAGCACGCATACGGCTTTGTTCATTTTGGCGCGGACAATGGCCACGTCGCGGGCATGGTAGCGGGGCGTTTCGCCCTGTTTGTACGAACCGTCGTGTTCCTCATCCACCACGATGATGCCCACGTCGGGGAGGGGCGCGAAGATGGCCGACCGTGCGCCCACGACGATACGCACCTCGCCCCGTTCCGCCCGCCGCCACTCGTCGTAGCGTTCGCCCGAGCTGAGGCCCGAGTGAAGCACGGCAATGTTCTGTTGGAATCGCGCGATAAAACGTCCCACCGTCTGCGGCGTGAGGGAGATCTCCGGTACCAGGATAATGGCATCCCGGCCCAACGCCAACGCCCGTTCAATGGCCTGCAGGTAGACTTCCGTCTTGCCCGACCCCGTGATGCCCCGCAGCAGAAAGGTCTGGAATCGGTGTTCCGCCATGGCGGCGGCAATCTCGTCGTATGCGGCGCGTTGCTCCGGGTTGAGGGCGAATTTCTCCACCGCGTGCCCCTCGGCGCTGAAATCCGGGGTGCGGTAGTATTCCTTCTCCAGGCGCTCGACAAGCCCCTTCTCTTCGAGCGCCTTCAGGGTGCCGGCGTTCACGCCATGCTTCTCGTAAAGGGCCGTCGCCGCGTGTTCGCCTCACGTGTGCAGGAGGTCGAGATAGACCGCCGACTGTTTCGGCGCGCGGCGCTGCATGGCCTCCAGGGCCGGTCCGTCGGGCACTGCGTCGTCCACCAGCCGCACATAGGTCTCCGTGCGGATGGACACGCCGCCGTCCTTGAGCACCGGCTCCGCCAGCAGGATTCCCCGGCGGGTCAGGGACTGCAAGGTATTGCTCAGGGCACGGCGGCCCACCATGGTGGCGAGCTGGCCCTCGGTCAACGGGCCGCGTTTGAACAGCTCGGCGATCACCTTGCGCTGACGGTCGGTGAAGCGGCCCGAATGGATTCCTTCCTCGACCAGGGTGTAGCGCATTTTCGTGCCGATCTTGAGGCCGGCGGGCACGGCGCACTGTAACGCTTCCCCCCAGGAACAACAGTAATAATCGGCAATCCAGCGACATAGACGAAGCATCTTTTCGCTGAAAACCGGTGTTTCATCCGGCAAATCGATGATGGACCGCACCCCGTCCACGTCCGTCGTGCCATGGAGGGCCACGATATAGCCCGTGTCCACCCGCCGCTTCACGGGCACCACGGCCCGCATCCCCACGCGCGCCCGTTCCACGAGCGAGCCGGGTATGGCATAGGTGAACGCCCGGTCCACCGGCACGGGCAGAACGATTTGAGCATAGGACTCAGCGGACATGGGACCCTCGGTTGGCATGTGGACAGTGCCGCCATTATACGCACCCCGAAGGTATGATGGGAGCGCGCCCTGCTATGGCTTCAGGGCGCGGACGAGGGTTTCCGTGTCCTGATTGGACAGTTTGACCGCCGGGTTGTGAACCAGTTTCCTGATGCGATACTGCACGGTCTGTGGCGCCCCCCCATGCAACTGAAAGGCCAGGCCACCGGTTCCTTCGGCGTCCGGGGCCGTGTCCAGGAAGGCCGCGCCGAGGGTGCCGTTGATGGCTGTCCACATGGCGGGACCCACGGCCAGGATCTCGTAGCGGTTCCATTCACCGGGCTTGACGGCGGCTTCCGCCGCCGCCGTCGCGTCAAGCATGCCTCGTCCGTGTTCGTGGTAGAGACGGCCCCAGTATCCCTGCCCGACATCCGCCTGGTAGCCTTGGGCCTGACCGTGATCGTCGATTTTCCTGGATCGGAATTGGATTCCGCCGTTTCCCGAGTTGGGTTCGATCTTCACCTCCAGGTCCAGGTAGAAATCTCCCACTTCCGTCCCGGCCCACAGGAATTCGTTGCGTGGAATATCGGCATCACTGTGGCCAATCACCGTCCCGTCCTCGACGCGCCAATAGTCCATCGCACCCGTCCAACGGCTCGGGGCGCGAAGGGTGGTGTCCTCCCTCGCCCGATCTCCCAGGCCTTTCGCAATCGAAAGGACCGCCTGGATGGCTTCCGCTTTCACGGCATCATCGGTTGTTTGGGCCAGGGCCATGGCAAACGCACCCGGAAGATGCACCCGTGCGAGACCGCTCAGCAGCAACTTGCGTTCGTCGGTCCTTTTCGCCCCCTTCAGCAGGGTGGCATAGTGAGAGAGCGTCTGGCCCGTACTCCCGGTGAGCATGCGCATGGCCCCGCGCAGGGCCAATAATTTGAGATCCTGATCGGGGGCTTCGCCGGCCAGTTTCATCACGGCCGGCAGGGCATCGGGCGTGGGCCACGCGCACAGTACCCCTTGCGCCGTGTCCCGCGCGGCGGGGTCTTCACCCTCGGCGGCGGCGAGGACGGCCTCCAGCGCCCTGGGGCCGCCCGTCGCGCCCAGAAGGCGCAGCAGGGAGAGCCGGGTATCGCCTTCCGCCGTGGTCAGTGCCCGGACGAAGGCCTGCACAATGGATTCGGGTACGTAGGCGGCGGTGAGAAGCATGGTTTCCCCTTCGCGCACCGTCTTGTTCATGGGCACGCCATTGGCCAGGTATTCCACCTGCAATTGCTTGTGAATACCGGGCGCGGGATCCCCGAAGATCCCGTTGGAGGCCGTCACCGACATGCCCCCCTCTTCAACGATGGCGCCGACTTGCCTGGTCACGTCCGCGGAAGGTCCGCCGGACAAGACGCCATAGACGGCCTTGCGGATCTTCACGTCCGCCGGGGTGGTCTTCGTTTCACGCCGGCAAACAGCCTTGAGTACATTTTCGGCGGCCTGCCGTTCCGCGGGTGATTGCGCTTCCAGGAGAAAGGCGAGGAGCGGGGAAAGTTCGTCGGCTCCCGCGAAGTCGCGCAGCGCCTTCAAGGCGGCGACTCGGATATCCTCCTCGGAGTCGGACGTGACGACTTTCATCAGCGGCAGCACCGGCTCTTCCAGGCCGCCCCGCGCCACGAGCTCCACCGCCGCCAGCCGGGTCCTGGCTTCCCCGCGCTCCAGCATGGCCCGAAGGATACCGTCGCCCTGGCCGCCGGGGAAATAGATCAACCCATCTTGCGCCGCTTGCGCCACCGCCTTGTCGGGATCCCATGTGAGTTCCTCGAACAGTCGGAGCGCGGGGGCGTAGGCCATGCGGGTCAGCGCCTTGAGGGCGGCCACGCGCACCTCACTTGCGCCCTCCCGGGCGAGTGCCAAAACATTCTGCCCGGCCGCCGAACCGCCCCGTTGTCCGATGACCTGCAAGACCGGGACCTTCGCCCAATCCGGCAGCGTGGCCAGTTCCGCGCCCAGGGCCGCCGTCACTTTTTCGCCCCCCTCCAGTTCGCGGGCCGTGCGGAGGGCCAGGTCGAAGCGGTCCCCGGCTTCGCCGTGCAACGCTTCCATGAGCAAAGGCAACCCATCCTGCCCGCGTGCGATCACAGTCCCACGCAGGGCGGCGTCCTGAACCGGTGCGGGAACCTCGGGACGGGTCCGAAGCACATCGTAGATTTGGGCTGCGGTCTCGGGCCGGTCGGCATCCAGCAGGCGCTGGGCGAAATGGAGCAGATGCGGTGCCAGGAGAGACAGGGCCTCCGGCCGTTCCGCCACGGCGGACACATCCACATCGGCATCGAGCGCGATGAGACGACTCAGGGCGCGCGCGGCCTCGGACCGAACGGAAGGGCTTCCCGCCTGGAGAAGCCGTACCATCGCGGGAACGGCCTCGGTATCCCGGCGCACGGCCAGGGTACTCATGATCCCTACCTTGTGGACGTCGTCCACGGTCTGCAGGGCACGGCGCAACGCCGCCCCCGCCTCCGGAGCCGGATTCCCTTCCAGCGCGTACCGTGCCATGTGAGAGAGTTGCGCGTCATTCAGCAGGGCTTCCAGCACCGGTACCGCCTCCGGCCCGCCGATCCGGGCCAACTGGCGACAGGCCTGCATTTTCTGCTGCATACCGGCGTCGGACTGGAGCACGGCAAGCGGGTCATTCGCCTGTGCCATGACGGTGAGGGACAAAAAAACAAACATGGTTACGGCAAGCGTGCGTTTCATGACAAATTTCCCTATCGGTCAAGAAGTACCATACACCCCACCACCGCCATTCCCGCGCAGGCGGGAAGCCAGGCAGAAGACCGGGTCCCAGCCCTTAATCCATGGTTCCCCGTCTTCGCGGGAATGACAGCCCGGGGTGGTATTCAAGGCGCTCAGATCACCCAGGGCTCACGCTGGGCCCGCGACAACAAGCGGTTGGCGTCGTCATTGTTGACGAAGGTTTCACGAACCGGGTCGAATTGCATGTCCCGTTCCAGCCACATGGTGATATTGGCCGCGTGAACCGTGCTCATGGATCGGTGCATGACGGAAGGATTCGCCACGGTCTCCTCCCGGGTGCGAACGCAATCGAGGAAGTTCTGCATATGGTTGAGAGAACGTCCGGTTCGTGCCACATACTCTCCGATCACTTTCCGGTATTCCGCCAACAGCTCCGGCGAGGAAGCCTCCGGCATGGCATACCCGTCGGCCGCCGCCACCCAGCCCCGCTCCCCATCAAAGCGTTCACCGCAGGAGCCGTGCCAGTAACGGTCGCCCCGGGACAGGACCATTTTCTGCCCGTTGGCAAAGGTACAGACCATCCCGTCGCCTGAATCGTTATGCACGTACTCGTACTTTACGGGCGACGTGTCGCCCACGTTTAATCCGGCCTGGGCCTGGGCGAAGGTGTGGGCGCCCCACTCCCCGATACAGCTCGTGTGGAAATCATAGTCACCCCGCCACCCCCCGCGCACATAGGCGTGATTGTAGGGCCGCCAGGGGCAGGGGCCCAGCCAGGCATCCCAGTCCACTTCGTCCTTCGGCGGCTGCGGTTGCGCTTCCTTCCAGGTGGCGGTCATCTTCGCCGTATCCCATGGCGCGATATGGGCGTAGGCCGTGTGTACCTTGCCCAGCCGCCCCGTGCGCGCCATTTCAATGCAGAACACATGGGGCGCTTCACTCAAACGTTGCGTGCCGGTTTGGTAAACCCGCCCATACTGACGCGCCGTCTCGACCACAATCTTCCCTTCGGCGATGGTAAGGGTCGAAGGCTTTTCCGTATATACATCCTTGCCCGCACGCATGGCCATGACGGCCGCCGGGGCGTGCCAGCGATCCCCCGTGGCAATCAATACGGCGTCGATATCCGGACGCTCCGCCAGGAATTCGCGGATGTCCCGGTATTGGGCGCAATCCTGGTTGCCGTAGTGCTTATCCACGAAGGTCTTGACCGCGTCGCGCTGGACCCGCTGAATGTCGCAAATGGAAAGAACCTGTACGCCCGGCCGGCCGATAATCCAACGCAAATCGTGGAACCCCCGGCCACGGATGCCAATGCAGCCCACCGTGATACGCTCGGACGGCGCGGTAGCCCCGCCCCGGCCCAGGGCCGACGCCGGCACGATGAGTGGCGCGGCCACGGCGGCGGCGGTTGACAGAAAACCCCGTCGAGACAGTTTGTAAGACATGATCAAGACCTCTTGATGGTATTCCAGGGCGCGCCCATGCGCAGCCACCAATGCACGGGTATACCAACATGGGAGAAGAAGTGCAAACTTCTCCGAGACCATGGACCTTGGGAACGAAGTGGACAAAAAGGGCAGTCCGCCTTCTCAACTCCGGGTCCACTGCGTCCAGGCGCTGTCTTTGCCGGGAGAGCTGCTGATATGATGCGTGGCCCTTTCGAGACATACGGCAACAGGAGTATCGCAAAGAATGGTTCAGGCCCTGCAAACCTTCCTGCTCAATTCCGCGTGCGCCACCATGCACGACGGACACTGGCGTTTTGAAATTGGCGATCCCACCGTCGTCGGATGGATCACCGTAGCCTTCTACTTTGTCGCCTCTTTCCTCGCCCTGCGGCAGGCGTGGGCGTTGTACCACCTCCCGCCGGCATTTCCGGGGCGATACCGAAACATGGCGTTCTGGGGCCTGCTGACGCTGGCGCTGCTTTTTCTCGGGTTCAACAAGCAGTTTGATCTGCAATCCCTCCTCACCAGCGTCGGCAGAAACCTCGCCCTTCGGCAAGGGTGGTATTCCAGGCGGCATGAAGTGCAGATTGCATTCATCGCGGCCATAGCCCTCTCCGGCTTGACGGGCCTTCTCGGCGGCCTTTGGCTTCTCCAGGGAAACCTGCTGCGATACCGCCTTGTCCTTACCGGCATAGCCATGCTCCTGAGCTTCATCCTCATCCGCGCCGCTTCGTTTCACAAGGTGGACCATTTCCTGGGCTGGAGCCCCGGAGGAATCCGGATGAACTGGCTGCTTGAAATCGGTGCCCTGCTGTGCATCAATGTCGGCGCCCTGCACCCACCCCGCCGGTAACCCCCGGGGAAAACCACGTCCGGTCAACGGACAAGCGGGCGCTTGTCCCTGCCATTCACGCTTGTGTTGGGAGGGGGCCGGTCCCCGGCACCGCGAAACGGTGCGGTGGCTGAGACCCGTGACACCCATGACCGCCTTACGCGGGACATCAGGACACTTCTCTGGACCGGCAGGGACCTCGAATCATCAGCGCAAACACTTCCTGCGGCGAAGCACCAGTGCCACGACGCCAAGCCCGAGAAGACTCAACGATGCGGGCTCGGGAACCATGACGCAGTCGTGGAAAATATCTCCCGACATGGCGGAATTGACGCCAAAGACGTCAATGGACAGCCATTCCGGGTTGTAGTCCACCGGAAGCATCAGATCCCACTCGACATGCAACCCGCCGTTCGTCGACAGTTGGGTCAAACTCACATCGCCAAGACCCGGCGGGCCCTGCATCGTGAACTGGGTTCCATTGTAAGTGAAGTACATTGGATCCAGGCGCCGGATATACGCCTCTTCCGACGGCATGGGCGGGGCAAATTCACTATCCGGGTTGCCAATCGAGTAATCGGGCGTGGACCAATTCAGCGTCACCCAAAGTTCACCCGCTTGTCCTTGGGCCGGTGCCCAAAGGTCAAACCCCATGCTGACAACTTTCCGGTTACCTTCTTTGTAGTCTTCGTTGCGAAACCATTGGTTCCACCACCAAGGCACACCGGGTACGGGCGGATCATTGACAGGACCTTGATCATAGCGAAACCAGGGTCCTTCGTTCGTTTGGGGGTCTACCCAGCCATCGCCACCGCCCTGGGCAAGTTCACCGGGGACATCGATCTCGAAAAAAACATCAAAGAACGAATCCACCGGTTGCGCACTCGCCGGAACCGCGCAAATGGCCACCCCAAGGCACAACACGACCAAAGGTATCCATCCACCATACACTTTACGCATACATCATCACCCCCTTTCGTTTTCAGGGTCGCCGACGGACTGCCGGCGCCATAGCGAAACAATCCCAAGTCCCTGCCGGTATGGAAGGTTTGTACCGTCGGATGCGAACAAAACCCCTTTCATCGCGGTTTCTACCATCCATCCACACGAGAAAACAGCAATTTTCATACCTGCGATGAATGCTGGCTACAACCCGTTGAATCACAATACCTTAGCTTGATCGAACACCAACCCGGCTGTCGAAACCGACAATATATCACACAAAAACTGCTCAGAATTGACCAATGTTTATGGTATATCCGGAGAAAGCGCACTTTCACTCCTTTTCCGTGACGCGGAGACGTTGGGGGCTTGTTGGAGTGCCCCTTGTCATCATCAAAGGTTGGCCAAAAGCATTCTCCCGTACCCGGGCGGGCATGAAAGGACACCAAGCGCGGGGCGGCGAATGTTTGTGAGAAATCTCCATGGAACTCCCGCTATGGAGCCCCGCCTTCGCAGGGATGACGGGTATGGAGAACACCAGCGGCTGGCGGTATTTATGCAACATGGGGCTGCTCCGGCTGAACCCCATATTTTCCGGCGCTCGAATCCTCCCCATTGGGGGTACGAGTATGCCATGGAAGCTTCGGACACAAAAAAGGCCCGGTCACTTGATTTTCACAAGTGACCGGGCCTCGATTTTCGATGGCGGAGACGACGAGACTTGAACTCGCGACCTCCGGCGTGACAGGCCGGCGCTCTAACCAACTGAGCTACGCCTCCGCAATGGGAAGGCAAGTTTATCAATCGAAAAGGTGTCGAGTCAAGCGTTGGTACGTATTTTTTTTGGAACGTGCGCGCCCACCATGGACACACTGCGCTCAAATCTTTTTGTCCGCTTCAACGGAGACGACCGCCACGGATGAAATGGCCTCATCTGCCGCTCCCCTTTCAGGAGATGGCGGGGAACAACGGTCCTTTGCGAACGTGCGCATGGTAACACTATAATTAGGTCTTGGGAGCACCAAATTCGCCGGGCTCCACAACCGGCCCCTTCAGGAGTATGAATCCCCATGCCCGACCGCATTGAAATCTTCGATACCACTCTCCGCGACGGCGAACAATCGCCCGGCGCGAGCATGGATGAACGCGAGAAACTGCAAATGGCGCTGCAATTGGAGCGCCTTGGCGTGGACATCATGGAAGCGGGCTTCCCCATCGCCTCGAACCAGGAGTTCGAGGGGGTGAGGAAAATCGCCCGGACTATCAAGAACGTCCGTGTGGCCGCATTGGCCCGCGCCCTCCCCAAGGATATCGAGCGCGCGGCGGCGGCCCTCGAACCGGCCGTCAGTCCCGTGCTGCACACCTTTATCGCCACCTCCGACATCCACCTGGAACACAAACTCCGCATGAGCCGCGCCCAGGTAATCGATGCCGCCGCCAAGGCCGTGCGGTTGGCCAAGAGCCTCGTTTCCCGCGTCGAGTTTTCCGCCGAGGATGCCACGCGCTCCAACTGGGACTACCTGGCCGAAATCACCCAAGTGGTCATCGAGGCCGGCGCGGATGTGATCAACCTGCCCGACACGGTGGGCTACACCACGCCTACCGAAATCGAAGGCATGTTCAAGCACGTTATCGCCAACGCGGCGGGAGCGGACAAGGTCGTTTTCTCCACCCACAATCACAACGACCTGGGACTCGCCGTCGCCAATGCCCTGGCCGCCGTGCGGGGCGGGGCACGTCAGATTGAATGCACCGTCAGCGGTATCGGCGAGCGCGCGGGCAACACCTCCCTCGAAGAGGCCGTCATGGCCATGCACGTTCGCAGAGATGTTTATCCCTACGAGTGCGGGATAAACACCACCGAGATCGTCCCCTCCAGCGTCCTGCTCAGTAAACTGACGGGGCTTACGGTACCCTTCAACAAGCCCGTCGTCGGCCGCAACGCCTTCGCCCACGAATCGGGCATCCACCAGCACGGCATGATCTCGAACGCCCTCACTTACGAGATTATGACCCCCGAATCCGTCGGACGCAGCCGTAGCGAGCTTGTCCTTGGTAAGCACTCCGGCCGCGCCGGGCTCGACAAGCGCAGCAGGGAACTGGGCTACGACCTTACGGACGAAGAACTCAAAACCCTTTACACCAAGTTCATTGCCCTGGCGGACAAAAAGAAGGAGGTTTACGACGACGACCTGCGCATGCTCATTGTGTCGCTCCACCACGAAAGCTTTGCCGTGTACCACCTGGAACAGGTGCGCGCCTCCGGCGACGATCCCACCATGGCCTTCGTCAAGCTTTCCCGCGGCGAAAACGAGTACATGGATACCGCCACCGGCGACGGCCCCGTCGATGCCGCCTGCAAGGCCATCGAGCGTATCGTCGGCGTTAGCGGCCGCCTGGAGCAATTCAACATACGCGCCACCACGCCCGGCAAAGACGCCCTCGGCGAAGCCTACGTAACCGTCAATTTCGATGGCAAGGACTACAAGGGCAACGGCGCCAGCACGGATATCATCGAAGCCGCCGTTCATGCTTACCTCAACGCCATGAACAAGTACATCGCCCTGAAAGAAGGGATGTAGGCAGGACTTCATTGCCAGGTCATTCCGTCGTTCCGGGAAAAATACGCAATAGCTTCGTCGGGTTTGAACACGGAAAAGGGCATTCCATGGGCCGATGGTTACGCATCGTTGTGATCACCTTCGCGGTCCTTGCCGTGCTTGGCGGATGCGTGGCCGGATGGTTTCTCCTGATCAACGGGCGCGCCCCGGCACGACGGCCCGACCTGCTTCGCCTGCCGGAAGGAATGGCCAAACCGCCCCGAGGCTACCCGACACCCAACGCGCTTTATTTGAGCTACTTCCTGGGGCGGCTGAAGCTGGTGGATTACAAGAATGGTGTTCCCCTTCCTGCCGGTGTGGTGGAGAAAAAGGATATCGAATATGGCCGCGTGGACGACCGCTCCCTGAAACTGGATCTTTACCGTCCCGTCGCCCCCCACGACCCGGTTCCGGGCCTCATTTTTATCCACGGCGGCGCGTGGAAAAAAGGCGACCGGAGCGATTACAAGTATTACACGGTGCGCTTCGCCGAACGGGGCTACGTGGTGGCCACGGTGAGCTACCGCTTCTCTCGGGAAGCGCCTTTTCCCGCGGCCGTGGAGGATGTGAAATGCGCCGTGCGCTGGATGCGGGCCAACGCCGCCGCGTTGGGCGTGGACCCCGGTCGAATTGCCGCCATAGGGGGCTCTGCGGGCGGCCATCTGGCCATGATGGCGGCCTATTCCCCGGATCTCCCCGAGCTTGAGGGCCGGGGCGGGCACCAGGGGATCAGCAGCGCGGTGCAGGCAGTGGTCAACCTCTATGGCCCCTCGGACCTGACGACGCCCGAAGCGCGTGTCACTCCCTCCGTCGTCGCCTTCATGGGGGTTGCCCATAGCGCAGCGGCCGACCGGTACAAGCTGGCTTCGCCTCTCTACCACCTTGATGTTAAAGACCCGCCCACACTCATTATTCATGGCACCATCGACCAGCTTGTGCCGGTCGAGCAATCCGACCGCCTGGCCGAGAAACTCCAGCGCCTCGGGGTGCCCTACTGGTACGACCGTCTCGACGGCTGGCCCCACACCCTGGATGCAGCCCAGGCCACGAACGAACGGACGCAATTCCTGGTAAATGCTTTCCTTGACCGTTTCCTAAAAGACCATCCCCGCAATGGATAAGGAACAACGGGCGGCTCAGCATGGGGATTTACAGGGACCTGTGCGGGTGGACAACTGCCCATAACGGACCGAACAGGGAAAAGGGTAGTGACATGATGAACAGGAGAACCTTCATGGGAACAACGGCCGCAGGGCTGGGAGCCGTGGCATCGGGGTGGGGAATGCCCACCGGCGACGGGTCCAAGGCGCGACGGTACCACGTGTGCCTGGCACGAACGGTCTGTGAGGCGGACCCCGACTTGTTGAACGTGGTGCGTGCCGCGGGCATCACCGATATCTGGCAGGCGGGTTTCCTTTACGGTCATTGGTTCGACACCCCCGAAAAGCTGCGGGAGGGGCGCAGGCAGGTCGAGGCGGCCGGGATGCGATGGCATACCCTCACGGTACCCCTGGGCCATCCGGGTGACGCCCTGGGCGACCAGTCGGGCGAAACGCCCACGAGTCCTCCTCGGCACTGGCGAATGGCCGCCGGCGTGGATGGTACGCGCCATTCGGGAACTTCCCTCCATCCGCCGGCGACAAGGGAGAACGTGGCGGCGGTGAAACGGCTCGCGGCACTCGACCCGGACATCATCTTTCTCGATGACGATTTTCGCCTGGCGCGGAGTCCCGGCATGATTGGCGGGTGTTTCTGCGATTGGCACCGGGATCGCTTCCTGGAAAAAACCGGCTTCGCACCAGGCCGGTGGGCGACGTTGAAGGAGGATGTAAAACAGCGACGCCTTTCCCGCACGCTGCGTGCCTGGGTGGCATTTACGTGTGATGAACTCACCGCGTGTTTTCGCGCCCAGCAAAACGCCGTACCCGGCGTGCAAATGGGGAACATGATCATGTTTTTCGGCTCGGAAAAGGCGGGGATTCGCCTGACGGACTATCGCGGGGTCCCGGTGCGTGTGGGCGAGTTGATGTTCA
The DNA here is from genome assembly GCA_024278275.1 of Candidatus Hydrogenedentota bacterium. Taxonomy (GTDB): domain Bacteria; phylum Hydrogenedentota; class Hydrogenedentia; order Hydrogenedentales; family JAJRTN01; genus JAJRTN01. The sequence continues at coordinate 50,041 of JAJRTN010000042.1, forward strand.
ATGATCGGAGCTTCGGACCGGTCAAGGGAAAGACGGACGAATTATTCAGCGTACTCTTCCACCGACGCTTTTTTCCCGCCGATCAAAGCTACAGCGAAACGATGGCCTTCCCCGCCGATCAACTTTCCGCGCCCAACATGGCGGCAAAACTGGTGATTTCAACGATCTGCGACGTACGAAACACCATGTACATGTCCGGCCTGACGCCATTCCCCAAGACGCACTGGGCCACCTTGGGGCCCGCCATGGCCGAGCAGGCAAGGCTGCACGCACGATTGGCCGGTCATACGCCGCGCGGTCCCTTCCGCCACTATTGGGGTGAAGCCCAACGCTGCGTGGGCGATGACCGGCCCTTCAGCCTCTTCCTGGCCTCGGGCATGCCCTTCGAGGTGACGGAATCACTCCCGGAAGATGGCTGGACTTTCCTGTCGGATTTTGACGCGCGGGATATGGCCGAGGGCCGTCTCAAGCCGGGGGGCGGACACCTCGTGGCACGCGATTCCGCGCCGAGGGCCAAGGCGCTAACCCCGGTCGCGGAAAACCTGGCCGCCCTGTATGCGCTCAAGCACGAGGCCGTGACGGCGGGATACAAGGGTCCTTACGTGGTGGATGACAAACCCGTGGTCTGCGCATGGTATCCCACGGCGGGGGCGGTGTTGCTGTGGAACCTGTCGGAGCAACGCGAAACTTTCGGATTGCGCGTGGATCAGGAACGGACGGTCCCCGTGGAGGCGGAAGCGCTGGGTACCGTTCTGGTGGACTTACCTTCCCGAAAGGGGTGATGCTTCCAAGAGGGTAAGCGCTTCCTCGTTTCCCTCTCATGCAGACACATGCGTCGCTTCTGATCACGCCTGGCAGGAAACAATGGCCTGTTTTGATTGAGCCGTGACAATAGGCTAGAATCCCGTTGCCGCGGGTGTGCGTGTTTTACACAAAACGCGGACAGTTGTTTTTTCCGAAAAAGGAAGCGGGTGAATGGCACGTGACAAGTCACTGGTGACGCGGATGGCCCGCATCATTCTCCAGGACTATGTGGAAAGCGGCGTATTGGATGGGGGCGATCAGTTTCCCAGTATTCGGCAACTGCACGCGCGTTACGGGGCTTCCCGCACCACTATCGCCGAGGCCCTCGGCCAACTTGCGGCCCGGGGGATGCTGCGGAAGCAGCATGGCCGGGGGTGTTTTCTCGCGGAGACTTCAGCACAACGGACCGTGGAGGCCGCACCGTCTTCCGTGCGCACCCTCGGCCTGGTGACTCCCGCGTCGGAGGCGAACGACATCATCGGGCGGCTACAGCGGGGCGCAGAGGCGGGGGCCAAGCGCCACGGTTTCCAGATCGTTTCCGCCTCGCAAAGCGCGCCCATGGGGGAGGCCTACGAGGAAGAAAGTGTCCAGGTGGAGCGGCTGATCAAGATGGGTTGCCAGGCTATTCTGCTCGACCCCGTGGCGCGCTCCATCGATCAGATGGAAAGGGACTATCTGAACAACCGTTTTCTGGATACGCCCATTATACTGTTGGGACAGACCTTGCCCTACATGAAACGCACCCAGATCACCTTTGATCATCGCCGCGCGGGTTACGATATGACTCGACTTCTTCACGCCGAGGGACACACACACATTGCGTGGCTTCGGGTGAGTCCCCGCGGCAAGGAGCGAATCCGTCCTGCGCTGAAAGCGCGACACCGAGGCTACCTGGATGCGTTGAAAGAGGCCGGGATCACGCCGAGACCGCAGGATTTCTGGGAGGTTCCGAGTGACCAGGTTGTCGATGCCCTGTCAGGCATGGAAAACCTGATCCGCTTCCTGGAGGAATCCTGGCAGCCCGTGACGGAACACGCCACGGCGGTCATCTGTCCCATGGACACCGAGGCGGTTTATCTCATCAACGCCGCCCGGCAACTGGGCGTGAACGTGGGGGAGGAATTGCGCGTGGTGGGCTTCGACGACCTGGCCATCGGGCAGGGCGTATGGCCCCCTTTTCCCACCACCCTCTCGCCTCATGAGAGAGCGGGTGAAATGGCCGTCGATTGTGCAACCCAGATGCTTGAGTCCGGCACGGATGAGTGCCGGATTTTCGTGTTGCCCATCAAGATCCTGCGACGCGACGGCGCGGTGCGCCAGGCCTCCACGCGCGAGGATATCGCCGCGCGGGGCGTGGTCGCCAGCGCCACGGAAAGCAGTTGACCCGGCGTGTGTCTGTTGCGCTGTCACACGATAAGGAGCAGCCCCATGTGGAAACAGGTATTGGTGATGATGGCTCTTGCCACGGCGGTGACCCAAGGCATGTGGGCCGTGCCGCTGCCCCAAGCGAGCGCGGATAAACTGCCGCGGTGGCGTGGGTTCAACCTCCTGGAGAAGTTCGTGAAAGAATGGTCCAATGGGCCGTTTCTGGAGGAGGACTTCCGGCTCATCAGCGAACTAGGCTTCAACTTCGTCCGTTTACCCATGGACTACCGCACCTGGATTGTGGACGGAGACTGGACGCAGTTCGACGAGTCCGTGCTGAGGGAAATCGACCAGGCCGTGGCATGGGGCGGGCAGTACGGTCTCCACGTGTCTATCTATTTCCATCGGGCGCCGGGGTATACGGTGGCGACACCAGGGGAACCCACCAACCTGTGGACCGATGAAGCCACCCAGGCGGTGTGCGCCGACCATTGGGCGCACTTCGCGCGGCGCTACAAGGGCATTCCCAACGAACGATTAAGCTTCAACCTGGTAAACGAACCACCGAATATCGACGGGAAAACCTATGCGCGCGTCGCGGGAAAAATGGTGGCGGCCATTCGCGCGGAAGACCCGGACCGACTTATCATCGCGGACGGACTCGCCTGGGGACGCAAGCCTTGTGAAGAACTCCTCCCCCTGAAGGTGGCCCGGGCGACACGGGGCTATGAACCCATGGCGATTACCCACTACAAAGCGCCGTGGGTGGCCGGGACGGAGAACATGCCCGTTCCCACCTGGCCCCTGCCGGAAGTACCCTCTTACCTCTACGGCCCCGCTAAAGCGGACCTCCATTCCCCGCTTCGGTTTGAGGGAAAGCTCACCAACCCCTGCCGTCTCCGTCTGCGGGTGGGCACGGTTTCCGACCATGGCAAACTCACGGTTACCGCCGATGGAAAAGCGGTCTGGGACAAAACTTTCGACTGTGGCCCGGGGGAGGGCGAATGGGACGAGGCGCATTATGTCCGAAAATGGGATCTCTATCAGAACCGCTACGACCGGGACTATGTCATGGAGATTCCGGCCGGCACACGGGTGGTGGAAGTGGCCAACACCGAAGGCGACTGGCTTACGCTTACGGAGGTGGGCCTGCTGCCCGGGGGCGAGAACGCCACGGAGGGAGTGCTCGGAACAAATGGCCATTGGGGTAAGCGGCAAGTCCCGGTAAAAATCATGGAGGAAAAAGGAACCATTCGTTTCTCCGCGGCGCTCACCATGGACCGTGCCTGGCTGGAAGAGCAGGCCATCAAGCCGTGGAAAGCCCTTCAGCGCCAGGGGGTGGGCGTAATGGTGGGGGAGTGGGGCGCCTTCAACAAGACGCCCCACGATGTGGTGATACGTTGGATGGAGGACTGCCTCAAGAATTGGAAAGAGGTCGGTTGGGGGTGGGCGTTGTGGAACTTCCGCGGCCCCTTTGGCATCCTCGACAGCGGACGAGCCGATGTGGAATACGAGGATTGGCACGGCCACAAGCTGGACCGGGAAATGCTGAATCTCTTGTTGCGGTACTGATGCGGTACTTGGCGTGCGGTGTTTCCTGTTGCGCAACGACGTGGCGGGACGCCCGCAACATGCATTCCCGCGGAGGACCGTGGGGATGAGAAACGCCCATATTTCAAGGGTGTTATGTCGTTACCATAAGAACACCAATACGCTCTTATGTGGCACAGCCGCCCTCGGCTGTGGGGCCGACAGGTCTCAATTAGGCTTAAACGTTTACGCGGGCTTAAGGTCTGTAGCCTGGAGAAGGCACAATAGCCGCAGGAACAGAGACGGAACCCTGCGGGTTCCACAACCGAGGGCGGCTGTGCCACATAAGAAATGGTCCATCGAAACGCACCTCAGAAACACCTGTGAACGGTTACAGAAATAATGCACCGGTGGTGAGGTTCTTTTTGCCGGGTTCGCGAACGGGAGAATCTGCGTTCATCTGCGCAATCTGCGGATACATTATCATGGAGTCCCGCCTTCGTGGGGCTCCATGGGGATTCTTCGGATTTCGCCGCTATTTTGCCAGGTCGAGGGTTACCCGGTCGAAGAAGCGGGCGCTTGCCTCGCACTCGGGCATGGAATCCAACCAGTCGTAGGAGTATTCGAGGCCGAACATGGCGGGCTTGATGCCTTCGCGGTGCATGGTGCGCAGCAGGGTTTCCATCCTGGCGGCGCCGGTGCCCCAGGGAACGTCATGACCTTCAGGGCCTTGCACATCGAGGTCGTGAGTCTGAATGACCAGCGCCCGGTCGCCGAGCTTCACGATGCCCGCAATGGGATCGATGCCGCCACGCATCCAGTAGCCCATGTCTACGCACGCGCCGATGCGCGGTCCCCGTCCCCTGCAGACCTCAAGGATCTTTTCGGGACTGTAGTAGTTGGGGGATGCTTTCCGGTCGTGGTTATGGATGGCCAGGTTGATGCCGTACTCGTCGCAGAAACCCTCGATCATGTCGAGGGACTCCAGGGGCGGCTCGGAGATGAGGTTTTCAATCCCCATTTTCCGGGCAAATTCAAAGACCTTTCGACAGCCCGCCTCGTCTGATGGAATGACCGAGTAGAAGCAGGTCACCAGGCGGACGCCGTGGGTGTCCAGTTTCATGCGGATGGCCGCCAGTTCCTCGTCGCTCAGATTCGCGTTGAAGTTCTTGTTGATGTCCTTGCTTACTTTCTGAAAATCCAGGCCGCCCAGGTAGGCCAAGCCCAGTTGGGCCGTTTTCTCAATGGTCTCGAAGAGGGTGTAACGGTGGAAGGTATAGGCTGTGACGCCAAGCTTCCAGCCGATCTTCTCCTGGGCCCGGATGGCCGGCGTCAAACGCGCGCTGGGAATGGTCGATGCGGGCAGGTCGCCGAGTGCGAACTGGGTCGCGCCAAGATAGAACTCCAGCATCTTGGTATCCCAGAAAATGTAGGGATTGTGCCCGATGGTACAGTAAAACACGCGGCCCTTGCCGTAATGCTTCACCCACGCCAAGGCGTAGTCGCCGTCGGCGCGTTCGGGCTTACGCTTCGGGTCGGCGTTGAGATCGGTCTTCTCCGTGTCAATGCCCAGGAGAACGCGCAGACTGTCGCGCGAATAGGGCGCTCCCACGCGAAAGAACTCGCTGCGGTATTCAAAACCCTTGCCACCGAAGGGAGCGTTCAGGGGGTGGGTGGGGTCGTCCAGTTTGATGTAGACGTGCTCGTCGGGTGCCCGGTGATTGGCTCCCCGCGCACCGATCATGTGGCCGAACTCCGGCCAGTCATCCGCGGCACCTTCATTCCAGCGCAGAAAGGCCACCGTCGTTCCATGGTCTCCCATGAGCCCGCCGCCGTTGTAAACGAACTCCACGAGGTTCTTTCGCAGTTGGGGGTCCGTGAAGAGATTGCCCACCGTGTTGTTGAGGAAAACTGCGTCAAATTGACGCAGACTTTCCTTCTTGAACACCGCCGGATCGCGGCTGATGACCGTCTCGAAGGCCCCTGTTTTTTCGCCCATCTTTTGAAAGGCATAGTTGGCGTAAAAGCGTGATGGGTGCCCCCCATAGACCACGTTCACGTCGAAGATGAGCAGCCTGCGCGGCTTGAGGGGCTTCACCGGCGCCTCGGCGGGCAAGGCGGCCTCGATGCGCGCCCGGTCCGCGTCCGTAACAACGGCCTCCGTGGCGGGCGCGGCGAATACGTTGGCCTGAGACAGAAAAATACAGAGGGCCAGGCAGAACAGGCCAAGGGGACGGGGCATCGGAGAAATTGCTGGGTATCGCATCATGCTTCCTCTGGTTTCAGAACCGGCGTTCCTGGAGGTGCCAATGGTGGTTGAGTAGTATGGCGTGTGGCGGGTAGGCCGGCTGTTTCACCGGCTTCCTGTTGCACACGCCTATCTCGGACCCTCTCAGGGACTTGTCTCATTCGGTGAACTCGACCGTATCTATACGCCCTTGTCCACCTCGCTTCGCCAACCCTTGACCTGCCCCAATCGGCACATGGTCACGGTGAAGTGGGGAAAATGTCCTCGCTAAGTATCCCTTTGCAGGTGGCGGGATTCAAGTTCTCTCCTGAAACCGGGAAAAGAATGGGTTACAGGCTCCACGGCGCACGCATTTTGCGCGAGATCATGGCGTTGGCCTCCGGGTCGTCGATGAAGCGTTCCGTCTCGGGGTTCCATCGTACCTTGCGGCCCAGCCGCAGGGCGATGTTCATCAGGTGACAGGCGGTCGCGGTACGGTGGCCAATCTCGGCGGGAGTCACAGTGGTCTCCCGCGACCGCACGCAATCGAGGAAATCCTGCCGATGGTTTCGACTCGTGTGGACGTGGTATTCATCGGGACCGATGACGGAATCGAGTATGTTCGCGGGGTCCGAGGTAAACTCGGTCCGGGTGACGAAGATGGAGCCTTCGTCACCGATGAACTTGATATACGGCGGCGGGGCGTGATTCACCATGTGAACCGTAATACCGTTGGAATAGCGCAGTTCGGCGTCCCAGGTTATGGCCTGATCCACGATACCCCATTCAGGATAGGTGGCCGTGCCTTCAATTTCCACCGGGCCCGAATGGTCGGCATCGAGAGCCCACTGGGCGATATCGAGATGGTGGCTGCCCCAACTGGCGATACGTCCGCCGCCATAGGCGCCAATGGACAGCCATGCGCGGCGGCCGATACACCGCTCCGGACAGTAGGGTGCCAGCGGGGCCTGGCCCAGCCACAGGTCGTAGTCCATCCAGTCCGGCACCGGTGTCTCATTGCATCCACGCGGCCCATCACCGGGGTGAATACCGATCTCCACGTGTTTAAGCGTGCCGATGCGCCCGTTGCGAACCAGTTCCACCGCGCGGGGAAACCCGTAGGCCGACCGCTGCAAGGTGCCGTGCTGGAAGATCGCGCCCGACCGTTTCTGTTCGTCCGCCAGCGCCCGTCCCTCCTCGATGGTGAGGGTCATGGGCTTTTCGCAATAGACATCCTTGCCCGCGCGCATGGCGGCGAGCGAGGGGAGGGTGTGCCAGTGATCCGGCGTCGCCACGAACAGGGCATCCACATCCTTGTTGGCGATGAGGTCGCGGAAATCATTGTAACCCGCGCAACCGGTGTAGCTGCCCTGGTCCGACTGAGACGTGTAGCCTTCGTCGACTTGCTTACGAAGTGTTTCACGTTTCAGCCCGTTCACATCGCATACCGCCACCACCTGAACGCCCCGGTTCCCGACGAGCTGCCTGGCATGCCCCGTGTTCATTGAACCGCAGCCCACGATACCGATGCCGATGCGTTCGGAGGGTGCCATGGCCCCATTGAGGCCCAGCGCCTGTCCCGGCACAATAAGCGGCGCGACCGCCGCTGTTGTCGCCGTGGCGAGAAAATGTCTGCGCGTGAACTTGTATCCCATGGGGCCGTCTCCCTTGGTGCAGGTTGGTACTACTTATCACTCGTGTCATTGTACACGGTTTGGACGCTTTCTCGGTCAGTTGTTTCGCTCCACACAGGTCGGCACTTCATTGAACGGCACCTTCTCCAATTCTCCGAAGGGGGACTGCCTGCGGAGCCTGGCCTGCGTGGCGGCGGGCGGGCTGAGGCCCCAGAGGTAGCGGGTAACCTGGTGTGGCCGGTCGGGGGAACCCTTGGCTTCCGGGCGGAGCGTTTCATGGATGTCCGGCATGGGTACCCCTCTTTGGCTGGGATTGTGCCATCAGTGTGCCACGGGACGGACCTGTATTCAACCGCGGCCGCTGATGACAATCATGGGCGTTCCCGACCGGCGGGCCACCTGCAAAACGAGCGGTCCCATGAGCTTGTGACTCCTGCGGATGCGCTGGACCCCCAAAATCACCAAATCGTGCTCCGCGGCTCGGTTCACAATGGCCTCCACCGGGTCGGCATGGGCCATGACCTCCACCGCGGCCTCGCCGGGACCGTGGTCCCGGGCTATCTCCTCCAGGTGCCGCCGAACCGACTTCAGACGGCGCTTGCCGCAATTGGGACGAACGACGCGCAGGAAGGTCACGTCCCGGTAGTTGGTGCGGAAGAAACTGCCCAGGAGGCGCGCCAACAGCCGCGCATGGGTGCCACGCCCTCCCAGGGGAATGAGAATACGCTTCGCTTCATCGGGATGCCAACCGGCCCGGGCGCGCAACACGACCACGTCGGAATCGGCCGAACCCAAAATGGTGTCCAGGGGCGAACCGGAGGCGCTCTCGTCGATGGAGGTCAATCCAAGCAGGAGGCTCTCACACTGGTGATTCCGTGCCACGCGGGCAATTTCGCGCAGGGGTTGTTCCGCCAGGGTGATCAGCGTGTCGGGCCGCATGCCCGAATCCAGGGCGGCGGTCAGGGATTCGCGGAACATGGATTGGGCGTTATCCAGGGAACCGTGGCGGACGGACGGCGTTTCACCCGCCTTGGGATTGATAACATTGAGCAGCAGCACGCGGCCCACCTTCGGCTGGGCGAGGGCGTTGGCCAGGGACACTAACCCGTGCGCGTTCCGCGGATTGGCAATGGGAACCAGGACGAGCGGGCTTCTTCCCCGGAGCTGGGCAACCTCGGGGTCGATGGCCGCGCTCGAAGCGTCCACCACGCGCGCACGCCGGGCGAAGACCAGCAGGAAAAGCAGGGTGCCTATTCCCATCCACACGATGGCGACCAGGCCCGCACTGCGCACCACGTAGCCCTGGTAGAGGGCGAGACTGAGACAGGAGAAACCGCCCAAAACGGGAACCGCCGGATACCAGGGCGTGCGGAAGGGCATGGATTGCGTGTCGCTCCGCTGGCGAAGAAGGATACAAATCCAGTGAACAAGCGCAAAGGTGACCAGGAAAATGAGGCTGGCGGCGGCTCCGGCCGTCTCCACATCGGACACGCACAGGACCACGGCGACGACGATCCCCGCGGTCAGCAGCAGCGCCGGGACGGGCGTGCGGCTTCGCCGTCCAAGCCGTTGCAGCGCGTGGGGGAGGGAGCGGTCCCGGGCCATGGCCCGCGCCATGTGCGACGCGGCCAGCAGGTTGGCGTGAAGGGCGGAAAGCATGGACAAAACACCAGCCACCACCACCAGCCAATAGCCGAAGGGCCCCATGAAGTTTTCCGCGGCAATGGCAACCATGGCTGCGGGGGATTCAGCGCCCAGTTCCGTCAGGGACAGTCCCTCGGGAACGCCCACGACGGCCACCAGGAGTAACAGGGGCAGGTAGATGGCGAGGGCGATACCGAGGGACAGGAACATGGCGCGGGGGATGTTGCGCGCCGGCTCCCGCACTTCGCCCGCCACGGCGGAAATGAGATCAAAACCCTGCAGGGCGATAAAGGAGAAGCCCATGGCCTGAAGCAATCCCATCCCGCCAAAGGCTAGAAAAGGACGTAACTGGCCGGTCATGGCCGAAAAGGATTGACCCCGCGCATAGATCAGACCCCCCAGGATAATGACGCCAAAAACCGAAACCTTCGCCACGTTAATCCACTGGCCGGCGGCGCCGCTCTTGCGAAGCAGGATGACGGTGTAGATAGCGATGGAAGCAACGGCAAGGTACATGGAAAGGGAGGACGTGTTCCAGGCCGTGGCCCGCTCCCCAAGGGCGTAGGTCAGGACACCATCGAGGAGAAGCCGGGCGAAGGACGCGAAGCCGACAGCGTACAGGGCCGAGGCGGCAATCGAGGCGAACCAGACCACCCACCCCACGATAAAGGCGGCCTCCAGCGAAAGCACCCGCTTGGCGAAAACATAGGTGCCCCCCGAAAAGGGAAAACGCGCCGAGATCTCCGCGAAACTGAGCGCGGTCATGAAGGCGATGATCCCATTCAGCGCGAAAGCCAGCACCGCGCCGGGACCGGTCGCAGCAAAGGCCACGCCCGCCAGGGCGAGAATCCCTCCACCGACAATGGCGCCCACGCCGATGCCCGTGGCGCCCCACAGGCCCATGTGGCGTTCGACTGGTTTATGATCCGTCATGATGATTCCCGGTCAGGGCAAGCGGGACGGGGCTGTTCAACGGATACATCCGCCAAGCCGCCACCCGGCCCGTTAAACTTGGGTGCTCTCTCTTCATTCCGCCTGGTATCACAACAGGCGCATGGCGCGACCGTCCGGCCGCAACCAAAGGAAGCGAAAAACATTCACTGCACAGTGGTTTAATTGAATGTAGCACAGCCGCCCCCGGCGGTGGAACCCGCAAGGGTTCCATCCCTGCTTTCGCGCAATATCGTAGCCGTTCACGCCTTTCATAAACCGTCATTGCGAGGGAACCCAAGCCACCGTGGGGCTTGCCAACCCCACAGCCCCCGGTTCGGGCCGAGTACGGCCCCCAGGCGACTGTGCTCCATATAGAGACAATCCATCGAAAAACACCTCAAAGGGGCCCGTGAATGGGTACAGGTACTCCGATCTCATTGGGATGCGGCCAGGATGCCGCATCCACGGTAAAGGGTCAAGGAGCGTGCGACCTTAGCGACGCTCTTGCGAGGATGCTTTCCTGGCATTTCCCGCAGGGACGTTTTTCCCGAACCATTTCAGCAGGAGTTCCTTGCGGTCGGTCGGTGTCGCGGTGGGTTGGTGCTCCTTCGGGTCACTGCCGTGCTCGACGCTCCAGCCGTCCCACTCGCGGTAAGCGTGGTAGGTCCAGTCCCAACCGTACTCCTCGAACAAGTCGATACAATCGCCCAGGTAGCGGGCCGCGCCGGGCGCCCAGCGGATGGCACTGAACTCCCCCACGTAGATGTGTATGTTGTAGGCAAGCTGAAACTCGCGCACTGGTTCCAGCACCTTGCGGAGTTGCGCCTTGTCCCACATTTTGCCGCCAATCTCGCCGGGATAGGTCACGGGCTTCCATTCACCACGGACGCCCTGGTGGGTGAACGGATGGGGCACGTACATGTGGACCTGGTAAATCACGTTCGAGACGGCAACGGGTTCGAGTTCCCTGTAACCGCCCGGGGAGTCTCCCTGCCCCGCCGCGATAAAGATGGGGACTTCCGGATCAATCTTGCGAATGGCTTCCGCTGTCCGTACCTGCGCGCCGAGGTAATCCGCCACGCCGGGCGGCGGCGGCCGGAACTGCACGGGTTCATTGATAAGATCGTAGCCCCAGATCGCGGGATTCCCCTGGTACCGGCGCGCGATCTTTTCCCACAGCGCCACGAAATAGTCCTGGTATTTTGCTTCGTGGAAGATGGCGAGATCCATGTTGGCATAGCGCCCGCCCGGCGGCGAGTGCATATCCACGACCACCTTGATCCCGTACCGGTGACAGGCTTCGAGTACGCGATCCAACTCGGCCAGCTTACCCTCCAGCCAGTGCTCGTACTCGGCCAGGTCCCGTTCGGTGCCGCTTTTTCCCCAGTTGCGCGTGAGTTGCCATCGAATGACATTCGCCTTCCACTCCGTGCCGAGCACCCGCAGATCCTCATCGCGAAACGTGTTCGGCGACATAACGCCGCGCAAACGTGGCAGGTCGTGGCCGCGAAATGGGGGCGACAGATTGAGTGGTGGCGCGGGGCGCGTTACCGGTTTCCTCATGACCGTGATGTTGATATCATCGAAGTACGCGGTACCGGAACTGGCTTGCAGCCCCAATGCGATCTCACCACCCACGGCATCGGGCGCGATACGGACCGTGAACCACGATTTCCGCCAGTCGAAGGTGCCATGGACATTTTGCTCGTTGCGAAACAGGGGGCCTTCCGTCCTGGACATGTAGTGCAACATGAACTTCACGCCGAGATAGGGCTTCGGTGGCTTGTCAACCCGGTCGCCTTTGACCATGCGCTCGAACAGCAATCGACAGCCTCGATACGGCGCCAGGTCGAGGGGCACCTTGATCAGGTGTCCCCTATCGGCCTCACCCGGGGCCGCCGTAATGCAAAGGGAGGTGCTTCCCTGATAGCCCGTCACCCAGGTCGCGAAGTCGGCCTTCGGCCAGGCTTCCCGTTCGGCCTGCGTGTCGAAACCCGTTTGAAAAACCAGGGCACCCGGTTGAATCGAAGCATTTTCGTCCGCGTACAGACACGCCGTCGCCAGGAGGACCACCACCGAGGTCGCTATCCATGCTTGCATCGCTTTGGATCCTTTCGTGGAGCGGGAGCAGCCCGCGCGAACCGTTGTGAGCCCCGCCTTTTCCAGCCGGACCACCCGTTTCGCGCGCGCATGTGCATTCGCGTTTTTTCCCCTTTGCCTGCATCATATCCTGTCACGGTCCATGGCGTACACTTTCCCTTGGGCCCCATGGGAACGGAAGGGGATGGGGGCAGCGAAGCGGTACTCGCCGGGAAAGGCCACGAAAGACGGGGCTCTACTTGACTCGTTCCGCGCCCGTGCGTAGCATGACCGGATGAAAGGAACATACCCGTGAAAATCCATGTCCATCAGGTTACGCCCTTTATGACAAACTGCTATGTCGTGGAGGATCATGGCGAGGCCCTGATCATCGATCCCGGCGAGGCAACGCCGCCCCTGTTGGCGGCGTTGGAAGGCCTTGACGTGGTCATGATTGTAAATACCCATGGCCATTTGGACCATTGTGGCGGTAATGCGGACGTGTTCGAGGCCACGGGCGCGCCGTTGGCCTGCCATGAGGCGGATTTGCCTCTTTTGCGGTCGCTGGAACAGCAGGCGGCCCTGTTTGGCGTGGCGGGAGGCGCTTCTCCCGAACCGGATCAATTCCTAGCCGATGGCGACAACATTACCGTGGGCCGGCAAACGTTCCGTGTTTGCCATGCACCGGGCCATTCTCCCGGCCATGTCGTGTTGGTGGGCGACGGTATGGTCTTCGCCGGAGATGTCCTCTTCCGGGATTCCATCGGACGCACCGACCTGCCGGGCGGTGACCAGGAACAACTGATGGATTCGATTCGCGGGTGTTTGCTTGGCCTGCAGGACGAGACCGTTGTCTATTCCGGCCATGGACCGGGTACGACCATTGGCCGGGAACGCACGGACAATCCCTTTCTGGTGGGCCTATGAGCGCTATCGCCCTGTTGGGATTCCTGTTCTTTGCGGGCGTGGATATCGCTATCGCCCCGGATCAGCCGCTTCCTTATGTCTACATGGATGACCCGGTTATCCTCGAACTGCGCTCGGACCGGGACATGACGGCCGACGTCGATATCCGCGTGCAGGCAAGGCACCATGACGACCCCATGGACATTCGGCTTGAAGGGCTTGTCCTGCCCGCCGGGGGGAGCTATTGGGCCACCCTCGACACGTTTCCCGAGGAACGGGGCTTTTATGCCGCGCATGTAACCGTGACGGGTTCCGAAGCGTCCGCCGAAAAGGATCTCCTGTTCTGTCGAATCGACCGCCCGTCGGGCCGCGATACCCTCCCGGTATACGCCCGAAGCGACGCCTGGAACAGGGAATCCTTACTGGCACTGCGCAACGCGGGCGTACGCGACATCCGGATAAACCTGGCTCTCCCCGACCACGCCTCGCAAATGGCGTTGGCCGAGGCCCTGCACTTTCGCGTGATTCCCCGTGTGCAGGCGACTGACCCGGGCGGGGTAGAGGAGGCCATCAGTCTGATGACCACCGTTCATCAGGCCTATGGAAACAGTATTGCCTGGTGGAAACTGGCGTGCGACGACGCGCCCGAACGGGTACCCAAGGTTGCCGAAGCGCTTCGCCGGCTGGGTTGCACCACCCCCTTGACACTGGTCGTGCGGGATGTTGCGCATGTCCCCGAATTGCTGGCTTCCAACCAAATCAAATACCTGGATGCTCTGGTCCTGCTCCCGAATGAAGCGATTGTCTCCGGGATGAAGGAGATTCGCCGCGCCCTGGCAACCGCCGGGTATGAACGAATCCCCGTGTATCTCGATGGTGCCGAAACGCCCGGCGACATGCGCCATGAGGGCCCCGCCCTGGTCCGGAACCTGTTCGCATGTATGGCGGCGGGAGCGGACAACATGGCCTTCGATTCCGATCTGGTTTATAACGGCGCGGTGCGCGAGGCCTTGCCGTACCTTGCCGGACTGTCCCGCCGGATCAACGCCACGCGCTACGTAGGCCGTTTGCCCGCCGGAAAAGGAGTCACGGCCAATGTGTTCCGGGAGGGGGCCCGCTGGCTGGTGGCGGCGTGGACGGAAAACGGTCGGGGAACCGTGTCCGTGCCGGCGGAAGGAACGGACGATTTGCTGCTCACGGACGCGCTGAATAATCCGCTTCCTTTGCCCGCGCCGGCGGAGGGGCAACTCGTATTGGAGGTCGGCCCGTCGCCAACGTTGCTCACGGGAGCGGGGGGGAGGATAGCCGGTTGCGCCGCCCGGATGACGGCCCTTACCCTGGCGCGGGACCTGGCCGGTGACGCCACACTGGCGGAGGCACGTCCGGCGTACCTCACCAGTCTTATTGTTCGAACGGCGGACCTTCTTGAGAAAGAAGACCTCTTTCAGAACGGGAAACAGAAGGCGGGAAGTGACCTTCGGCCCCTGTTGCTCGACATGCTGCGCGTCTTTCCCGCCCTCGAATACCGGTGGCAATCAGGCGAAACGCCCAAAATCGCCACCCTTACGCTCGTGGCCGGACTCGCCCGCTTGACCCGGGTGCTGTGCATCGTCGAGGAGGCGCGCGGGGAGCCCTTCATCGAGCCTCTCGGCGACCGCTTGGCCAGTTGCGAGGAGCATCAATCGCTCTACCTGACCAGTCAGACGGGCGATTCGCCCTTCGCGGCACGGGGCGAGCAGTTGCTGGCCGAAGTGCGTCGCCTCATGGAGGATGCCCGTGCTCTCGCCAAGGCGGGCCGCGCCATCGAAGCCCATGGCGTGGCGGCCCTGGCGGAGTGGCGCGCCCGCTCCTTGAACGCCCTCCAGGAAGGGGCGCCCCTCGCGCCCCCGCCTCCCGAACCGGTGGTGGAAGAAACACCCGCCGCCGAACCCGTCCCACCGCCCAAACCGGTGGAAGTGCTGGAGCCGGGCCAGCCGGCGGGAACACGCAAGGTCATTCACACCGTTTCGCGGGGCGACAACCCGAGCGCCATTGCGAAGAAGTACGGCGTTGAGTTGACTGCTTTCATGAAGTGGAACAAACTGAGCCGCCGATCCATCCTGTCCATCGGCCAGCAACTGAAAGTGTACGTTAAACGCGAAAACGAATGATGTGGCGGCCCCCGCGACTCGTGGGGTAGTGATAACGGAGACTTTTCTTATGAAACGAATCGCTGTATTGACCAGTGGCGGGGATTCGCCGGGGATGAACGCCGGCCTGCGCGCGGTCGTGCGCACGGCCATCTATAACGGATTGGAGGTCTTCGGCGTCAAACGCGGCTACCAGGGGATGATTGACGACAAGATCATCCCCATGGACGCACGGTCCGTGAGCGGCATCATCAACCGGGGCGGCACCATCCTCCATTCCGCCCGCTGCAAAGCCTTCCGGGAGCCCGAAGGCCGGGCCCAAGCGGCGGAGAACCTGCGCAAACACGGCATCGAGGGGGTGGTGGTCATCGGCGGAGACGGTTCATACCATGGCGCCCAGGCGCTCTTTGAGGAACACCAGATTGCCGTTATCGGCATGCCCGGCACCATCGACAACGACATTGGCGGCACGGAATACACCATCGGCTTCGATACCGCCATGAACACCGCCATGGAAGCCATCGACCGCATCCGCGACACGGCGGCCTCCCACGACCGCATCTTCTTCGTCGAGGTGATGGGGCGCACAAGCGGATACATCGCGGTGATTGCCGGTATCGCGGGCGGCGCCGAAGAGATTCTCGTACCCGAACGCAAAACCGATTTGCCCGCCCTGATCGAATCACTGCGTGAAGCGCGCGAGAAGGGCAAGAGCTCCATGATCGTGGTCGTCGCCGAAGGAGACGACGCCGGCCATGCCATCGACATTGCGGCGAAGCTGGAGGAACTTTCCGAGTTCCGGGGCGCCAAGGTCACCGTGCTGGGCCACCTGCAGCGCGGGGGTAGCCCCACCGCCTTCGACCGTGTCCTGGCCAGTCGCATGGGCGTGGCGGCGGTGGAGGGATTGATCCAGGGGCACAGTGGTAAAATGGTGGGAATCACCAACCAGCACATGATGTTGCGTCCCCTTTCCGAGGCCTGGGAGTGCCCGCAGCACTTCGACTTCAACCTGCTCCGCGTCGCCCGCGTGCTGAGCGTGTAGTGAATGATCCTGAGAAGCTAAGCTGTATTGGCTGTGATGCCGGTCGCGTGGGGGGACAGCGGGGCATAAGAAGGGCAAAGCCAATGTTGGTATATGTGGATACTTCCGTATTTGGTGGAGCTTTTGACACAAAGTTCCAAGAGGACTCCTTGGCGTTTTTCGACCAGGTCCAAAACGGCACATTGGAGGTAGCTATTTCCGCGCTCGTGCTGGACGAACTTGAGCGAGCGCCAATGTCGGTGAGGGAATTGTTCGAGGAATTGGAGCCGCTTCTCGTACGCGTGGCGACTGATGAAGCCGTGTATAGGCTTCGACGGGCCTATCTGAAGGCGCGAGTGGTTAGTACCAGGTGGAGTGCGGATGCACTGCATGTTGCCCTGGCCACCGTAGGTGGCTGCCGGTCCATTGTTAGTTGGAACTTCAAGCACATTGTCAATTTTCGGCGCATTCCGTTGTATAATGGGGTTAACCTGATGCAGGGCTACGGGCCGATTGCGATTCACACCCCCTCGGAGGTGATACTCGATGAAGAAGACAAAGAGAAACTTTGATTGCGTCGAGATGATGCATGAGGGTGCCTTGCGTATATACCGAGAGACAAAGGACATGACGCAAGAAGAGGAACTGGCCTATTGGCGGAGAAGGGACGAAGCGGCTCGCCGGAACCATCCGCGACTTCGCGCGTTGGATCGCACGGCTCGCGTGCCCCGATGAAGTCGGCCATGATTTCCCATGGACATCTTGTTCCTGGATGAAGCAACGGCGAACGGTGCTTGTCCACGCGACGCGCACCCATCCCCAGGTCAGCCAACCCATAGGAGTAGACCATGCGACCCTTCTCCCGGCGTGATTTCATGGCGGCTTCCGCCCTGGCCATGGCGGCCATGCCCGCAATGGCCCAAAAGACGACCGTGGCCCCCAGCGAAAAAGTGCGCGTGGGCCTCATCGGTTGCGGCGGCATGGGCATCGGCGACCTCGATTGTTTCTTCCGCAACCCCGAGGTGGATTGCCCGGTTGTTTGCGACATCGACGACGCGCACCTGGCCAAGGGTGTCGAACTCGTTGAAGCGCGCCGGGGCCATCGTCCCGACACGGTGAAGGACTTCCGCCGTGTCATTGACCGGGACGACGTGGACGTGGTGCTCGTGGCGACGCCGGACCACTGGCACGCCCTGCCCACCATCCAGGCCTGCGACGCGGGCAAGGATGTCTACGTGGAAAAGCCCCTGGCCAAGAGCATCGGCGAGGGACGCGCCATGCTCAATGCCGTCCAGCGGAACGGCAGCGTGGTGCAGATGGGAACCCAGTGGCGCAGCGGCGATCATTACCGGGAGGCCATCGAGTTCGTCCACTCGGGGCGGCTTGGCCGGATTCGCCAGGTGCGCGCCTGGGCCTATCTCGACTGGGTGGGCGGCATCGGCAGTCCGCCCGACGGTCCGCCCCCCGCCGGGGTGGACTACGACATGTGGCTCGGTCCCGCGCCCAAACGCCCCTTCAATCCCAACCGCTTTCATTTTAATTTCCGGTGGTTCTGGGACTATGCCGGGGGGCTGATGACCGACTGGGGCGTTCACCTGCTCAACATCTGCCTGTGGGGCATGGGGCCGGAATGGCCTGATCGCGTGGTCAGCTACGGCGGCAAACTCGTTATTGATGACAACACGGAAACCCCCGACACACAAACCACGCTCTACAAGTTTCCCGGCTACAACCTTATCTTCGAGCACCAGTTGAAGAGTGGACTTGGCCCGAACGGCCGCCCTCACGGCATGCAATTCACGGGAATGAACGGCACCCTGACCATCGACCAGGGGGGATGGGAGGTGGTCCCCGAGCCGAAAAAGAAAGATCTCATGCCCCCCATCAAGAAACCCGCCGGACGTGACGCACGCCCCGCCCACGTCCGCAACTTCCTCGACTGCGTGAAGTCGCGCGAGGCCCCCGTGGAGAACCTGGAGTTGGGCCACTTCGTGTCCGCCGTGGCTCACCTGGGCAACATCGCCTTCCGGTCAGGCAGCGAAATAACATGGGACGCGGGAAAAGAGACCATACAGGGCCCCCCTGAGGCCAAGACCCTCATCACCACGCCCTATCGCGCACCGTGGAAGCTGCCGGTATAAGTCAATTGCGTTACCCGTCGCGGGGATGACCGTCGGGATGATACGGAAATAGGCCCTGGATGGCGCCAAGGCCGTTTCCGGAAAACCATGCCGATATCCGGCCGGGATCCGGAGGTCTGGTTCACAGGAACCAGGAAGCGGGGGCTATCCAACCCTTCCCGCGGTTGTTTCAACCTAACCCGGCGTAGCCGGATTAGGTTCAAGAGAGTCGCACAAAGAA
This sequence comes from Candidatus Hydrogenedentota bacterium, assembly GCA_024278275.1. Taxonomy (GTDB): domain Bacteria; phylum Hydrogenedentota; class Hydrogenedentia; order Hydrogenedentales; family JAJRTN01; genus JAJRTN01. Next base: position 68,674 of record JAJRTN010000042.1, read on the forward strand.
GCCCGTCCCGGCGCTCAGGGCTCGCCGGGACGGGTTAAAAGGTTTCCGCCAAGGGCCGGAAAAAAACTATCGGTAATACAGCTCGGACCAGCGATGCTCGGCCACGAGAGCACTCTTGACCTTTTCCCAGGCTTCGGGCGACCCAGCCATCTTGACCAAGACCTTTTCCAAGTCGTCACGCACCCGCTCCAGGCCACTCACGTAGACGTAGGTGTTGGGATCCTGAACCATTTCCCACACTTCCTGCCGTTGCGCATCGATGGCCTTTTCGAGATCTTCGTTGACATCCTGGATGTGCCCGCGCGGACTGATCGCCTCGAAAGCCTTGAAGGTGTCGTCGTCGTAATAATTCGTGAAGTCGTCCTTCACGTCGTTCATGTAGAGCAATTCCATGCCGGTCTGCGCGCCATAGAAAAGGCGAACCTTCCCTTTCCATCCGCCCCGCTCGCCATAGATATGCTTGACAAAGGCACGGAAGGGGGCGATGCCCGTCCCGTTACCGATCATGAGGAGGTTGGCGTTGTCATCGCGGGGCACCACGAAATGGCGGCCATACGGCCCGGTGAGGGTGACGGTGTCTCCTACCCGCCGATCACACAGGAAATTGGAGGCCACGCCGGGATACTGCTCGCCGCTCACCTCGTCGATGTAGAAGCATCGGCGCACACAAAGGGAGAAACACGCGGCGTCACCCTCGCCCTGGCGACCGCTTGCGATGGAGTAAAGGCGCATGTGGTACTCATTGCCGAACTCATGCGGTCCGGGGACAAGTACGCCAACACTCTGTCCTTCAATAAAGTGAAAGGTCCGATCCGGAACCTCCAGGAGCAGGTGCCGCACCTCGACATCCGAGTCTTCCGGCGTAATACGTTCGGTCTCTTTTACGACGGCCTCGTAGGTACGGCTTGTATCATAATCGCGCAGGTTCATTTCGTTTCTCCACTGCCATTTCTTGTTTCGGCGCCGGCATCCGGCGCCTCCTGGTGGCTGCACAATTCGGCCAGAGCACAGCGATGACACTCATGCAGTTCCGGCGTGGGGCAATCCTGGGGATGGCGCAGGGCAAAGCGCCGCGACCATTGTTGTACGGCCCCCCATCCCGTCAGGACGCCGAATATGACTGCCACCGCTACCAAATACTTGAGCAAAAAGACCTTCCTCAACTCCCGCCCAGTCCGGCAAAGCCCATGAACGCCATGGACAGAATGCCGGCAAGGATGAGGGTCAGGGCCGCGCCGCGCACCACGCCGGGCACGTCGGCCAGTTCGAGTTTCTCCCGAAGCCCGGACATAATCACCAGCGCCAGGGTAAAGCCCAAGCCCGCGCCCACGGCGTAGACCAGGCACTGGACAAAATTATATTCCTTCGCGGTATGAAAGAGGGCCAGACCGAGAATGGCACAGTTGGTGGTGATGAGCGGAAGAAATATGCCCAGGGATCGAAAGAGGGCCGGACTGAACTTCTTGATGAACATTTCCACGAGCTGCACGGAAGAGGCAATAACCGCGATGTAGCAGATGAGGCGCAGAAACTCGAGATCATATTTTGCGAGCAGGAGATTGAGCCCGTAAGCGGAGGACGAACTGACGAGCATGACAAAAATGACCGCCAGGCCCATGCGGGAGGCCGTCTCAAACTTGCCCGACACGCCAAGAAAAGGGCATATACCCAGGAACATGCTCAACACAAAATTGTTGATGATACAGGCGTTCAGAAAGATAAAGCTGAGGGATTCGCTATGCATTGGCCCCGTCTCCTTCCGCGTTGCCGCGTTGCCGGCGTTCTTCCAGCCAGGCGAAAAGCAGCAGCCAGAACCCCAGGACGATAAAGCCGCCCGGCGGCAGGATCATGATGCCCCAGGGCTGAAAACTGTCGGGCAGTATCTGAACACCGAACAGGGATCCACTGCCCAGCACTTCGCGAACCACGCCCAGACAAAGCAAGGCGAAGGTAAATCCCAACCCCATGCCGAAGGCATCGAGAACAGACTTATAGAGCGTGTTCTTCGAGGCGAAAGCCTCGGCACGGCCAAGGATAATGCAATTCACCACGATGAGCGAGATGAACGCACCGAGCGCCTTGTAAAGGTCGATACTGATAGCCTGGATCGTGTAGTCCACAATGGTTACGAAGGTGGCGATAATGACAATATAGGTCGCGATGCGCACTTGTTTGGGGATGAAGTTGCGCAACATGGAAACCAGGGCACTGGAGCAAACCAGCACGAAAGTGGTCGCCAGCCCCATGGCGATGGCGTTGATGACGGAGTTACTCACCGCCAGGGTGGGACACATGCCCAGGAGCATGACAAAAACCGGGTTTTCTTTCCAGATTCCCCGAACAAATACATCCCAGTTTGCCGGCGTTTTACTGTTTGCTGCCATTATTGATTCGCCTTCAACACGTCGAGGTTCTTCCTGATCACCGGGAGCAACTCCGCGGCACTCGCGTTCAATGCACGGCCAACGGTTTTCGATGAGATGGTCGCCCCGGCGATACCGTCGATTTCCCAGGGATTCTCCTTTGCGCCATGCTTCACCGTGACAATGTCGTGGGCCAAGCCGTCACCCGTGTCCGCAAGCCGGGCGTCAAGGGCGGTAAAGTTTTCCAGGAACACGGGATCCTTGGTGACCCGGTCACCGAGGCCCGGCGTCTCCTTGCTCTCCAACACGGTCATTCCGATGATGATTTCCTTTTCGGGGGAGTACCCGTAAAGCACTTTCACAATGTCGGCATAACCCTGCGAGGAGCCCGGAAGGGCGACACCGCGGAAGGCGCCCGAGGCGTCGTAGCCGCAGTAGAAAACGGTTCCGGCGGGATTCTCTCCCTCGGCGAGCGGTTGAACCACTCCATTGACAATCTGGAAGGTGCGGCGTTCTTCGGCGCCGGGAAGGACCTGGAAAACGGCCCGCTCGATAGCGGCCTTCTTGTTGGCCGCAATGGGGCCTTTCGTCACATTAAAGACCAACACCAGCAGAAACCCGGACAGCATGGCGACACCGCCCAAGGTGTAGATCATCTTGAAACTGCTGACTTCCGGCTCGGCGGCCTGTACGTTTTCGACCGTGCTCATTTCGCCACTTTCTTTTGCCTGATGGCACCATAAATTCGAGGCTGGGTCATGTTGTCAATAATGGGGGACACGGCGTTACCCAGCAGAATAGCGTACATGACCCCCTCTGGAAGGCCGCCCTTGAGGCGGATGATAATGGTAAGAAAACCCATCAGTCCCGAGTAAATCCACACCCCGAGAGGCGTCACCGGCGAGGCCACCATGTCCGAGGCCATGAACCAGGCACCCAACATGAGTCCACCGGTAAAAAGCATGAACACCGGGGAAGGGTATTGCTCCATATCCATCAGCCAGAAAATGCCACTGGTGATGAAGGCCGCGCCCAGCATCCCGGCGGGCAGACGCCAGTCGAGGAACTTGCGTGCCGCCAGGTACAGGCCGCAGATCAGGATAATAATGGACGAGGTTTCCCCGAGGGAACCGGCGGTCATGCCGGTGAAGGTATCCAGGATGGGGGGCATTTCGCCACCAAACTTGAACGCGGCCAAGGGCGTGGCACCGGACCAGCCATCGACATGCAAGGCGGCCACCCAGTCATCCACCGCGGCGGGCGTGGTGAAGGGGAAAGCCAGGGTCGAGGGGATGAACTCGAAAAAACGCCCCGGAGCGTTGGCGGGGGTCCAGGTGGTTATGGCCACCGTGAAGGAGGCCTGCAGGAAGGCGCGGCCCACCAAGGCGGGATTGAAGCAGTTGAAGCCGATGCCGCCGAAAATCGCCTTGCCCATAACGATGCCGACCACGCCGCCCACGGCGGCCATCCACAGCGGGAACCCCGGGGGAAGGGTCAAGCCCAGCAGCATGCCGGAAATGACCACGCTGTAATCGGTAACGCTGGTCTCCTTCTTGGTGAAAACACAAATGAGATGCTCGGTAAGGACGGAGGCCGCAGTCGTGGTAAGCAGCAGGGCCAGCGCACTGACGCCGAACTGAAAAACGGACCAGGCACACACGGGCAGCATGGCATAGACCACATTGAGCATGATGGTCTGGACGGTCACCGCCTTATGAAAGTGGGGCGAGGTCCGAAGCTGAATGACTTGAGGCTGTACCGCCACTATTTCACACTCCTCTTCCGATTCTGGGCCTTGGCGATGCGGAAATGCTGCACCAGCGGGATATTGGCCGGGCAGACGTAGCTGCAACAGCCGCATTCAAAGCAATCCCGCAGATGGAAGCGCTCGTCCATTTCCTGAAACATCCCCTTGCGGGCCAGGACGCCGAGTCTTGAAGGGTTCAGCCGCATGGGGCAGGCTTCCAGGCAGGCGCCGCATTTTATACAGGGATAGATCTTCTTTGGCGGAAGCACATCCTCCGGCCGCATGACCACGATCCCCGTAATGCCCTTCGTCAGCGGCAGGTCCAATGACGCCGCCGTGGCGCCCATCATGGGACCGCCAAGAATGACCTGGGAGACATGGCCGTCGAAACCCGCCTGCTCCAGGGCGAAACGCAAGGGCGTTCCCAGGGCAATAAGGTAATTGCCGGGCCTGGCCAGTCCCGGCCCCGTAAGGGTGACGACACGCTCGATGAGGCCCTGGTGCTTGGGCAGCAAATCGCCTACCTGGGCCAGGGTGGCCACATTGAAGACCGCCACGCCCGCGTCCGCCGGCAAACCGCCGGAGGGGATCTCACGACCCAACAACGCCTTGGCAAGCATCTTCTCGGCGCCTTGCGGGTACTTCACCCGCAACGGCTCAACCGTCACGGGGAGCCCCGCGGGAACGCTTTCCCTGAGTTTCTCCACCGCGTCAAGCTTGTTTTCTTCCACGCCAATAATGGCCCGTTCCGCGCCAACGGCCCTCATTACAATGCGAAGGCCGTCCATGATATGGCCCGGCTGCTCAAGCATCACCCGGTGATCCGTCGTGAGATAGGGCTCGCATTCGCAACCATTGGCGATCACCGTATCGACATGCTTGCCTTCCGGCACGGCCAGTTTCACATGGGTGGGGAAGGCGGCCCCGCCCAGGCCCACCACCCCCGTGGCCTGTACCGCCGATACCAGTTCTTTCGGGGAAAGACCGTCTATATCCTGGGGCGCGCCATAGAGGATTTCCTGACTGGCACTGGGGTAAAGACGCAGGAAAATACTGGGAGACATCCCCCCGCGATGGTCGGGTGCCAAGGCAATTCGCTCGACGACCCCCGTGGCGGGAGCATGCATGGGAACGCTCACGAATCCCCCGGGCTCGGCGATGGGCTCGCCCCGCACCACTTCCTGCCCCTCGCGAACAATGGGCTTCGCCGGCGCGCCCAAATGCTGGGACAGGGGAATCCGCATCTCGTCCGCGAAAGGAAGGCGCCGCGTGGCCTTTGCTTCGGTCGACTCCTTGCATTCCCGCGGATGCACCCCGTGGGGGAAGGTTTTCAATGCTGCGCTGTTCGCTGACATCCGATTCGCCCTATTCCGCTCTCGCACGCTCCAAATAGTTCAAGCGTCCGGCGGCATGGCGGGGAAATACCCGCCACGCCGCCAAAGATGTGACTAGTTGAACTTTTCCGCCCGCTTCATGAGCTTTTCGATGCCCTTTTCGTTGGGATTCGCCGGGGTTCCAGGATGAATGATCCCGGCGCTGCACTTCTCGGCGGCCTTCACCAGATCCTTGAAGGAACCTCCCTTGGGATCCTTCACATAGGCCTGTTTCTTGTCGCTGTAGGCAAAGATCTTGGCATTCACATTGATGCACTCATCGCAGGCCGTGCATTCGCTGGAATCAATATACGCGGGGGTGAAACCGTTGTCGCTCGTGCCGGCGGCCGCAGCCGGTTCGGCCGCGGGAGCAGGCGTGGAATCAGGCACGGACGGCGCCTCGGTATGGGGCGCTTCCTCCGTGAGACTGGCCACCAGGTTCCCACCTTCGCCACTGGCGGCCAATTCGAGCAGGCCCGCGGCCAGCTTATGCGCCATCTCCGCCCGTACCTGTCCCGCCACTTCCTCGGGATCAATCTTGCCCAGGAGACCGGCGATGCCACGAAGAAGATTCCAGAAACCCAAACGTTCCTGGCAAGACAGCACGACCGGTTTTGCCGGGATGACGCGGGTAAGCTGGTTTTTCTTGTTCAGCGTCCAGATGTACGGGAAGAGATCCTCGCGGTCCTCTTCCTCCATGGCGATAAATTCGGCCAGGGGCACCATGTTATCGTTCCACGTGTCCCGTGGCGCGGTACGGAACTGTTTGCGGAACCGGGCCTCGGTAACCGCAAAATCGGCAAAGGTCATGGGCAGTTCCATGGAACCCTCTTTGCCGTCCTCATCCACGTAGTTGAGGGTGTAGGTGGGCCAATCCTCGTCAATGGCCGGATTGCCCTCGAGGTCCAGGCACTCTTCAACCGTCACCCCGTTGTCCGGGTTGTAACGATAAAGGGGATACGCCCGGGATTCAACCGCCAACTTGCTCTGCTGGTCGGCCACATCGTCGGCAATGCCGTGCTCGGGCATGCAGGACGCGTAGATATTGAAGATGGCGGGACGCCGCGCGTTGAGTCCCTCGATGAAACCCTCCATGAGGTGACTCATGTTGGACATGGCGCCCTGAAGCACATAGGTCGTGCGGTGCGCCATGGCAATCAGGCCCATCTCTTTTCGGATCTCCTCCTTGCCCTGGTAGGCCTTGCCGTACTGGGCCATGTCGGAGATCTGCCCGATAAAGCCCGAGGTACAGGCCTGGCCACCCGTGTTGGAGTACACCTGCGTATCCAGGATAATGGCCTTGATCGGCTTGCCCGACATCATCATGCGCGACAGGTTCTGGAAGCCGATGTCGTACATGGCGCCATCGCCGCCCACCGCGACCACGGGCGGACTGAGCAGCATTTCCTCGTCACTGAAGTGGCGCCAGTTGAAATAGGTGAAGAAGTCCTTGTGCTCGGCCGGGTTGTACTTGCCTTCCAATTCCAGTTCCGCCATGCGGATGACCTTGAAGCCTTCCGCCATCTTGGCCATGTGCCCTTCGAAGACGCCCATGGCGATAGACGGAGAATCCTGGAAGAGGTGGTTCGTCCAGGGGAAGGGATAGGGATTGTAGGGATAGGTGGAACCCCACACCGAGGTGCAACCGGTGGCATTGATGAAACCGGCCCGCGAACGGCCCCGTTTCGTCGTACCCTCGGTGTAGCGCCACTTGAGGTCCCGGATCTTCTCCAACATCTGGGTGACCCAGCGCAACCACTCGGGATCGAGGGGGGTGCTGACTTTCTGCTTATCCAGGGCGCCCGTGAGGGCGGACAGTGTCAAATCGCCACGCGAAGCGGTATCGATGGCCTTCTCGATGGCGCTCGCGTCGCTGATGTCCATGGTGGACGCCAGCTTCATGCGAATGTGTTTTTCCACGCGGTCGGCCAAATCGTCCAGATAGGCAACATGCTGCCTGATACGTCCCTGCATAAGCGCTTCCATGGTCGCCACGAAGACATGCATGGTGGTCTTTTCGCCACACCCCAGGCAAGCGCCGTCCCCGCCGATCATGGCGAGGTAATTATCCTTGTTCAACAGAAGGGGGTGGAGGGCGCCGATCCGCTCATCAAGGTCATCGATACGGTTGAAATCATCGGGCGTGTTAGGCAAAGCGAGCCAGAAATCCCAATCCTTGCGCAGCCTGGCGATGGTCTCGGGCGTCTGGAGAACTGGACGCAAGGCGTCATCGTTACAGACCTTTACGCATTCCATGCAGCCCTTGCAGGTGAAGGGATTGAGGGTAATGGAAAAGAGGCCGCCACTGCCTTTCGCCTTTTTTTCCTTCAGGCCATAGTAGGGCGCAGTGACGGAGAACTTGAAACCGCCCAGGGCGTCCTTGAAAGCGGAAAACTCCTCTTCCAACTCCGCCTGCTGCGCCTCGCCCACCTTGCACTCGATCATGGTGTCAGCGATGGCCGGCTCCATAAGGGCCGCCACGTTCGCCTTGTCGCCTTCCACGTCCAGCATGGCCCGCAGTTTGCGCTGGAGGATACTGCCGGCCTTGCGCAGGTGCCTGACGGGCGTGCCGCCGGCCTCGACGACCTTGATGGCCGTTTCAATGACATCGCCCACGCTGGACACCAGGCCCGGAAGCGCGGTATCGGGACACACCGCGTAGCACGCGCCACAGGCCGTGCAATTCTCGGGAATCCAATCGGGGTGATCGAAGCGAATCTGGGTCATGTCGCGAAACACACCGGTGACCGCGGGAATCATGCTGATAGCGATAAAGGGATCGGTGAGGTTGTCGCTGCCCTTGCCGGACGCGTAAAAGTTACCCGTCTGGTCCCAGAAACGGTGGATATCGGTACACTTGCTGTCGCTGCTGGGCTGCCGCTTGAGCATGACCGGCAGGGCGGCTTCCTTGCGAAGCTGCTGCGTCCCGGTCTCGGTCACGTGTTTATCCGTGACCTCCTTCACCTCGTCAAAACCACGCCGGACCACACGCAGGTTATCCTGAACCACCCGTGCGCCTTTGCCGCCGAACTTGTGTTGAAGCTGCGCCTCGATGGCCTCGAAAAGCGACTTCTCGGTAAGATTCGATTTCTCCATGAGGGGCGAACAGGCGAAAAAAGCGCCCTGGAAAGCGATGCCCTGCATGCGGAACTGAAGCTCGGGGTCGGACGCCTCCTCGCGGGCGATCTTGAAACCGTCCACGAAGAAAAGGCGAATCTCGTTATCGATGATGATCTTCTGGTAAACAGGAGGAATGGCGGACCACATCTCCGCGGGATCCTCGCACTCGCTTTGAATAATAAAAACACCGCCCTTCTTCAGGCCCGCCAGCGCGTTCGAATGGCCAAACACGTTGGGATCGGGCGAGAGCACCACGTCCACGTAGAAATACTCGCTGTTCACGCGGATAGGCTCGGGCGCGGCGGAAAGATAGTAGGTGGTAGGTTGGCCCTTCTTCTCCGAACCATATTTCGGGTTGGCCTTGATATGGTAATTCAACAGGTCAAAGAGCGTCATCGCCAGGTTCTTGCCGGTGGTGATGGCGCCCCAGCCGCCGACGGAGTGGAAACGGACCGTAATACTGCCTTCGGGCATGAGGTTCGGGTTCTCGCTGCCGTGAACCGCCAGTTCCTTTATATCGGGATAGCCGTCCAGGATTTCCTGCTGATAGATTTCCTGCTTGGGCGTGAACGGCTCGTCGCGAATAAAGTCGATGGAAAGATAGAAAAACTTCTTCTTGGCGCCGTCCGGAAGCATGTTCTCCACCGCGCCGATAATACCCTCGGGCTGCAAGTCGCGGCTGCCGAGACCAAAGGCACAGGAGTAAAGCGGCGAGGCATCGTTGAGCGACGTGTAGGTCGTGTACTCGGGGTAGGGAAGCGCGCCACCGCCGGCACGGCCGTTCTCCAGGCACTTGCCCATGACCGCGCGCACTTCGCGGATCAGCGGCAAATCCTCGGCCAGGGGCTGGTCGGTGCGTTCCATCACCACCACCCCTTTTCGGCCTTTCAACAACGTGCCCACGAGGTCGCCCGGGAAGGGGCGGAACATGGTCATGTTCAGCACGCCCACCTTCAGGCCGCGCGATTCACGGAGGTAATCGGACACCACCTCGGCGGAGGGAACCGAACTGCCCATGGTCACGATGACGTACTCGGCATCCTCCATGCGATAGGTGAGCACGCGCTTGTACTCGCGTCCGGTAAGCTCGGAAAACTCGGCCATGCACTGATCGGCAATCTTCTGAACATGGTCAAAGAAGAAGGGACGCTGACCGGCGACGCTCTGCATGTAGGCGTCCTGGTTCTGCACGGTACCGGACATGACGGGATTGTCCACGTCCCAAAGTTCAGGAATGCGGCGGCGCTTCGGCCCAAACATCAGCCGCTGCGCGGGCGTGGGCGTGTCGATAATGTCGTCGGGACGGCCAAGAAACTCGGCGATCAGTTCCCGCTCAGGCACCATGAGCGATTCAATCAGGTGGGTGGTCAGAAAACCGTCTTGCGCCACGATGCCGGGTGTCAGGCTCAGCTCGGCAATCTTGTGGGCGATAATGTTGAGATCACAGACTTCCTGGGCGCTCTTGCCAAAAACCTGGAAAAAGCCCGTGTCATCCACCGCGTGATAGTCGTCATGGCCGGCGTGTACGTTGAGGCTCGACTTCGTCATGGCGCGGCAGCCCATATTCAGGACATAGGTGAGGCGCTTGCCCACAGCCGCATAGAGCGACTCGTGCATGTAGGCGATGCCCTGCCCCGAGGAAAAGTTCGTGGCGCGCAGGCCGGTCATGGAAAGACCGGCGGTAACGGCCGCGGCCGCGTGCTCGCCCTCGGGCTCGACGAAGATCAGGGGACGCTCGGAAACATTGATGTGTCCGCGCGCGGTCTCCTCCGCCCAATACTCGCCCATCTGCGTGGAAGGAGTAATAGGGTACGCGCCGGCGGCATCACTGGATTCACGTTCGCACATGATAACGGCGCTGTTGCCGTCCAAGGCCTGGCGGATGCCCGGGTACTTTGGCTGTTTCTTGTCGTCTTTCATGATGTAATCCCCGTCCTTCTCTACTTGCGCCGGCGCGGCCGTGGGGTGTCCCCGGCTCGGGGCCGTAGCGTCTGATTTTGCCTACGCGGGTTCAAATTTCCTGTGCAACCATGCCGCCGGCAACCTGGCGTTGCCCATACGCGGTCTGTTCTACCGGCCTGACCGGCCTCAGACTCCCTTACCCAAGGGAAGTGGCGACTTCCGCGTGATTCGTTTTGCCTGTCCCCCTTTCACCACCCCCCGCTGATCGTCGATCCACACAATGGCTCCCGTGGGGCAGCGCTGAATAACCTTTTGCGAAGCCAGCCGATTCTTGGAATAGTCCACCACCGCCAGTCCGTTTTCAATGGAAACAAGATCGCCCGGTGCGTCCGCGGCACAACGGCCACAGCCCGTACAGGCCACCTCGCATTCCGCGAGGGCCTCGTCTCCCTGCGCAAGGCTCTTGCAGGCCACCCAAAGCCGATGGCTTACGGGGTGGATGGAAAAAAGATCCTTGGGACAAGCGACCACACAGGCATTACAGGCGGTACAGAGGGCTTCATCCACAACAGGAAGCCCTGCGTCGCTCATGGTGATGGCGCCAAACTCACAAACCGTCTGGCAGTCACCCAGGCCAAGGCAGCCCCAAACACATCCTTTCCCGCCGCCCGATATCAGCGCGGCACCCTGGCAACTCCGGATACCCTCATATTGTGCGCGGGTCCACGCCACGTGACGGCCGCCCGCGCACGCCAGGCGGGCCACGCGCTTCTCACCGGCACCGGCGTCAACCCCCAGCAGGGAGGCAATGGATTCATTGTTGGCCGGATCATTGACCGTACACTTACCGGGTGCAATACTGCCCGCCACGCATCCCTCCGCGAAGGCGCGGCAGCCGGGCGTACCGCAGGCACCGCAGTTGGCACCGGGAAGCATCGCCTCCACCTGGTCAATACGGGGGTCTTCATAAACATGCAACTTGCGGTTGGCAACCGCCAAAGTGACCGCGAGGATCACCCCGAGGCCCAGCATGGCAAGTCCGGCCATTAAAATACTGGTCAACGTTTTCCTAAGCTCCTGAAGAAGCGTTGCCACGCGCACGTCTGGCCCGCACATGTTGCGGTGCTTGGCTGGAGGACACCCGGTCTTGAGGAAAAAACAAACCGGCCATCTCACCCGACGGGCCACAAATCAACACGGTTCACGCAGGTCGCCTGAACCAACCCGGCCGCCGCCAGGTACTCGGGCACATTGCAGGCGTCACCCGTACTATAATGCAATCCTCGTTCCAAGATCAATGATCTCCCGACAAAATGCGATAGCCCCGGATTTCGGGCATGATCCGGCGCGAACCCTCCTGGGAAAAACACATGCGCCCCGAGAATCGAACACAACTGCTCAGGACAATGGTGTCCTTCCGACCAGGGAATTCGCCCCGGATTCCACGACTACCAACGATTCCAACGCACCTTATTCAGTCTTAAAGTATTATTCTTATCTTTCTCAGGGTGCGGCCGGGGCGGCCATTCCCAGCGCACCGGTCAAGGGGACCGTGTCGGCGGCAGGGGGCTCCCAAGTCTCGAAAAAGTCGTCCAGGACACCCGTGGCGCCCATGGAAACATGACCATAGCGCAACGAGAGCTGGGCCTTGGCCTCTTCCTTGGTGGCGCCATCCACCACCACCTTCCAAATGGCCGCGGCAATTCCCGACCGGTCCGCGCCGGCACGGCAGTGGATAAGCACGGGCCGGGGCAGCGTTTCGAAAAGGTTGATGAGCTTCTTCACCTGTTCGGCCGTTGGCGCGGCGTAGGCGGTCAGGGGAAGATTGCGGTGCTCGACCCCAAGACGCGCACAGGCACGAACTTCTTTCCCGTACCAGTCCGCCGAATCATTGGCCGTACGCAGGTTGATCACCGAACGAATGCCATAATCACGAATGTACCTGGTAAGAAGCGCCTCATCCAACTGGGCCGAACGGTACGCCTCGCCCGGCGTGATCGGGTGGAAGTTCCCGTGGCTGCTCAGATATCCCCAGTACCCGGTCGGGACAAGGAGTGCCATGGCCAAGGGGAGGCCCCAACGAATGAGACGGGTCCGGCGCGTGCGTTTCGTACTCAATGGAACAATCTCCCAGGGCCCAGCGGCTTCAGCCTTCCGTACCTCGCCGAAAACCGGCTTGGCACCATCCGCCCACCTGCCGTCATACCCGCGAAGGGGGGTGACAATCTATGTGTGAATTCACGATAAACAGCTGCCATCCGCTACGGCTCCCGCACAGCCCCGAAGGAAGTCCGGGGCTATCCCACCAACACAAAGGCGCCCCGTATTCCCTCAATCGCCATCTGCGTTCCAATCACGGCAAGAATCAGGCCCATCAGACGCGTGATCGCTCCCAACGCGTCGGGACCGATGAAGGTCACCAGCTTTTCGCCGAAACGGAAAAACACGTAGGTAACAACACAAAGGACCGCGAAAGCGCCGATAGTCATCATCATTTCCATGAGTCCCCCGTGCGCGGAAAAGTTCATGGCGGTTGCAATAGTCCCCGGCCCCGCCAAAATGGGCATCGCCAAGGGAGAGACAGCCACACTGAGCGCCACCTCCCGGCTCTTTTTCTTGTCCTCGTTACTTGGATTATGAACGCTGGACAGGTTCCCCTGCAGCATGTGGAAGCCGATGAGGAAAACCAGCAATCCCCCGGTAATGCGAAAGGCGGGCAGGGTGATACCGAACAACTCGAAAATAACCTTCCCGGCAATGGAAAAAACCGTCACAATCAGAAACGCCAGCATGAGCGCTCTGAACGCCACCGCCGCAGTCGTTCGTTCATCATCATCCGAGGTAAGACTGAGAAAGATGGGAACAGTGGCAATGGGATTCATTATGGCGAAAAACCCCATGAACACCGTCCCCGCGTGGAGCAAAATACTTCCCATTTCCTGGCCGACTTCCAAGGGAACACGCTCGCTTCCACCGGAAAATCCCTCTTGAGGTGTTCCGGAAAGGGGGGATCTTTACGCGGAAATATCGAGGTTGGCGCCAATGTCCCCGGCCGCCTGAATCAGCTTAAGGGCTTCTTGCCCCTGCTGTTACCACGGCATCCTTCTGGATCGCCATGATACGAGCGCCATACGCGGCCTGAAACTCAAGGGTGCTCAATCCACCCACGGGTGCTATCCCTGCCATACGCGTACCCTCCGTAGTTGACAAGACAACGTGATTATACCATGGAAAAACAGGCAACGTCATGCGGCGCCGACCCCACGGCAGGCATCCCCCCGGGCACCGCGAAGCGGTGCGGTGACGCACGGCATCACGAAGGGCAATGGCTGTCAGGGGGAGATACCCGCTTCAATCGGCTCGGAATCCAGGTAAACGTCGTCCCCTTCGACGGATACGCGAAACCGGCTCACGCCGTCTTTTTCCATACCCGGCACGGCTTCGAGGTCGAAGGTCCATCCGTGCCACGGGCAGATCACGCGTTTCTGACTGATGAAACCTTGATGCAATGGGGCGCCCGCGTGGGGACACACGTCACTGCAAGCATACAATTGACCATCCAGGTTAAAAACCGCCACGCGCCGACCCGCCAGCATGAAGGGCTTGGCCTGGCCCTCCGGGATGTCGGTCACCTTGGCGATGGGAACCCGTTCACTCATCATTTTTCTCCCCGTTGGTGCGGTTGCTTTACCTTGGCGTGAATGGGGAACTGAACGAACATTCACCGGGACTTTATTCCTTCGTGCGACTGTTTAACCACGTAATATCTCTTCAACGGGTCTGGAAAATCGAAAGGAACGAATAGAAAATGGTGCGGGAAGTCACCCTTTATCACAATCCGCGCTGCTCGAACAGCCGGGGCGCGCTCGCCATCCTGCGGGAACGAAACATCCCCCATCGTGTGGTCGAATACCTCAAAAACCCTTTGGACAGCCTGCGGCTGTTGGAACTGACGGCCATGCTCGACATACCGCCCGGGGCCCTGGTGCGAAGCAAGGAGGCCGAGTACAAGGAAGCAGGCCTGTCGGGTGACAGCACGCCCGATGAAATTATCGCGGCCATCGCGGCCCATCCCAAACTGATGCAGCGCCCCGTCGTCGTTCAAGGAAAGCGGGCGATTATCGCCCGTCCCCCCGAAGTATTACAGGCGTGGCTCGAAGAGTGACCCTGCTCAAACTTTCAGGACTCGGGCCACCGCCCGGTTGCGCCCCGCCTCCTTGGCGGCATAGAGGGCACTGTCCGCCTCCGCCACCAGTTGACGCGGCGCGATCCGGGGAACCGCGTTCGGCGGCAGGGAACGCAGGCGTCTGCGAGCGGGGGTTGGCGTGGCCGTAACCCCCATGCTTACGGTCAGGTGGGAGTCCACCCGCGAAGCCTCGTGTTCGATCTTCAGGGCCTTGACCGCCCGGCTCACATACCGGGCCACCTGTTCGGCGCCCTTCAACGTGGTCTCCGGCAAAACGATGACAAACTCCTCGCCCCCATAACGGGCGACCATGTCCGTGGGGCGCCGAAGGGCTTCCTGCAGCGCGCCCGCCACCGCGCGCAGGGCATCATCCCCCGCCTGGTGCCCATAGTGGTCGTTAAAATCCTTGAAGTGATCAATGTCGATCATAATCAGGGCGAGAGGCGTCTGGTTACGGTAGGCCCGCTGGCATTCCTGGGCCACGATCTCGTCAAAAAAACGCCGGTTGGGTATCCGGGTGAGTCCGTCCCGATGCGACAGGGCACGGAGTTCCTCTTCCAGTTGGACCCGGCGGGTGATGTCATTGCCCACGGACATAACGCCCGCGGGACGCCCCTCGGCGTCGAAGAGCGCCGTGTTGGTCCAGGCCACCCACACGCGGCGTCCATCACCGGTCAGGTTCTCCCCCTCCATATTGCGGTATAACTCCGGCACCTGGTGGATATGGGCCAGCATGGAGGCCACGCGGTCCCGGTCTGTGTCGGAGGCCAATACATCAATCACCGGCCGTCCCACCAATTCATCCTCCGTGACACGAAGGAAGTCAAGCGCATAGGGGTTGGCAAAACGAATTATCCCCGACGGGTCCACTTGCAGGATAATGCTGCTCGCGTTCTCCACCAGCCTCCGGTATTTTGTCTCGCTCTCCTCCAACGCCAATTCGGCGCGCCGCTGATCCGTAATGTCGCTCAACAGTCCGTCATAGGAAATCAACCGCCCCTCACTGTCGTAATGAGGCACGGGCGTGTTGCGCACCCACCGCAACTCGCCATCCTTCCGCACGATTCGATGCACCAAAGGCTCAACCCCCCGGCTGCCCGCCTCGGGCATGGGCAGGGCCAACACCCGCTCCGCGTGCTCCTGGACCTTGCGAAAGTCGTCGGGATGCACCATTTTGACCCACAGGTAGGGATCGGCCTCGAACTCTTCCAGGCTGTAGCCCGTCACCGCCTCGCACGCCGCGGAATGAACGGTTCGGACGGCCCGGCCCCCTTCCACGTAAACCGTGTAAATGTAATCACTCACGCTCTGGGTGATGCGTTTGTAGCGGTTCTCGCTCTCCTCACGCGCCAGCGATGCCCGTTTCTGCTCCGTAATATCTTTTACCACCCCGTCATAGGAGGTTACCGTCCCGTCATGGGCGAGGTTGGCCACGGACGTATTGCGCACCCAGCGTACCGCCCCGTCCTTGCGAACGATGCGGTGTTCAATGGGTTCGGCATGTTTGCCCTGCAACACGGTTTCCGCCTGGGACCGCACCAGGGCACGGTCTTCTTCGGGCACCATCTTGAGCCACAGATACGGATCGCGCGCGAATTCCCCGGAACTGTATCCCGTCACGGCAACGCAGGTCGGGCCGTGGACGGTGCGAATCGGTTTCCCGTCCCGCACCTCCACCGTGTAGATATAATCGCTTACCTGCTGCACAATGCGCCGGAAACGCTGCTCACTTTGTCGAAGCGCTTCTTCCACCCGCTGTTGATCCGCGATGCGAAGCTCAAGACTGCGGTTCAATTCCCGAAGTTCCGCGGTTCGCTCCGACACCAGCTCCTCCAGGGCCTCGCGATGACGGAGCAAGGATGCCTCCGACAACTTGTGCGCCGTCACGTCCTGGGCCAACCCTAATTCCAACGGGACCGCACCTTCCCCGTCCGGCAACGGTGTTCGGGTCAAGCGGAAATAACGCCGGTCCCGCCCCTCGGGCGCGAAAGCCACCTCCTCCGTGGTGACGGTCCCGCCCCCGTCAAGAATCCGTCGTTCCTCGGGCTGGAGAGGCGGCGCCAACATGGCGACGAGCATTTCCACCGCCACGTGGCGGTCAAGGGCGCGTAATGCGCCATTGGCGAACAACACCTCGCCCGATACACGCCGAATGAAAATGGGGAGGGGGAGAAGGTCCGCTATGTTTCGCAGCCCGCCGGTGGAACCGGTGGCGATACCTCCGGCGCCCGTTTTTTTCCCGCTATCATCGGACATTAAGTCGCCTCTCCCTGTCAAAGCCCGATCCCACCTGTATCTTACCGCGACCTGTTCGTCAAATGGTAACCCTAACCCGGCTTGGCCGGAACCAGGCAGCGTCTCCACGGAAAACCGTGGTTCCGAAAAAAGTAGAAGAGGCTTCCATTTTTCCCGCGAACGCGGGGAAGAGGGGTTATAAGGGTGGGCCTTGGCCCACCATGGCCCCTTTTCGAGGGGAGACTGTTTCGTCGTCAGGGTTTCCGTCTTTTCTTATGTGGCACAACCGCCCTCGGCTGTGGCCGACAGGCCCCATTCCACCGGGAATAGAATACGTCTTGGCCTGGTGAAACGCTTGTAATTGGAGACCTTACGGTCTCCACAGCCCCCGGTCCGGGCCGAGTACGGCCCACAGGGGGCGGCTGTGCCACATCCATGACCCTGGAAAAGGCCGTTGCGCCCTTATCGCGGAGGATTCCACTCGTTCTATCCCGGTAACCGTTCACGCCATTTATGAACCGTCATTGCGAGGGAGCCTCCGGCGACCGTGGCAATCTCGTTTATGGGAGGGTGCCACGATTACACCAGATTGCCACGGTCGCTGGGGCTCCCTCGCAATGACGATCTTTTGGCTCAGCCGGGTTGGGTTGAGAGTACCCACATGGCTGCGGTCGCTCAGACCTTCCCCCCTGGAAAGCCGCGAACACTGACTTACGGCCCCTTGCAGGAAGGTCGCGATGGGCATGGCCACACTAGCCCATGCGCCGCTTCACGCGCCGCCGGGCCTTTCTGACGGTCGCCGGAAAAGCGTCGGAAAGAACGGTATCCGCGTCCATCATATCCAGCAGCTCGCGGAGGAGCCTGGCGCCGTGGCTCTTCGGATAGGCCTCCACCAGTTTCAGGGCGGTGCCGGCTGTTTCCCGGATCTCGGGGTACACCTCGATAACCCGGTCGGCCAGGGGAAGCGCCTGGGCGGGGTCTTCCATGTCATCCACGACGGCAAACCAATCTTTATAGGCGCGCACGTCGTGCATGAGGTAGATCAGGCGGCTTATGGTGTGGTTGAACTGGTGGGTGAGGGTCTTGTCGGCGCGCCTGGGGAACAAGCCATGCCGCACGTCGGGCCGGGGCTGGGCGTCATGATCATCGCGCCAGGCGTCACGGTCTTTTTTCTTGCGGAAATCGGGCACGTCGTAAGCCCGTCCGTTTTCCAGGGAAGAGCGCCGGGCCAGGATACCGGGGAGGGTCACGTCGGCCGCGCCATGGATATCAAAGGGCGCGGGGTCGCCGAAAAGGATCTGCCGCGCGAAGTAGTAGAGCACGAAGAAGTCGCCGCCGCCGTGGCCCATGCCTTCGACCAGGGGGGTGAATTCGCCCCAATCGGCCTTTACCCGGTGCATGGGACACGAGCCGCCGCCGCCCAGGCGCAGGCTGAGGCCGCCGTCCACGACCGCCGCGCCCTTGTTCCCCCAATAACGGAAGAGGTGGGTGTCGTTCGTGGTGCCCCCCATGAGGTTTTTCACCAGCGCGCCATTGTCCATGGTGATGAGGGACGGTGTCACCGTGCCCAGCCCATCGGTCTTGAAAGCGGGAAACCCCGCGAGCCGTCCCGTGCTGGGCAGGGAAACCACCCGCACGGGCCGGGTGCCGGTGATGTGCATGATGGGGCCCAGGGAGTGGGTGCAGTAGTAGTGGAAGCTGAGCCAGCTTCGCCACGAATGAAGCGCGTCACCCGGCTCGACGGGCATGCCGTCGATGTAGGTATAGGCCAGCGAACGGATTTCGTGGACGTACTCCCCCTCGGCGTAGATGAGATCACCGAAGAGTCCCTCTCGCCAGCGCCGGGCGAGGTAGACGTGGGGCGCGGTGAAGGGATAGTTCTCGGCGAGGTTGTACACGAGTCCGCTTTTTTTCACGGCCTCCACCAGCCGCACGCCCTCGGCCATGGTGTGAAACGCCGTCACCTCGGAGAGCACGTGCTTTCCCGCCTCAAGACATTGGATGGCGTCGTCGGCGTGGTTCGGACAGAAGGTGGCGAGCAGCACCGCGTCGAAGTCCCGTGCGAGGAACTCTTCCGCATTATCCGTCACAAAGGCACCGGGGTTGACCTTCTGAAAGTTGTCCCGCATGTGCTGGTTAAAGTCGCATCCCGCCACCACGTCGAGGTGGAGCTTCGCGCAGGCATCGTAGAAATTCATTCCGCGCCCCAGCCCCCACACGCCCAGGCGAATGCGTTTATCCGTGTCGAAAACCCGTTTCGTCCTGCTTCGTGCCATGATTTGTCCTTCCCCTCTGTTCTTTCACGCAATAAATGCGATCCACGAAGACGGCATCCTTTCGGGTCAGGGCCTCACAGGGCGCCACCCAGAAGTACCTGTCCAGGGTCAGTTTCCGCAAACCCAAGTCAATCGTGGTATAGCCTTCCCCCGTCAATTCACCGGGGAAGACCGTCCGATCCACCACGTTTCGCTTTTCCGCCCTGTCCCACAGGCCAAGCCGGAAGGCGGGGTGTTCCTTCTCCCATCCTTCACAACGCACCACGACCCGGCACCGCGCCTTGCCCAGCTCGACCATGTCGTCCGTCACGGGAAGCTGCACGGCCCATTGGGTGTGTCCTCCGCGTATTCGCGCGGCCATGCCGTCCGAGGCCTTTTCATCTTTGACCAGCGTAACCCAATCCCCCAGGTTATGGAGTGCAAAGTGATTGTCCTGGATATCGACGTAGGTATCGGGGGCGGCATCACGGAGTTCCGCGGGAGGCGGTCCCTGCGCACGAAAACGGCCCAGCAAAGTCGGCACGTACTTGGAGAAAGGCTGGCCTTCCCGGTACCAGCCCTCCCCCGTGGCCTTGACCCGTTCCACGAAGGCCTCGGCAAATGCGGCCGGATCCTCCGGTCCGAGAAAGGGCTCACCCGCCCGTTTCGCCTCGCCTTTGAGTTCGCGGTAGCGATTGAGCCACACATGGTCCAGGGGAAGACGGGCCCGTCGCACGCGCTTCAGCAACGGCGGTTCATCCGCCACGGCCGCCTCGGCTTCATCGAAAAGGCGCGTCGCCCGGTTCACGGTTTTGATATGAAACCAATCTCCCGTATCCTGCTCGAAGCAACGGAGTTTCGCACCGCTCGCCTCCATGGCATCCGCCAGGATCGTAATATATTGTAGAAGCGGCCGGGCGGCCTTGCCGTAATAACCTTCCATGAAGGTCTTCATGAGCGCATTCTCGTCCCGCGACGGATCCCACATGAGGTGGGCAAGGAGCCACGCCCGCATCTCCGGGAAATCGCTGCACCACGATCCCGCGTCGCCCTGCTCGAAGAGACCAATGGCCTTGTGTTCGGCGAAAAAGCGCAGGTTTGGCGCCAGCACCCGGTAATTGGGATGGGGCAGGATGAGATTTTGAAAATTGGTCACGTAGTTCCAGATATAGATCTTGCCGGCAATGGCGCTCCATGCTTCGATATCACGCTTGAAATCCGCATTACGTTTTCCCGTGGCCAGGGGTTGGGAAAAATCGCACTCGATGGAACACAGGCGGATCACCACGTTCTTTCGGGGGCGCACGTGCTTCGGCGCCTCACGGGTGTATTGATAGGCCAGGGTGGACACCAGCACGTGGGGAAACTCCCGCTCAATGTCCGCGGCCACGGCGTTCACGAAGTAAAGCAAGGGCCCCGATGGCGAACCTTCCTTTTTTTCCAGGGCGCGGCACTTCGCGCACCGGCACCGATTGTGCCAGTCATTCTGGCTGATGGAAATCATGCCCGCATCGGGGTCGTTTCGAATCCATTCGAGGGCCTTCTCCGTCAGCGCTTTCCGCGCTTCATCGTTCGTGAGACAAAGCTGGCTGCGTTCCTTCACGCGCTTGCCGTCGATTTCGCTGTACCACTCCGGGTGGGCATCGAAGTACGTGTCCGCCGGAAGCAACTGCTCAAAGGTGTGGCACCAGCCGAGAATCCGGTAGTGCCCGCCATATTCCGGGGTTATCTGCATGGAGTGACCGTTCAGTTTCTGCCGTGCGGCGAAAACTCCGTCGGTCGTGCCCTTGTAGTAGGCCTCCCGGCAGATGATGGTCGGCGCGTAGACCAAGTCAAGGGCCGGCACTTCGACCGTGGGTCGCCGGGGAATGAACTGAGCGTCGGCCGTCCACCAGCGGCATCCCACCGTATCCTCCAGGAAGGTATACACGGCGTAGAGCGTGCCGCGCGGACGATCCCCGGCCAGGTAGAGCGTGTCCCCTTTCGTCTTGACGACCGTGGCGTCACGTCCCATGGCATCCACATTCAAACCGGGGAAGACCGCCGCCAACTCCGGCCCCACGCCCAGCATGATGCGCTTGGCCTGATGGTCCATGTCGCCGTGGCCCACGATGGGCAGCGTGGCCCCCGTCACTTCCGCCAGAAAGTGCTGTAACTCCGCGGCGGCCGTCTGCTCCGGCGGAATAGGCTCGGGCGGCAACACGATGACGTAGTCGGAACGTCCCTCGTGGATCAGGTTGAAGGTCCACCCGAAGTGCATCGGAACCACACTCATGAACAAGAGAAGCAACACGATACGCATGACATCTTTCCTCGGTGGATTTGTACGTTGCCGGATTATACCTGTTTGAGGGGGTGAGCAACACTGGCGCGCTCATCCCCATCTTCCCCCCTGTATTTTCCCTGCGGCGTTCCCTATCGTCGCCCGGCCGGGTACGGGAAAGCTTCCGGTCAACGTTCGAAATAACGTAACCGTTTACGAGGAGGAATACCTATTTTCAGGGGTGTCGCCTCGTTACCGCAAGAACACCAACACGATCTTATGTGGCACAGCCGCCCTCGGCTGTGGAACCCGCAGGGTTCCAGCTTCGTTTCCGCGGGTATCGGCCCTCTCCAAGCAACAAACCCTTGATTCGCGTAATCGTTCGAGCCCAATTGGGGCCTATCGGCCCCACAGCCGAGGGCGGCTGTGCCACATAGGAAATAGTGCATCGAAACACACTTTACAGGGGGCCGTGAATGGTTTCAATCTGCGTTTACCTGCGCCATCTGCGGATGTACCAGGAGGTATCCGCAGATGACGCCGATGCACGCAGATAGAGTTGTGCGCGACATAAACCCTGGAGAACCTTTCACGGCCCTCCCGGGCCGTCATTGTGAGGAGTGTAGCCTGGAACGAGCAAAGCGACACGGCAATCCGAGTATCCGTAGAGACCGTGATTGCTCCAGGTTGCTTCGTCGTCCCTCCTCGCAATGATGGTGTATGAAAGGTGTAAACGGTTACAAAATAACAAGGGATAATGAGCGGCGGCCGGCTTCCTGCGACGGCCGTGTCAGGGGAGCGAAGAGGCGTCGAGGGCTTCCTGAACAGCGTCCCGCAGCCAACGTTCAAAGCCGCCCACGCCGACGTGTACGGCACGAACCGTACCATCCATCCCGATAACGACGGTATGGGGGATTCCCTGGACCCCGTAGAGATCCGCCAGGTCCCCGAAGGCATCCACACCGATGGGAAGCTCAACGCCGGTTTCCCTCAGAAACGCGCGGATGTGGTCCGGGGGATCCATAATGCTGATCCCGTAGGCCACCACCGGCCTGCCGGAAAATGCCCGAACCACGCGAGCCACCAAGGGAAGTCCCTTTCGGCATGGTGGGCAATTGGTGCTCCAGAAATCGAGCACCACAACCTCCTTGCCACGGTGCTGGAACGGCTCGATGAATCCGCCCTTCAATCGTTCCACCCTGAAATCTGGCGCCTTATGACCCACCAGGGGATGGGTACCCTGAAGCAAAGCTGTTTGACTCAAGACGCCGTAGGCCAGGGCCAACGCCGCCACCCCGATTAGAAAACGGTATTCACGCCAGCGTCTACGATGTTTGAGAACCATGATTAGCCTTTCAAAGCGACAGCTTTCTTTTCGTGGAGGCGTTTCCGACCTGCGCTGCCCGGTTCTTCTTGAACACCGCCACACCCCATTCGATTTCCCTGCCGCTCTTATTATGGCGACGCGACCAGGCACCGGGCCACCCCATGATGATCCGGACCTCGCCCGAACATTTCGCCAACTTTGTCATGAGCATGTGCAGGTGAGGCCAGGGGCTTAGCGAAGCGGGGTGGACGACAGCGTGCAGATACACATCGGGCGCCGAACGGAACAAGCCCTTGAGATGGCCCAGGATACACATGCGCAACAGGAGGATGGTGAAATACCCGGGGCTGACAACAGGTGTTATTTCACTTTCCTGGAACGGACGTGTTGGGCTATTATCAAAGCGCCATGAAACATTTGGGATTGGCCGTAATGGGCCATCGCCGTGTTGTGGGCGACGCCCACAACACGTTACGCTGTTAAAAACCGGTCGTGGTGGGCCAAAGCCCACCCAACGGGTGGGAGTTTCAAAATGCGAATAGGTTGGTTGGGTGGGATCGTGGCATCGTTGCTGACCTTGGCCGCAACGGCGGAGAGGAATGACGTGAAGGATGACGCCCGTTTCAAGCAGGACCGTTTTGCCCTTATTGTCTACAACGACATGCCCGCGGAGGGTACCATCGAAGAACGTTACCGGGAGATCGCGGACGCGAACTTCACGGTGGTGCTGGTGAGTGGCGACGAGGCGACCATGCGGAAAAAGATGGACGTCTGTCAGAAGCTCGGTATGGCGGCCATTACCTTGCAACTGGACGAGACACCCGCCAATTACATGGAGCATCCGGCATGCTGGGGCTATGGCGTGCGCGATGAACCAGGCGTGAAGGATTTCCCGGACCTGGCGCCCATCATCGACGAGATCCACGCCAAGCGACCCGGTCGATTGGGATTGATCAACCTCTTTCCCAGCTATGCCGCGCCATGGGCGCAACTGGGCGCGGAAACCTACGAGGAGTACGTGCGCCTGTTCATGGAGCAGGTGGACGTGGACGTGCTCAGCATGGATCACTACCCCCGCTTCCGCCCCGGCGAGCCGGATACGCGCGACGCCTATTGCGCGGACCTCGACGTGATGCGGCGTCATTCCCTGAAAAAGGGCATCCCCTTCTGGAATTGCTTCAACGTCATGCCCTATGGTCCACACACGGACCCGACGGAAGCCCAGATGCGGTGGCAAATGCACGCCTCCGTGGCCTATGGCGCCCGGGGGCTGATTTACTTCTGCTACGTCACCCCCAACGGGCGCGGGCCGGGGGGCATCTTCGAGTTTCCCAAGGGCGGCGCGGTCATCACCGCGGAAGGCCTGCGCACCCGCCACTACGAGCAGGGCAAGCGGCTGAACCGGGCGCTCAAGAACCTCGGCCCCACCTTGATGAAGCTGACGAGCACGAAGGTCATCCGTATCACGCCGGACGACGAGCCGAAGGAAAAACTGGCGGGCACCCCCCTGGTGGACCTGTTGCGGGAAGGCTACGACCCTCGATACGATGTCCTCGTGGGCGTCTTCAAGCACGAAGACGACCGCCGCGCCGTGTTCCTCATGAACTACCACTTCGCCTACACCCAATGGCCCACGGTGGTCTTCGACGTGCCGGCGGGGGAGGTGGTGGAGGTGAGCCAGGAAACGGGCGGGGAAGTGCCCCTGCTCGATGACAGCCCGGAACTGGACGGCATGCAACTCAGCCTCGACGCGGGCCAAGGGCGGCTTTTCCTGCTGCCCGCGAAGGAGTAAACCATTTTGCCCAAGCATATTCTTGCCCTGTACTCACTTGCCCTGTGTCTATTGCTGTGCGGTTCCGGCCTGGCCGAAGAAACGCTCCCCGTGGAGAACCCGCCTCCGGAAAAGACCATCGCCGCAGGGGTAAAGGTGGCGTGGACACCGACGGACTACGCGGGCGTGGAAACCTTCTCCCTTCGCCTCCTGGAGCCCTATCCCATCGCCCTGTCCGCCGTGCGGCTGGATTTGAAGGCAAAGCTTCGTTTCTTCGTGACACCCCAAAACGGTGATGCGCCCAAGGATACCAACAGCGAGACGGCGGCAACCTTCATGAAGCGCCACGGTTGCCAGGTCGTGATCAACGGCTCGCCTTACGGACCCGTGGTCTCCACGGAAGGCGAAGCGCAGGACGTGCTCGGCATCTCCGCCTCTAACGGTGACCTTTATTCCAGGGAGAAAGTCGATTACGACGCCGTGTTCATCGGTCCCGACAACGTGGTGCGTTTTGCGAAACGACCCCCCAGGGGAATGGTGGTCCACAACGCCCTGAGCGGCTTCCACATGCTGTTACGCGACGGCAAGAATGTCGGCACCGGCGGCGCACGCCATCCCCGGTCCGCCATCGGCCTGTCGAAAGACGGGCGCTACCTCTACCTCGCCGTGCGCGACGGCCGCCAGCCGGGTTACAGCATCGGCGCGACCACCGCGGAAATGGCGGACTGGATGGCACGCCTCGGCGCGGATACGGCCCTCAACCTCGACGGCGGCGGCTCTTCGGTCCTGCTTATCGCCGGGAAAGACGGCGACCCCCTCGTGCTCAACCGCCCCTGCAACCTCGGCATCCCCGGCATCCAGCGGCCCAACGCCAACCACCTGGGCGTCTTCGCCGGGAAGTGAAAACGCGGGGGCCACCCGGGGTTTCAGTCCTCCCGTATGGGGCCGCGCAGCCGTTTGATTCCCCCCCGTTGCCGTTTGGCTTCAAGGCGCCTGATTTTTGCACGGCGGGAGACTCGGGTGGCAATTCTGGGTCGTTTTCGTTGGTTTTCAGCCTCAAGGCGATGACGTAAGGTTTCAAGCGCAATCGCCTTATTGCGCCATTGGGACCGCTCTTTTTGTGCGATAATAACGGTATTTGTCGGTATATGTCGAAGCCGGACCGCCGAATCCGTAGTGTTCTTCTTCTGGCCCCCGGGACCTGAACTTCGGAAGAAGGTGTATTCAAGGTCCTCCTCGCGTATTTCAATCATGGTTTGTCACCTCCTTCCAACTCCGGACTAAAGTATTCCGAAGTTTCCGCCGATAATAACGATTGCGACGGATCGAAAACCATAATCCCCACGAATTGAGTACACGCACGAAGGACGGAACCATGGTGAACCAAGTCAATCCCGCCAGTGAAGGCCCCCAAGTGGAACGTCTTCTGAACAAGCCTCGCATTATTCCCCGCGACATACGGACGGGTCCACGCTCCGACGTGGTGGAACTCGGGCAGGGCCGTCCGCTGAACAGCGCGGAAATCCAGAACATCGTGGTGGAGCGGGCGCTCGCGAAGCTGGGGGACGTGGTGCGTCAAGCCCGGGAGGAATTGGGCATCCCCACCGACGCCATGCTGGACACCAGCCCGGAAGCCACGGCGAATCGCATCGCCGATTTCGCCTTGGGTTTCTTCAGCAAGTACGCCGAGAACAATGGTCTACAGGACGACGAGGCGGGGCGTGCGCAATATGCCGACTTCATCGGCAAGGCCATCAGTCAGGGCATCGAGGAAGCCCGTGGCATCCTGGGTGCCCTCCAGGCGCTGAATCCCGACGTGGCCGACGGTATCGACCAGACCGCCCAGCTCATTCAGACACGCCTCGATGACTTTGTGGCCAACGGCTTGTCCAGGCAAGACAACCCGCCCACGCCCGGTTTGTGATACGATAGAAGCGATTGGCTGAAGCCGGCCACCATTACTATCCGAGGGCAAGGTCAATCGAAGGGGTGGGGGCAACGGACTTGACAGCCCTCGCCCATGGGTCTCAAAACAGGGGCTTCCTGGCGGCAGACGTCGGTAGCATGGGGACAGCGGGGGTGAAAGCTGCATCCGGCGGGCAGGTTGCCCGGATCGGCCACTTCTCCGTGAATGACCTCGGGCATCGCTACGTCCGGGTCGGGATTGGGCACGGAGGCGAGAAGCGCCCGCGTATAGGGGTGACAGGGCCGGTTGAAGAGTTTCTCCGTGGGCGCTATTTCGACGATTTTTCCCGCGTACATGACGGCGATGCGGTCGCAGATGTGGCGGACCACGCTGAGATCGTGGGCGATAAACAGGTAGGTCAGGCCAAGTTCACGCTGAAGCTTCTGGAGAAGGTTGACCACCTGGGCCTGCACGGAAACATCGAGGGCGGATACCGGCTCGTCGGCCACGAGGAAGGCGGGGTTCATGATGAGGGCGCGGGCGATGCCGATACGCTGGCGTTGGCCACCGCTGAAGGCGTGGGGGTAGCGGCTCCGATGCTCGGGTTTAAGGCCCACCTTCTCTAACATGGCGCCCACCCGGTCCCGCAACACGCGCCCCTTGGCCAGGCGGTGAATCACCAGGGGCTCGCCCACAATGTCCTCCACGGTCATCCTGGGATTCAGGGAGGAGAAAGGATCCTGAAAAATCATCTGCATGCGCGTACGCAGACCTTTGAGTTCCTTTCTCCCCAGGGTCGCGACATCCAGCCTTTCCCCGCCATGCGCCAGGAGTACGGTCCCCCGCGTTGGTTCGATGGCACGCAGGATCGCCCGGCCTGTCGTGGTCTTTCCCGATCCGCTCTCGCCCACCAGGCCGAGGGTCTCGCCAGGGGCCACGTCGAAGCTCACGTCGTCCACGGCACGGACATAGCGTGTTTTCCGGCGCAGCAGGCCCTGCCGATGAACGGGAAAATACTTGCACAGCCCCCGTACCGACAGGAGCGGTTCGGTCACGGACTGCCTGGGCGTGATCATGGCGCCGCCTCCAGGCCTTCGAGGCGAAGACAGGCGGCCTCGTGCCCGGCGGGGGAAGGCCGCAGGTCGGGCGGTCCGCCGCGGTCACACGTATCCGCCTGATAATGGGGGCAGCGCGGGTGAAAGGGACAGCCCGAAGGGATCTCGGAGAGGGAGGGCACGGAACCTTCGATGGAAGGCAACTCGCTCCGGCCGCGGCTGAGGCTTGGCAGCGAGGCCAGCAGCCCACGGGTGTAGGGGTGCTGCGGGGTCTTGAGGATTTGCCGCACCGTGCCGCGTTCCACGATGCGCCCGAGGTACATGACCGCCACGTCGTCGCACATCTGGGCCACCACGCCGAGATCGTGGGTGATGAGCAGGATCGCCGTGTTCATTTCCCGCTGCAAGCCGCGCATAAGGTCCATGATCTGCGCCTGGATCGTCACATCCAGGGCGGTGGTCGGCTCGTCGGCGATGAGGAGTTCCGGTCGCCCTACGAGGGCCATGGCGATGACCACGCGCTGACGCATGCCGCCGCTCATCTCGAAAGGATACTGCCTGAGCCGTCCCGCCGCGCCGGGAATGCCGACCCGTTCGAGCATCTCCACCGCCAGCCGTTCCGCCGCCGCCCTGGTGACTTCCTGGTGAAGCCGGATCGCCTCGCAAATCTGGTTGCCCACCGTGTGTACCGGGCTCAACGCGGTCATGGGCTCCTGGAAGATCATGCTTACCCGGCCGCCCCGAAGCCGGTAAAGGGCATCGTCCTTTTCGCCCAGGGCGGTCACGTCCATGGCATCACCATGGAGCGGATGGAGACGGATGCGCCCCCGGCGAATGCGCCCCGGCTTCTGGATGAGACGGAGAATGGAATAGGCGGTCACGCTCTTTCCACACCCGCTTTCTCCCACCAGGCCCACGATACGGCCCCGTGGGATGGTCAGGCTCACCCCGTCCACCGCCGCGACCGTTCCGTCCTCGGTGTCGAAACAGACCTGGAGATCCTCGATCTCCAGGAGCGGAGTCTCTTTCACCTGCTGTGTCATGCCTGCCATGAAACCAATGCCTTTGTGATCAAAAAAGTGCAATACGAAATAACGAATTACCTGTGGGCAAAACCACATTCATCTTGTAGGGCGCGCTTCAGCGCACCATCACCTCCGTTCCAAGGGCTTTCTGATTCGTCTGAAGGTTCTATTTTGGTATTCCAAGGCCCACCCTGCCTGCTTGATGAGCTGTCCGCGCGTCAGTGTCCTCCGTAGGGGTCGGCGGCATCGCGCAGGCCGTCGCCCAGGAAGTTGAAGGAAAGCACCACGGCCACGATGAACACCACGGGCAACAGGAGCCAGGGGTAGTTCACCACGGCGGTGATGTTCATGCAGTCCTGGAGCAGCACGCCCCAACTGATCACCGGCGGCCGCAGGCCGACACCGAGAAAACTGAGGGAGGTCTCGCCGAGAATGATCGCCGGGATGCTGAGCGTGAGGGCGACGATAATGTGGCTGGTGAAGCCGGGCACCAGGTGGCGGAAGATGATGCGACCGTGGCCGGCGCCCAAAAGGCGGGCGGCCATGGTGTAGTCCTCTTCGCGCAGGGACAGGAGCTTACCCCGAACCACGCGGGCCAAACCGGTCCAGCCGAGCAGACTCAGTACGATGGTGATGGCGAAGTAGACCTTGAGGGGGGACCAGTCCTGCGGCATGGCGGCCGCCAGGGCGAGCCACAGGGGAAGCTGGGGCATGGCGTTGATCACCTCGATGCCGCGCTGGATAAGATTGTCGAGGCTTCCGCCCACGTAACCGGAAATGCCGCCCAGAATAATTCCCAGGAGAAAGGTGACCGCCAGCGCCACGAGACCGACGGAAAGGGAGATGCGGGCGCCGATGAGAATCCGGCTGAGCAGGTCGCGGCCATAATGATCGGCACCAAGCATGTAGAAGGTCGGCGTAATCTCCGTCTTCGCCCCGTCCTTCTCCCGGCGCTCGCGCCAGGCCTCCCGGTCAACCCCCAGGAAGTGCCGCTCCATGGGGATCAGGCCCCACAGGCGGTAGGGTTCACCTTTCACGAACAGCCCGAGCGGCACGGTCAATGCCTTATCGGCGGTGTAGGTCTTCCGGAAGGTGACGGGATCGACATGCCGGACCAGCGCGGGCGTGTACAGTCCCTCGGCAAGGCTGAAGCGCAGCATCTGGGGCGGACAATAGGCATGATCGAGATCGCGCCACTCGGCGGTGTAAGGCGCGAAAAAACCGGCGAAGAGGGCGAGAAAGTAGAGGGCTACCAGGACGTAGAGCGAAGCCACGGCGAGGCGGTGACGACTAAACCGACGCGCGATAAGCGCCCATTGCGTATCGGAGCGCGGCGTGTCCCTGGCAGGGCGTCCCCTCATCGCGCGCCCCCCTGGAACCGTATTCGCGGGTCGAGCCATAGAAGCAGCAAATCGCTTACCAGGGTCCCCGCCACGCCGAGCAAACTCAAGACCATGAGCATGCTTCCCGCGAGAAACATGTCTTCGTTCATGAGGGCCGAGAGCATCATGGGCCCCACGGTGGGCAGGCTCAGCACCACGGCCACGATGGCACCACCGGAGACAAGCTGGGGGAAAAGGGCGCCGATGCCGGAGATGAAGGGATTCAGTGCGATCCGGACAGGATACTTCAGCAGCAGCTTGAGGGGACGCACGCCCCGGGCGCGCGCGGCGACCACATAGGGTTTTTCAAGCTCGTCGAGCAGGTTGCCGCGCATGACACGAATCATGCCCGCCGTGCCGCCCACACCGAGCACCACCACGGGCACCCAGATATGCCGCATGAGGTCCATGATCTTCCCCCAGGACCATTCGGGCTGCACGGCGTATTCGCTGGAGAAAAGGCCGGAGACCCCGCCGATAGCAGTGAGCACGAGAGCAAGCAGGAAAGAGGGGATACACATGCCCAGGAAGCCCACAAAGGTGATGGTGTAGTCCATGGCCGAGTACCGTTTGACGGCGGAAAGCATGCCGATGGGCAGGGCGACGGCCCAGGTGAAAAGGATGGTGAAGAGGGAAATGCAGAAGGTCAGGGTGATCCGGTCGCCCACCAGGTCGTTCGCCGGTTGGCCGGACTGCATGGATCGCCCCATGTTCCCCTGGAGCAAGCCCGTGTCTTTTTCGTCATAGGTGAGAAACCAGTGGACTCCCAGCCAGCGGAGATACCGCAAATAAACCGGTTCTTCGAGGTGGAAGGTGTCCCGGATACGCTCAATGGCCGCCAGATCGGCGCTCCGACCGGATTCCTGGAGTTGCATGATCCGCATGGACACGAAATCGCCGGGAGGAAGCTGTATGGTGGTAAAGACCACGACGGAGATGACAAGCAAGGTGGGCGCCATGATAAGCAACCGGCGCCCCACGTAGGGATGCCGGACCGCCAGAAGCACCGCCGCCAGAATGAGGATAACCACGACGAGCGCACGGAGCACCCCGCTGGTTGAACCCGGATCCGCCGTCCCGTCCTCCCGGGTCTCGGCCTCCGCGTAGCGGGGCGTCACCTTCAGCAGTTCCCGCCGCATCTGCGCCACGGCACCCGGAGAATCCGAGGGTTCGTCGAAGAAATAGGTCTCCATGCCCGCGTTCCCGGGCGTCTGGAACTCCCAGGTGAACACGGCGTGGCGGGGTACGTTGCGGAAACCGTTCTTCACCAGGGTGAGGGAGGGCGGGGGAGTGCATATGTTGATGGTCCACACGTTTTCCGCCGCGATCAACAGGGCTTCCCGGAAAACGTTCGCCTCTTGTTCCGCGGTGCGGTAGGCCTGGGCCGCCTCGAAGACCTCCATGGCCCGGCGGATGGGGTGTCCCACCGGCGGTTCAATCGCCCCCGGACTGTCGGCGCGGGGATCGCCGTAAAGACCGCCGCGCAGGTACCAGCGGGCGTAGGCCTGGGCGAAGCCGCCGTAGGGCCACGCGGGAACGAAGCAGGTGGGCAACATGAGCGGAAGATACTCCATGTTGCCGGACCAGACATAGAAATCCATGCGGCGCGTGTTCTGTTCCGTGCTCCAGTACACCCGCGACCGTTCGCGGACGATGGCGCGTATACCCACCCGCGCCCAGTCCGTGACCACGAATTGGGCCACGCCCGTCGCGGGCCAGGCGTCGCAGGTGTTGATGAAGAACACCATGCGCGACCCGTCGGGGAAGGTCCGAAAGCCTTCCCGGTCCCGTTGGATCAACCCCATTTCATCAAGCAGCCGGTTGGCCTCGTCTGGGGCGAAGGCCGTGTGGCTCGTGTAGGCCTCTTCCACGTAGAAGGGCGACACGGGGCCGGGCGCGCATTGAGCGGGCCTGGCCTGCCCGTTCAACTCCGCGTCGATAATGTCCCGGCGGTTGATGGCAAGGGAAAGGGCCTGCCGGAAACGCTTGTCGTTCATCAGGGCATGCTTGTACCGGCTGCCCGGGTCCCTGGGATCCACGCGCCGGTTCAGGTTCGGAAAGATGACGTAATCGCCCCGCGTGGCGGGATACCAGTGATAGATCTCATAGCCGTTCTTTTCGCGCTGGCTCATGAGATGGGTGTATTGGTCGTAGCGCAGGAGCCAGGACTGCATGGTGCAATCGCCGTTGGCCGCCGTGGCCTCCAGCATGTCCGGCGACTTCACGTCGTAGAGGATGCGGTCCACGTAGGGAAGCTGATTGCCTTCCGTATCCACGGCGAAGTAGTATGGATTGCGCACGATGGCGTAGGGCGGCGACGAGGTGTAGGTGCGATAGATCCACGGCCACAGGCGGGGATACTCCGGATTTTCGAAGTACGACCCCACCAGGTTCCAGTAGAGACTGAGCTTGTCGTCGATCTTGCGGCGTTTCATTTCCGCTTCGATCTTGGCGGGGTCGCCCAGCCTCGGGTGGAACTGCCGTAAATAGTGCGCGGGCCGACTGCACACGTCGACCCCCCGGGAAGACGCCAGATGAATCAGGAACGCGCCGAAGGGCTTCTCGAAGGTGAAACGGATTTTGTAGGGACCGAGCTTTTCCACCTTGGCCGGCTTGCCCTCCCGCTGCATGAACGGGGTCACATCCCCCTCGAACACGGGATCCATCACCTCGTCTTCCCACCAGTAGAGGATGTCGTCCGCCGTAAAGGGATAGCCGTCGGACCAGCGCATGCCCCGGCGCAGGGTGAAGGTGAAGACCCGGTTGTCGTCGGACACCTCGAAACTCTTGGCGATGTGCGGAACAATGGGATAGCCCTGGGGCGACCAGCGTACGAGGTTGGCATAGGAGTGGCAACTGCGCATCATCACTTCCGCCTCGAAACTGGTGCCCGCCAACCGCACCCACGTGCCGCCGTATTTCCCGATTCCCTCCACGCCCTCCATCACCACCGGCTCCGGTCCAACCCGTTCGGCCACGGGCGGCAGGTCGCCTGAAGCCACCAGCGGCGCCAGCAGGGGAGACTCCCCCTTCGGATACCAGGCCGCCGACTTGCCTTCCGAGTAATCCACATCCCGCTGGATGACGGGCGGGTGGTCGGGGTTCAGCACGGGTTCCCGGGCAACCGCCGCCGCCCGGATTTCCTCGGCGGAATAAATTGGCGGCTTCTCCGACAAGGGTGGACACAAAAGCCAACCGGTTAACCACAGGGCGGCAAAGAGTCCCGCCAGGGCCAGCGCGGTCCGGAAAACATGGATGTGCATGCGCCTCAACATGGGCGGCCTTGAACCCGTGATGGGGCCGGGGGCATGATTGGCAGGGCGGGTCTTGGCCCACCAAGGCCGGACCTTGACGGTGAAACGAACCCGCCCTTGAACGAAGCGGATGGTGTGCTGAAGTACACCCTAACCCGGCCAATCCGGAACCAAGAATCGCTACAGCCGTCCATGCCACGACCAACCGTCATCCCCGCGAAAGCGGGGATCCATGATGGGGGGCAGCACTTTGACCTTTTCCGTGGATTCCCGCGTTCGCGGGAATGACGAAAGGGAGGGAGAAACACGTTTTCGTGGCCATTTGTACAGAAATTCACGGGTAAGGGACTACGGGACGGAACCGGCCAAGAAGGACAAGCGACATGATGACCGAACGGGAAAACTACCTCCGCGCGCTGGAGAACCGGCGTCCGGAATGGATCCCCTGCCATGTAATGCTCAACTCCCGGAACTGGAAAGAACACCGGGAACGGCTCGAAGAAATAGTGCTCGCCCATCCGAGGGTATTCCCCGGTCATACGCGGGGAGCGGTGGATTACGACGCGGTGTGGTTCCGTTGCGCCGTGGGAGAATTGCACGATCAGTGGGGCTGCCTGTGGCGCAACGTGGAGGAAGGCCATATCGGTATCGTGGTGGATCATCCCCTGGCCGACTGGGACGCCCTCGACCGTTACGAAGCGCCCGACCCGCTTCTCCAGGACGACTTCGGGCAGGTACGAAACTGGGAGGCGGAGGCGCAACGCATTCGGGAGGAGAAAGCCCGGGGGGCCGTGGTCCGGGGTTCGGCGGGAAGCCTCTTTGACCTCATGTACGCCCTGCGGGGCTATGACCAACTGATGGTGGACATCGCCACGGGCGATCCCCGTCTCTACGATCTCATCGCACTGGTGGAGAACCACGCCGGCGCCCTGGCCCGGAAGTGGGTCGAGTTGGGGGTGGACGAGGTCTACTTTCACACCGACATCGGCACGCAGCAGGGCCTGATGATTTCTCCCGCCCAGTTCCGGGAATACATCAAGCCCATGTTTGCCCGCCTTTTCCAACCCGTACGCGCGGCAGGGGTGCATGTGCGGCTTTCGTCCGATGGCCGCCTCCTCGACATCGTGGACGACCTGGCCGAGTGCGGCGTGTCGGTCCATGACCCCCAGTTGCGGGCCAACACGGCGGAGGGCATCGCCCGAAGCTACCGGGGACGGCTCTGCATCGACGCCGACCTGGATCGACAGTTGTTTCCCTTCTGCACGCCCGCCGAAGCGAAGGCTCACGTGGGACGAACCATCGAAACGCTCCATGACCCGGCGGGCGGGCTGATGGTCTTCGCCGTCATGGCGCCGGGCGTGCCCCTGGCAAACATCAAGGCCGTCTGCGAGGCCTTCGAGCAGTATTGTTTCTGATATGGGGCCATGCCCCCTTGTCATTGCGAACATTCCCGTGATCGATCTTGAGTAACCCCAGGGGCGGCGTTGCAGGGTGTGCTTCAGCGTACCATCCCCAAGCCCTGGTGGTGAGGCGCTTTCTTTTTCCCCATGGCACCGCCGATTCATTCCGGGCACAACCTCAACCAAAACGCTCTCCCCGCGCCTTGATCTTTTCCAGCAGGGCATCCATTCGCCTGACCAAACGAGGATGTTTTCGATACAGGTTGGTGGACTCGGCCGGATCTTTTTCCAGGTTGTACAACTGTCCGGGTGGCGCGTCTTCCCTGAGTTTCCCGTCGCCATCGTAATCACTGTTCTTATGCCCGGTTTCCGCGAAATTCATCCACCCTTCGCCCGGTGGGTTGTTCGGGTCCGTGGTGACGCCCCCCGAACCCTGGTGCGGAATGTAGAGCCATTTCCCATGGCGCAACGCCCAGCCGGGCCAACCCATGACCAGCGTGGTCCGGGGCGGCTTATGTCCCGGTTCATCCAGCAGCGCGGGCAGAATGTTGAAGCTGTCGGGGCCCGCCTTAGGGGGGAGTTCCTTACCGAGCAGGGCCGCGCTCATGGCGAGCACATCGGCCAGCGACACCAGTTCATCCGAAGTGCGGCCCGCCGGAACATGCTGAGGCCAGCGGGCAATGAAAGGCACTCGTTGTCCTCCTTCCCAGATATCGGTCTTCTGGCCGATGAAACCGTCGTTGGACCGGTGACCCGTGGCGAAAACATCACGGTAGTTCACCGCGCCGTTGTCGCTGGAGAAAAGCACCAGCGTGTTGTCCGCCAGGCCCAGGCGGTCGAGGGTTCCCAGCACCTCGCCCACCGACCAGTCCAGTTCCTGGATGAAATCCCCGTAAAGACCGCAATCGCTGGTGCCCCGGAATCGCGGGTTGGGCACGACGGGCGTGTGAACGTTGCAGGGCGCGAAATAGAGGAAGAAAGGCTTATCCTTGTGTCCCTCGATGTAGTTGACGGCTTTCTTCGTCTGCACGAGGGCAATATCTTCCTGGACCCATCGCGCCGCCTTGCCGCCGGTCATCTGGTGGTAATTCCCCACGCTTTCCCCGGGAATGGAGATGGGATCCTTCGGGTCCAGTCCCACGATACGCCGGTTTTCCACGAAGGCAAAGGGGGCTTCGCTGTTGGCGTTGGGCACGCCGAAATAGTAATCGAAGCCCGCGTCGAGGGGACCGGGCGAAAGCTCCCCGTTCCAGTCCGGCGTCTTTTCCCCGAAGCCCAAGTGCCATTTCCCGACACACGCCGTATCGTAACCGGCGTCCTGAAAGAGTTCCCCCACGGTCAACCGATCATCCTGAACAAGGAACTGACGATGACGGTTCCATTGCCGTCCAACGGTGGTACCGACACGGAAATAGTACTCGCCCGTCAACATGGTGTAACGCGTGGGCGTGCAGATGGGGCTGGGCGCATGAGCGTCCGTAAATCGCGTTCCCCCGGCGGCAAGGCGGTCGATGTTGGGGGTTCGTACCTTGGTGGCCCCATAGCAACCCACATCGCCATAGCCCAGATCATCGGCCAAAATGATCACCACATTGGGCGTGGCCATGGCGAAGGAAGGCTTCGGCCGCTTCATTCCGAGGAACATGGCCGTGGTGGCCATGGCGCTGGTGCGAAGAAATGCCCGCCGGTTCAACATGGTAAATCCTTTCCTGTGCTCCAGGCACAACGAATCGCGGGGTGACCTGTCTGCCTGGTCCCAACGATTCCCGTGAACGGCTATGAATACCTACTCTCCCTCGTCTTCACCCTTGCTCCGGGCCACCCACACCGGGCTGGACCATGCAATATGGCCGTCCTCCTGGATGGCGCGAAGGTAATACCAGTCGATGGGCTTCTCCGCCTCGTGGTCGGTGAAGGCGGTCTCGAAGGTGCCGGAAACCATCTCGCTTCGCTCCAGGATTTTCCGCCGATTCTTGAACACCACGACCTCGCGCAAGGGTTGGGCGGCCCGGACACGCAGAACGATTTCCCGCGCGCCTTCCCGCTCCCGCGTCACGCCCCCCATGAGTTCACCGTTTATCCGAAAATCGAGGAACATGCGGGCGTTGCTGGTGCCAAAAGTGCGACGATTCTTCAGGGCGTCGAAGATGGATTGGCGGCCGGGACCTCCCGCGAAGACGGCCACCTTGCCATGGCCGCCGCCATGATCGGAACTGGCGAGCACGCCCACCTGACGTCCCCTGCTCAACACATCCTGGTAAAACGAACCCGGTTGTTTCAGCGCCTGTGGCGACATCCACGGGGCGCCCGGATACTCATAACTTCCGCGAATCTGAAACACCTCGACCAGGGGTTCCCACGCGGGATCGCTGTGCGACCAATCGGTCCAGGCACCGCCGGCGCCATCGGCGATCTGATGGGGGATGATGATGGCGGGCATCCCCTGGCGCGACAGATTCTTATACAGTTCCGCGGGCATCATGCCAAAGTGCGGATGAAACCAAAGGGACACCTCGGCGCCGGGGTAAATGATATTCCGGTGCCCTACGCCGTCGGGCCGGTATGCCCGGGCGGAACTCCATTCCTGTGCCAGGAAGGCGGTGAAATGCCCCGGTGCGTTCAAGAGAGACGCCAGCTTCATGGTGTTGAACCAATCCGCGTGGTTTGTGTGCGCCCCGTGGTCGGTAAGCGCCATAAAGTCGATGTTCTCGTAATCACGGGTATACACATAGACATCGAATGGATCGAGGTCCCGGTCCCGCGCGCAAAGAGACAGCCGGGAGTGGATGTGCAGGTCGCCCCAGAACACCCGGCGCGTCCGGCCCGCGAATTCGATGGTGTCCGGCGGTGCCGCGACCGATCCGTGCGCATCGCCGGCCACTTTCGCCCGGACATCGTCACCTTTCGCGTTCCGTGCCCCCTCTGCACCCGGCAGGTACTGCGCGACGAGCCAGGACGTGGCCTCATCGTCACGTTCGGTCACCCGCTCGGCACGACGCTGATCCGTCTGCCACACGGCAAGGATGCCCCCCTGAAGCGACGCCGCGGCCGCAGGCAGCCACGTGCCGGGGCCGCCCCCGGAAAGGAAAAAGGACTCCGTCCAGACGCCCGACGCCCCGGTATGTCGTACCCGCAGGTTCCAATGACCGGCCTTGGACCCCATGGCACGCTCGAAAAGCCACAGTCCGCCACCGGGCGGTGCCACGATGACCGGCCGTTCACCCCGGTCACATTCGGAAGACTCATAGGGCACGGGCAACGCACGGACACGGGTCCCGGCAATCCGGCGTATCTCCACGCGGAGTTTGGCCCGTTGCCCGGTCGAACGGCCCCACCTGGGTTGCCCGCCCTTCGGAATCACGCCCACGTCATAGGCCAACCAAACCGTATCCGGGGCGTCGGGATCGGCAATCAACACCGGGTGCCCCTCGTCATCCGGCCCGTCCGCCAGCACCAGCGTATTCGACCACGCCCCGCCGGGATCAGCATAGCGACCGGCAATGCGGTAGTCCGTCCCGCTGAATTCCTGCCAGGCCACCCAGCGCCGGCCCGAAACCGTCACCGCAACCGTGGGACGATACCCGCTGCGCCCCGCTTCCGAGAGCGGTACGGCGCTACCCGCGGCGGTGCCCATGTCCGTCAGGGTTCCTGCCTGGATGGACCAGGTTCCTTCGAACATCACGCACGACGCGACCAGGAACCCGCCGCCCGGCATGGGCGCCAGGGCCGGGAAGCAGGGGTTTCGTCCCGTTCCCGGGATGGCCTGCACGTCGTCCCAGATCCCGTCGCGGCGAACACGCGCCATGAGCGTCCAACGGTCGTCATCGACGCTCCGCTGGCTCCATACCACGCATGTCCGGCCCTGGCCGTCCGAGCTCACCGCCGGGTGCAGGAGCCATCCCGCCGCCAGGGATTCGGGTTCGGTCCAAACACCGTCCCGGTACTCACGGGACAAGAGCCGTTCCTGGCAGGGCGCGACATGCAGCCCCATGACCCCCTTCGCCGCCCGTTCGGCGTCCTTCCCTTCAAGCGCATGGATCTCGGGCGTGTGATCGAGCCAGGCAACGAGGGCGGTCCGGGGACCGGTGGCCGTTAGCACCACATCCTCGGCATAGCCGTTACGGGGACTGATGTCTTCGCCGGCGAAGCGTCCGATTTCCGTGACGCGAATGTCATCGACCCAAACCGTACCGGGATTCGCCAGAAAAGTATGGGGTAAATAAAGCCAAAGGGCCTTGCAGCCGTTCTTCATGGGAACCAGCGTGGTCTCATACCGTGTCCAAGTCTTGGGAATGGGGTAGAAGCGCGTGATATCCCGGCGATCCGCCCAGGTATTCATGACCCCCACGCCCATTCCGCAACCGTTGTCGGACCGTGCCCACAGGGAGAGCTTGTAAACGGCCCTGGGATCCATGTCGAAAGAAAAGATAACCGGAATCCCGCCCTTTTTCTCAGCGAAAGAGGCGCGCAGGCACCCTTTTCCCCGCCGGGCTTCACCGGTGGCGATCACCTGTTCGGCCTGGGCGAAAGCTACGCTTGGAGCCGCGCCCTCGAAGTCCTGCTGATAAACCACTTCCCGTGCGGCCGCCCATGGGACCAGAAGCGACAGGCCCGCCAGGGCGATAACACACACGCGACCGACAGGATCAAACATGATCAAGGCTCCCGGAAGGCCCTGCCTTCCCGTATTCCCCGTGCCCCTGAAAGCACAACGATGATTGGAACAGATTGGGGGGGGCAACGTCAACCGCCGGACAGTGCGTGATATACTGTGCTCCACAAGAGTACAGGATTCCCATAAAGGGAGCGTGAACGGTGGACAGTATCCAAATTGGCGATGTAAAGGTCAGCCGCTTTATCGTGGGCAGCAATCCTTTTAGCGGCTTCTCTCACCAGGGCGTCGAGCGGGATCAGGAAATGCGCCGTTATTTCACCACCAGGGCGATCAAAGACACCTTGCGCGACGCGGAAGACCTCGGGGTGACGGCCATGATTGCGCGAACCGATCACCATATCATGCGCGTGCTTCTGGAGTATTGGGATCAGGGGGGCGCCATTACCTGGTTCGCCCAAACCTGCCCCGAGGTGGGCGATCACTCGACGTGTGTGTCGAGAGCGGCGGACGGCGGCGCGAAGGCTTGTCACGTTCACGGCGGGGTCATGGATTTTCTTTACGCCCAGGGCAAGCTGGACGAGATTCCGCCGGTGATCCGGATGATTCGGGACCGGGGGATGCAGGCCGGTATCGCCGCCCACAACCCCGACGTCATTCGCTGGGCCGAGGAGCATCTCGACGTGGACTACTACATGTGCTCCTATTACAACGCCGCCCATCGCGATGACCGGGCGGAGCATGTACCCGGCATGACGGAATGGTTCCTTGAAGAAGACCGCCACATTATGACGGAACTCATCGCGGGACTATCCCGTCCGGCCATCCACTACAAAGTCATGGCGGCGGGACGAAACGATCCCCGGAAAGCCCTTGATTTCGTGGCCGGAAAAATGCGGCCCATCGACGCGGTTTGCGTGGGAATATACCCCGGAGACAAGCCGGACATGCTTCGGGAAGACATCCGTCTGCTCGACGAGGCACGCAAGGCCGGAAGCGCGGGAACACTTCTCAAAAAGTAGCGGCCGGGATTGCACCAGGAACCGTTTTCCCGCGAAGGGTCCTTTCCCGGAACGCCCGTGCAATTCAGACGGGTCGCCGGAGGTGGCAAAGGTCATCAATGCGGACACGTAAGCAACGTAAAGAAAGAGAAGCGCAAGGCCCTTCCAGCGCGTCAGCCGGTACTTGTGCCGCAAAAGCGCCAGCATGCAGAGTACGATGATCAGGCAACCGGGGAACATGACCAGCACCTCATGGCGCGTGGCCGACAGGGGGTGGGCCATGGAGGAGACACCGGCCACCCAGCAGATGTTGAGAATGTCAGCGCCTATGATGTTCCCCACGCCTATACCGCTTTGCCGTTTGAGCGCGGAGGCCACGCAGGTCGCAATCTCGGGTGTGGAGGTGCCCACGGCCACCACGATCATGCCCACGACCACATCCGAAAGTCCCATGCCCTCGGCAATACCCACGGCACCGCGAACCAGTAACATACTTCCCAGCAAGACCCCCGCAAATCCGCCGAAAAAAAACAATACGATACGGAAAACGGTCATCTGCCCGATGAGGGCCTCGATTTCCTCCAGGGCCTCATCATGAATTCTTTCCGTCTGCTGGCGACGGCGCATCTGCCGGTATGAAACGACGACATAGCCCACATAGATCGCGAAAAGCACCCCGCCCTCCCAACCGCTCAGCGTGCCGTCCAAGGTCATGAGGAAGCAGAGTACAAGCACCGTGACGAGGACAATGGCACTCGTCCGGAAGATTTGACGGTCCGCGACGAGCGGGACGGCCGCCACGGCGGCCCCCAGCCCCAAGGCCACCGAGGCATCAATGGCGACGGATCCGACGGCGTTGCCCAAGGCCATGGCGGGCTTCCCCTGCAACGCCGCCAGGAGGGAAGCCATGAGTTCCGGGGAGGTCGTGGCAATGCTGACGAGCACCAGCCCCACGAACATGTGCGGAACGTGCAACCGCTCGGCTATGCCCACGGCGCCTTCGACAAACCAATCGGCGCATTTCCAGAGGATTACGACCGCAACCAGGGTCTGCACAAAATCCAGAAACAAAGCAAATCCTTTGAAGCATGTAGGGGGGCTGCCATGGGTGGAATGCCCCCAGTATATACCTTGGAAGAGGCTGCGTGCGCTCACCCCTTTTTCCACCGGAACCCAACCCGGCTTGGCCGGGACCAAGCATCGTCTCCACGAAGAACCGTGAAAAGTAGAAGAGGCTTCCAGCCTCTTCAAAGCGGCTGGAAGCCGCTTCTACGTTACCGTCATCCCCGCTTCGTCAGAGATTTTTTGAAGGGGTTTAATTTTCTTTCATTTTAGCAAGGGTGGCAATCCCAAGGGCACCCAAGAGGGATTAGTATACTTAATTATGGCGGTATTTTATTCGAGTAATAA
>JAJRTN010000043.1 GCA_024278275.1 Candidatus Hydrogenedentota bacterium
CATGGCACACTGGATCGGGTTGGCGTCGGGCGCGTTCTGCACTTCGATGACCGCGCCGAACCAGGGCAGGGTGCTGCCGGCGATGTTCACACCGACCTGGGTGTACGGGTCGGCGCCGGTGGGCTTCACCACCAGCCAGCCAACGGTGTTGTCCACGCTGACGGCGTGGGTGGGACCGAAACCTTCGGTGTCACAGTCGAAGCGGAAAACGACTTCATTGCCCGTGGCGCCGCTTCCCGTGGAAGTGACAGTGACCGTAACGCCGTCAAAGTTCGTCACTCCCGAAAGGCCCCAGGTGCCATCACCGTTGTCCGTCAGTGTGCCGTCCGACACGGTGACATCGGTCACATCGTAGCCCGCTTCCTCCTGCAGAAGCGCCGTGTATCCGGTGACCTCATGGTAGACAACGGAAGGTCCCGTCAGGCCGCCATCACCCGCATAGGTGACAGGAATCTCCCGGGGCTTATACGTCACATTCACCACCACGTCATCCGTTGGGTCATGCAACTGGTACCAGTCGGCATGCTGCGGGGCGCCATCCACCGGCCAACTCTCGTTGCCCTTATGAAGCTCCGCGCCGGTAACGGTTACCCGGGGCGTGCATCGGCTGTCGCCACCATCGGCATAGTTCGGACCCGGGCTGTCCAAATTGTACAGGATGGAGGTGCTTTCAAACGCGATATAGGGAAGGTCATTCGGATGGGCGTTGGAAGAACGCACCCAAAAACTCTTCGCCTCGCCCGCCGCTATGCTCGTTTCATTACCGTCCATCACCACGTCGGGCACGGTTAGGCCTGGAGGGTCGGAACCCACCTCAATCGTGATACTGAATGCGGATGCCGTTCCGGCAACCATGACACACGCCACGAAACATCCGAGTACCACTCGGAGACCCGTACACCTCAGTCTCATACTCCATACCTCCTTACTTCTGATTACGCAGTTCCATCTGTATTGTGGAATTGGCCGGGTTCCCACGACAGTGGATTCACGACCACACACTTCCCACAACTCCACATCACCTCCCGCAGCCACGAGGATACAGTGATGATGGCGGAACCATACCATCGGGTGCCCCGAAAGTCAAGGAAGCGAAGGCAGCGCCCTATGGGGGCATGGTCAAGCACGTAAGCGGCCCTTTGAAGCCGGCGACGCCGGGACCGCCTACGGAATTGCGAGCCACGCGACCACGGCGACGATGAGGCTGATGACCACGCCGATAACGCAGAACCAACGCTTGCGCCCCATGCCGATGCCCTTTTTCAGCAGAAGACCATAGGCGCCCCAGATCACCGTGCCGATGGACACGAACATGGTCAGGTAGCAGAGATAGGGAATCTGCGGCTGAATGTAGGCGTGGTGGTAAACAACCCGGAGGGCGAAGAGCAGCCCGAGCGAACCCCCGGTGCCCCAAAGCGTGGTAACCCAGATGGGTGTGCGTGAAGGGTGACTTTCCGCCAACACCCTCGGCCCCAAATCCTTCTCCCGGCGACCGCCCCGTTTCTGGAGCCGCCGCGCCCGTTCCCGGGCCAGGGCGCTGCTTTCGTCGTCCATTTCCTCATTGAGCGACTCGAAGGAAAGCATCTCGATATCACGCACGGCCTCGGCTTCTTCGGCCTGATCACGCGCGCGCCGTTCCGCCCGCTCCGAGCTGCGCTTGGCAAGACAGGAAATGCAGACACTGTCCCCCTTCTTGGTCTTCATGCGGTGATCGCGGCAGACCAGCTTGCCACACAATTTGCACTTCACCGAGCACAACTCGCAGACCATGGTTTTACATTCGTTGCAGAAACCGATGGCCGCCCTGAAGTCGCACACGCCACACTGCATCACGTCACCCCTTGTTGCCAACCGGGTTCATGCTAGCACAGCCTTGCACCTTGGGCAAGCCCTTGCTTCGCCCTTGCTTCGGTTTCCGCCCATGGGGGAAAGAGGCACAAACCAACCTGTTTCGATATCGC
Source organism: Candidatus Hydrogenedentota bacterium (assembly GCA_024278275.1). Taxonomy (GTDB): domain Bacteria; phylum Hydrogenedentota; class Hydrogenedentia; order Hydrogenedentales; family JAJRTN01; genus JAJRTN01. The sequence goes on from JAJRTN010000043.1 coordinate 1,962, forward strand.
TTCGGGAGGGCTCCTATGGAGATTTCTCACCAACCCATGGCCCTGCGCTTCGTGCCCTTGTTATTGCCATCCTGGGTACTGGATGCATCCGTCGCAGCATCATCGTGAATCCCCCGTCAGTCAATGCCTACTGCCGGCAATCCACTCCCTTTCCAGCAGGGACAAAACAGGTTGGGGAGACCGCCGTCACCAGGAGGTACACCACCAGTCCGAGAAGTGTGTATGAAATGGTGAAGGATAGTGAGAGACGGGTCGCCCCCGCGCCGTAGAAGGAAGAGAGCACATACCATACCACGCAAAGGCCAAACATCAAGGCGGTGCCCATGGCATGCCGGAACGAGTGAAGCTTGGGCACGAAGAGGAGAAAGGGCACGATGAGCATCACGTGGTAATAAAAGGTCGGCGCGGTCATGAAGTAAGCGAGCACGTAGCCCAACGGCAGTGTCTCGTAGTCTTCGACGCGCCAGGAGACGAAAAACACCACCACCAGAACCATCGCCAGGATAGACCGCCAGGGCCAGGCGCGCTGCGCGAATTCGGCACGCTTCACCTCCTCAAAAGTATTCCAATCATCCAGGTCATTTCCGTAGGTGTTGAGAAACACATACTTGAACCCCACTCTTGACGGCGACAGGTCGTCGTTGTGCATGGTGATCTTATCCCAGAAATCGGCCCAATGCGCCACGCCACCGTCATGCACGATGGACGCGACGAACAACGAAAGCACGACCATACCGAAAACCGTGAAGAAGCGAAGATAGCGGCCGTCGTAATGCGCCCGGCCTCGCCATACCTGCCCGACATGTTGCAGCAGTTTCGCCCCCATTCCAAAGACGAAAACGGCCGGGAAAATGCGTGCCGTGGCGGCATATCCCGTAAGTCCACCGGCCAGTCCATAACGCTTGAGTTTGATGCAGCATGTTGCCATCACCAACATGGTGACCCAGTCGAGACGAAGGAAGGCGCCACGAATATGGGGGTAGCTCATCATGTAGTGCGCGGCGAAGTAAACGACGTAGAACGTCCCCGCGTGAAAGCCAAAGGCTCGATAGACCAAGGCTGCCGCCGCCACGGCGAGCATGATGTCGAGCATCATCAGGAAAGGCAGGCCAAAGGGACGATCCGCGGGTGCGAATTCGTTGGCCAGGAAAGAGGCCACCATGTTCCAAACGGGGGTTGCGTTGTAGCCCTTATCCTTAACCACGCCCAGCCAACGGTCCGGCTTTGCTATGGATTCGATGATGGCCACGTCACGCTTGAACGCTTCCCAGCGTTTTGGATCGAATTTATCCCGATACAACCGGGCATTCTTCATAACCGCGCGGGGGGACTCCTTGCGATAGGTATCCAGGCTCCGCATGGTTTTGTACCGCAGTTCTCCATGGTTTTCTGTATCCGCCACCACCACGCAACGATAGAGATCCCGATAGCCGACTGCGCGCCAGTACTTCGCTCCAAGGTAATAGTGGAAAAAGTCGTGCGGGTTCAGAAAGGAACCGTGCTTCGGGTATTGACCAAAATCAAAATAGGACACCACCGAGACAGATGCCAGCAGGATAAGCAGAACGGTTACGAAACGCTGGTTTGCCCCCGGCACGCCTCCCCTCGCTCGCCTGACGAAAAAGACCAACGCAACGGCGGAATGATTGATCAGCGCCTTTACGGTGAGAATCAAAGCCAGGATTTTCACTTGACCGCACTCTCAATACACATAAACCCCCCTGTCTTCTCGCGGGTCTGCGTGTTCTGACAAACAAGCTGCAATGATGGTCAATGCCGATGAGTGTAGATCATCTGGTGCATTCACTTCGACCGACCGTTACGTCAGGTACAGTATCTGAAACGACCGATTGACTGACACGCCGGCGTCCGGTATCATCGCGCCTTCATACCTGTATTCCATGTCCGGGCTGCAATCTTATCCATTATCGCTTACGGAGGAGTTTCCACCCAATGGCCAAAATCTCGTTTCTTGGCGCGGGAAGTGCCGTTTTCGCGAAGAATGTCCTTGGCGACTGCATGCACGTGGAAGCGCTGAAGGATGCTCATATTACCCTGGTCGATATCGACCCGGAACGCCTTCAGGACTGCGAAACGCTGGTCAAGAACATGGCCAAGGCCCTCGGAACCCGGGTCACGGTGGAAAGCTTCTTGGGGCCGGATGCGGACAAGGCCTTCGAGGGGGCGGACTACATCATTAACGCCATCCAGGTGGGTGGTTACGAGCCGTGTACGGTGACCGATTTCGAGATCCCCAAGAAATACGGTCTGCGTCAGACCATCGCCGACACCCTCGGCATTGGCGGCATCTTCCGGGCGCTGCGCACCATTCCCGTCATGCTCGACTACTGCCGCATCATGGAGCAGGTGGCGCCCGATGTACTCCTGATCAACTACGCCAACCCCATGGCCATGCTGACCGGGGCCATCCAGAAAAGCACGGAGGTGCGCACCGTGGGGCTGTGTCACAGCGTGCAGGCCTGTGCCACCCACCTCTGCGCCATGCTGGGTCTGCCCAGCGACGATTTGGTCTGGGAAGTGGCCGGTATCAACCACCAGGGCTGGCTGTTGCGTATCTCCCGCCACGGCGAGGATCTCTACCCCGAGATCAAACGCCGGGCCGAGTTGCCCGAGAATCGGCCCAAGGACACGGTACGTTTCGAGTTGATGAAGCGCTTCGGCTATTACGTCACCGAATCCAGCGAACACTCCGCCGAGTATACCCCCTGGTTCATCAAGTCTCGCGCTCCCGAACTGATTGAGCAGTTCAACATTCCCCTCGACGAGTATCCCCGCCGTTGTGTCCAACAGATCGCCGACTGGAAGAAAATGCGGGAAGCGTTGATGTCCGACGCCTCGATCAACCACGAGCGGGGCCACGAATACGCCTCCTACATCCTGGAAGCCATCGAAACCGACCGTCCCTTCACCTTCGGCGGCAATGTGCTCAACCGGGGTTTCATTACCAACCTGCCCCCGAATTGCTGCGTCGAGATCATGTGCGTCGCCGACGGCAAGGGCGTCACGCCCACCCACGTGGGCGACCTGCCGCCCCAGTGTGCTGCCCTGAACCGCACCAACATCAACGTCCAGGAATTGACCATCGAGGCCGCCCTTACCGGCAAGAAGGAACATATCTACCAGGCGGCCCTGCTGGACCCGCATACTTCGGCCGAATTGACCATCGACGAAACCGTGTCCCTGTGCGATGAACTCCTGGAGGCCCATCGCGACTGGTTGCCCGAGTATCATTAACCTGTAACCGCTCACGAGATGCAGGCCCCATGTAGAAGCGGCTTCCAGACGCTTTGAAAAGGCTGGAAGCCTCTTCTACGTTGTCGGACCATGTCGTGACAAGATGCCCGCTATGGACGCATACATAAACAGTCATCCCCGCGAAAGCGGGAATCCATACGCGAAGGCAAGACATTGCCCTTTCCTGTGGATTCCCGCCTTCGCGGGAATGACGATCTGGGGGGACGTGAACGGTTACATTAACCTGGAGCGGTGCAGTGGCGTACATCCTTGGCATAAACTGTAGCGGTTTCCATTCTTCGGCGTGCCTGGTCGAGGAGGGGGTGGTGCGTTTCGCCATCTGCGAGGAGCGCATCACGCGGGTGAAGCAGGACAAGTCCTTTCCCGTCCATGCCATTCGCTATTGTTGCGATGCCGCCGGAATCGCTTTCCGTGACGTGGCGGCCGCCTTCATCGGCTGGCACCCGCGCCATTACCTGCGCCAGTCGGACCGGTCGCTCCTGGATGCCTTGCGCTCGCGGGGCAAGCTGAGTTACCTGGCCCTGAATGAACTGGCCACGTTGAGCGAAGCGCCCCTGACCGACGTGTCCCAGCGTCTCACCTCGGGCGACGACGCCCTCGACATCCACTTCGTGGACCACCACGAGGCCCACCTGGCGAACGCCTTCTACTCGTCGGGCTTTGAGTCCTCCGATTTTCTCATACTCGACGGCTTCGGCGAGGTCACCACCGGGCGTTGCGGCAGCATTTAGCGGCGGGGCACGGAAATCCTGGCCGAATACCCCACGCCCCATTCGCTGGGTTCCTTCTACTCCGCCTTTACCGACTTCCTGGGGTTTCGGCCCGACCGGGATGAGTGGAAGGTGATGGCCCTCTCCTCGCTGGGGGATCCCGGGGCCTTTTATGAGCGCGTCCGGCCCCTGGTCCGCGTGAACGGCCTGCGCATCGAGTTGGACCTGGGTTTCTTCGAGCATTTCATCTTCTTCAAACCCGGCTACTATTCGCAAAAGATGGTTGAACTCTTGGGACCACCCCTCGCGCCCGGCGCGGAACCGGGCCGGCGCGAATGGGATATCGTGGCGGCCGTCCAGCGGGTCGCGGAAGAAACGGTTTTCGAGGTGCTCCGCGCCCTGCACGCACGAACCGGGGGAGAACGCCTCGTGGTGGGGGGCGGGTTCTTCATGAACTCCGTCTGCAACGGGAAACTGCACCGGGAGACCCCCTACCGGCAGGTTTTCATCGGCGGCAGTCCCGACGACTCCGGCATCTCCCTCGGCAGCGCCCTCCACGGCGCCCACCGCGTGCTGTCCCAACCCGCGCCGGTGGCCACGGCCCGACACAACTACTTTGGCCGCGTTTATGATCAAGCGTCCGTCGAGGCCGAGTTGCTGCGCCGGAAACTCCGCTACACGGTGGTCGAGGACCCCGCGGAGACGGCGGCCGAATTACTCGTCCGGGGCAAGATTCTCGGCTGGTTCCAGGGGGCGAGCGAGTTTGGCCAGCGCGCCCTGGGCAACCGGAGCATCCTGGCCGACCCCCGCCGCCCTGAAATGAAAGACTTGGTGAACGCCTCCGTCAAGTACCGCGAAGGCTTCCGTCCCTTCGCGCCCTCCATTCTCGCAGAACGTCAACAGGAAGTGCTGGACGTATCCACGGACATCACCGCGCACTTCATGGAGCGCGTCTTCCCCATCCGTCCCGCATGGCGGGAAAAAGTGCCCGCCGTGGTGCATTTTGACGGATCCGCCCGACCCCAGACCGTGGAAGCCGCCACCAACCCCTTGTACCATGCCCTGATTCATGCTTTCGACGAACGGACCGGCGTGCCCCTCGTCCTCAACACGTCCTTCAACGTGAACGGTATGCCCCTGGTCGAAACCCCCGCCGACGCCCTCGATTGTTTTTACGCCTGCGGACTGGATGCCCTGGTGCTCGGCAACTGCCTCCTCAAAAAGTGATGGACGTGAGACCGTTGGGTGCGCTTCCACACATGTCTTCCTCTCTTGTCCCCATGATCCGCATGTTCCCCCTTCTCTTCTTCCCCCCTTTCCTTCGCCTCAATCCGTGATATTGCGGACTTCCTCCACGATATAGAGGGGTCGTTGCTTCACTTCCAGGACGATACACTTGAGGTATTCGCCGATAAACCCGAGCATGACCAGGATAAGTCCCGCGAATCCCCATACCAGCGCCGCCAGCACCCACAGCGCCGGGGTGCCGAGAGCGCCCATCCACCAACGCGCCAGCCCGACCCCTGCCAACAGGGGCCAGGCGCACAGGATCAGAAGTCCCAGGTAAAGCCCAAGGCGCAGGGGCAGCACACTGTTGGAAACCACCGCGTCTCGGGCCAGGCGGACCATGCTGCGCAGACCATATTTGGAGCGCCCCCCCTGCCGGGACTCGCGGACATAGGTTACCCGGGTCTGACGAAAGCCCAGGGTGGCGAACAGCCCCCGAAGAAAGCGCACCCGTTCGCGGTATTGCCGGAGCGCTTCCAGCGCACGCCGACTGAAGCCCTTGTAGAGTCCCGCGTTGCGCGGCAATTCAGGCAGCACCCAGCGCTGGAGAAATCCATACATGAGCCGTGCCGAGAATCGCTTGAACGGCGTGTCCACCCGGCGGTCGCGGCGAACGGTATGCACCACATCGTAGCCTTCACCGAGGCGCGAGAGAATTTCCGGGATCAACTCGGGGGGGTCCTGCAAATCCGCGTCGAGGATGATACCCTGGTCCCCCGTGCAGAAATCGAGGCCCGCCACCAGCGCCCGCTGGTGACCGAAGTTGCGCGAGAGCCGCACCAACAGGAAGGCGGAACGGTCCTCGGCCGCACGACAGAGCTTGGCCCACGTGTCGTCCGTGCTGCCGTCATCGATAAAGACGAACTCGAAGGCGTAACCGGGCAGGCCATCGACAACCGCGCCGACCCGCTCAATAAACTGCTCAAGCACGCGTGCCTCGTTACAGCAAGGCACGATGAGGGACACGCGGATGGGAGAAGACTCGTTCATGCCCGGATTCTAGTGCCACCGGCGACGGGGGTCAACCCCATGGGCTGAAGAGGCTACCTCATTGCGCAAAGCGGGCCTTGGTCCACCATCGCCTGTGTTCTTGGCGCTCGTGTTTCGCCGCGAAAGTCCGGCTTTCCGTGCGCCCCCGCTGAGGCGCTGTACACTATCCGCATCTCCCCGCTATAATTCGCGCCGTGCAAAACGGGATTCAACGCCAAGGGAGACGGCCGTGACTTGGGAAGGGTGGTTGACGCTGGCCGTGGTGGCAGGCGTGTTCATCGTTTTGGTACGGAGTATCGCCTCTCCGGACATGGTGATGCTTTCCGCCGTCGTTTTCCTGGGGGTGGTGGGCGTGCTGTCGCCGGAAGAGGTGTTCGGTGGCTTGGTGAACCCGGGCGTCATCGCCATTGGGGCGCTCTTCGTGGTGGCCGCCGGCATGAGTGAAACCGGGGCGCTGGACGTGGTGGGAGGAAAGCTGCTCGGTAAGGTCAAGTCCGAACGGGGCGTCCTGCTCAGACTGGCGGCTTCCGTACTCCCCACCTCGGCCTTTCTCAACAACACCCCCGTGGTGGCCATGATGATTCCGGTGGTCGGCAGTTGGTGCCGGAAAAACGAGGTATCCCCCTCGCGTCTGCTCATACCACTCTCCTACCTGGCCATCCTGGGCGGCACCTGCACCCTTATCGGCACCAGCACCATCATCGTCGTCAATGGCCTGGTCGAGGATGCCGGTCGGCGTTATGCGGCACTGGCCACCGGGGGGGGGCCGCTGGCCACGGTCTACCAGGGCGCCGCCGACAGCCTTCACGCCATCGGCATGTTCGAGGTGACCTGGCTCGGCATTCCTTTCAGCGTGGTGGGCGTACTCTATCTCCTAACCCTCGGTCGGCGATTTCTTCCCGACCGGCGCGACTTGCTGGAGCAACATGGGGAATCCGCCCGCTCCTACCTTATCAACATGGAAATACAACCCGGCTGCCGCCTTTCCGGGCAGTCCATACAGGCGGCCGGCTTGCGCCGTTTGCCCGGACTCTTCCTGGTCGAGGTCGTGCGTGATGGCATGGCCATCACCCCGGTTCGACCCGACGAAGTGCTTCGGGAAGGCGACATCCTCACCTTCACGGGGGTGGTTTCGACCATCGTTGATCTGGAGCGCATCCCGGGCCTCGTGCCCGTGGCGGACGAGAACTACGCCACCCAAGCCGCCGAACGACGGGAGAAGGGACTTTGCGAGGCCGTGATCAGCGCCACGTCGCCGCTCATCGGGAAGAACGTGCGGGACGCGGACTTCCGCGCGCGATACAACGCGGCCATTGTCGCCATCCATCGCGGCGGCCACCGGCTCTCCGGGCGTGTGGGCGATATCGTCCTGCAAAATGGCGACACCCTCCTGCTCCAGACCAGCCCGCACTTTGTACGCGCCCATCGAAACAGTCCCGATTTCTACCTCGTCGGCGGCGTAAAGGAATCGCGGGCCACCCGGAACGACCGCGCGCCCCTGGCCGCGGGCCTCTTGCTGCTGCTGGTGCTCATGTTGAGCACCACGGGCCTCACCGGCGTGGCCATCCCCATCAGTGCCGCCATGGTCGCCCTCATGATGATCGGTACCCGCTGCATCAACGCCGCCCAGGCCATGAAATCCGTCGACTGGCGCACCTTGCTCACCATCGGCGCGGCCATCGGGCTGGGCAAGGCCCTGGAGAAGACCGGGACCGCCGCGGAGATGGCGGGATACCTGACCACGGCAACCCACGGATTCAACCCCGTGGTCACCCTCGCCGCGGTGTACGTGATCACCGGCATCCTCACCGAGTGCATCACCACCCAGGGCTCCGCCGTGCTCATGTTCCCCATCGCCATTCAGACGGCCCTGCAACTCGGCGTCAACCCGCGCCCCTTCGCCATGGCCGTCCTTTTTGCCGCCGCGGCCAGTGTGGTGACGCCCCTAGGCTATCAGACCAACCTCATGGTATACGGCCCCGGCGGCTATAAGTTCAAGGATTTCATTCGTGTCGGCCTGCCCCTCGCCGCGCTCCTTGTCACCACCGCCGTGCTCCTCATTCCCCGGATCTGGCCTTTCTGACCTTGCAGGGAACGTCAATCTGCCCATGAGCCATGGAGATCCCGGACTTTCCCGGGAGGGCCTGCTTCCCTCGCCGTTCCCCGAACAGTCCCAAGGGGCATGAAGGCGTGGTATCACACCCCCGCTGCTTCGAGCAGACCAATGGCTTCCAGGATTTCTTCTTCCTTCGGCTCGACCGTAACGGGTTCCTCGGCGGATTTGATGGCGCTGTCGGGGTCTTTCAGTCCGTGGCCGGTGAGTATGCACACTACCCGAAGCCGGTCGCCCGTCCGCGGTTTGTGCTCCTCGAAATACCCGTTTTGGGCGAGCTTGACAAGGCCCGCGATACTGGACGCGCTGGCCGGTTCGCAGAAGATGCCTTCCGTGGCGGCAAGCATCTCATAGGCCCGGCGAATTTCGTGATCCGTCACCATGCCGATGACGCCCCCGGACTCATCCCGCGCCGCTTCGGCGGAGGCCCAACTGGCGGGGTTGCCGATGCGAATGGCGGTGGCGAAGGTCTGGGGCTTCTCCACGGGATGGCCCAGCACGATGGGCGCGGACCCGGCGGCCTGAAACCCCAGCATGCGCGGGAGGCTGTTTACCTTGCCCACTTCCCTGTATTCCTTGTAGCCCTTCCAATAGGCGGTGATATTGCCCGCGTTACCCACGGGCATGGCCTGGAAATCCGGGGCGATGCCGTCGAAGTCATCGATGATCTCGAAGGCCCCTGTTTTTTGCCCCTGGATGCGGAAGGGGTTGATGGAGTTCACCAGCGCGATGGGCTGGGTTTCGGTGATCCGGCGCACCAGGGTCAGCGCTTCGTCGAAATTGCCCTTGACCTGGATCACCTTTGCCCCGTGGATCATGGCCTGGGAAAGCTTACCGAAGGCGATCTTGCCGTCGGGAATCAGCACCACGCACTTGATCCCGGCGCGGGCCGCATAGGCCGCCGCCGAGGCCGACGTGTTGCCCGTGGAGGCGCACATGACCGCCTGGAAACCTTCTTCCACGGCCTTCGTGATGGCCATGGTCATACCCCGATCCTTGAACGATCCCGTGGGGTTCAAGCCTTCGTACTTCAGCCAGATCTCCAGCTTGGGATGGATGGCCCCGCCCAGGTTGTGGGCGAGAACCATGGGCGTAGAACCTTCGCAGAGGCTGATGATGCGCGTGTTCCGGCCGACGGGCAGGTATTCGCGATAGCGTTCAATGAGACCGGCGTAGGGCATGTTCTCTCTCCCGGGAATGATAAAGTTTCGTCGGGCGGACCTTGGCCCGCCACAAGGCGTTTCTCAAAGCACGCGAATCAGGTGCGTGGCTTCGGCGGTGTTTTCCAGCGCGTCAATCTCGGCCAGGGCGGCCTTCACGTCGGCCTCCGTGGTCTCGTGGGTCATGAGCACCACGTTCACCGGCGACGCTCCATGCTCGTCCTTTTGGGTACACGAGGCGATGCTCACGCCATGGTGGCCGAGGATGGCGCACACGGTTCCAAGCACCCCCGGCTTGTCTTCCGTGACGACACGCAGGTAATACTGGCCGCGAAGCAGGCCCATCTCCCGAACGGGCAGGTCGTGTACATAGCGGAAAGGTTCGGGGGCGGGCGCACCGTCACGCCGCGCAATGTCCACGATGTCGGCCACCACGGCGCTGGCGGTAGGCAACTTGCCCGCGCCGCGGCCGTAGTAGAGCGTGGCGTCGGCAATGTCACTCTCCACGTAGATGGCGTTGAACTCGCGCTTCACCGCGGCCAGCAGATGTTCATCCGGCACCAGCGTGGGATGGACGCGGGCCTCGATGGCGCCGTTCACCTGGCGGATAATCGCGAGCAGCTTCACCTGGTAGCCCATTTCCCGGGTGTAGGCCACGTCCTGCCCCGTAATCCCGGTAATGCCTTCCACGTACAAATCGTCCAGTCTTACCGGGGTGCTGTAGGCCAGCGAAGCGAGGATGGCGCACTTGTGCGCCGTGTCATGCCCTTCGATATCGAGATCGGGCGGCGTTTCGGCGAAGCCCTGGTCCATGGCCTGTTGAAGCACGTCCTCGAAGGCCAATCCTTCCTCCGACATGCGGGTGAGGATGTAGTTGCAGGTGCCGTTCATAATGCCATGGATGGCCCGGATATGGTTTGCGGAAAGGCCTTCGCGCAACGCCTTGATGATGGGGATGGTTCCCGCCACGGCGGCTTCGTAGCGCAACTCCACCCTGTTTCGGACAGCCGCCTCGTTCAATTCGGGCGCGTGCAGGGCGAGGAGCATCTTGTTGGCGGTCACCACATGCTTCCCGGCGTTCAACGCTTCCAGGATGAACGTCTTCGCGGGCTCCACCCCGCCAATGAGTTCACACACCACCGAGACCCGGGGATCGCTGATGAGCGCTTTCGCCTCGGTGGATACCGTGACCCCCGTGAGATCGAATTCCTTCAGCGGATCAAGGTTGAGATCCGCCACGTGACGAAGCCGCACCGTCTGTCCCGATTTATCATGAATTGCGTCACCGTTGTTCAACAGCGTGTGAATCACACCACCGCCCACGGTGCCCGCGCCAATAACACCGACGCCACAAGTCATTACATTCCCCTTGGGTAGGTTCATCCAGAAAGGCGGACTGGAAGCCCGCCGCCAATCAGGTCAGGCGTTCCGCACAAGAAGGTATTCCAGAGAGCGATACCTTTCGTGCCGGGGTATTCATAACCCTGCTCTATTATCCATGTCCATTCGTACTGTCAGCAGCTGGATACCATTTTTCCAACCACGAAATACACAAAATACACGAAAAAGGGGGAAAGAAGGACAACCGCTCCCTGTTTGGTTTCGTGTATTTCGTGGTTCATCTCATCTTGGGTTATGGCCGCGCTCCTCGTTGGTCGCCCGTTTCCAGGACGGCCACCACCTGGCCGACCTCGATCTCATCCCCCTCGGCCACGCACTGTTCCGCGAGCCGGCCATCGGCGGGACAAGGCACCACAAAGGCCGCCTTGTCCGTCGTCAGTTCCAGCAGGTCGTCGCCCGCGCCCAGATCATCGCCCACCTTCGCCAGCCAAAAGGCCACCTTGCCGCCGGTCACGGCGTCATCATCATCACCCAGGCTCGGCAGCGGAACCTCCACGCGCATCCGTCTATGCTCCTTTCACCGGGGCAAGCCTCGCGCGGAGGGCGGGTGCCTGGAGCACCTCCTCGGAACGGTAGGAACTCCGCACGAAGGGCCCCGCCACGGCAAAGGCGAAACCGAGGGCATAGGCTTCGGCCTGGTAAACCTCGAATTGTTCGGGGCGCACATAGTCCACCACCGGGTGATGCCTGGCCGTGGGTTGCAGATACTGCCCGATGGCCACGGCGTCGCATCCGGCCGCCAGCAGGTCCTCCAGGGTGCGGCGCACGTCGTCCGCCGTTTCGCCACAGCCGACCATGAAAGAGGACTTGATAAAGCCCGCCCGGGTCATCTCTTTCGCCATGCCCAGCACTTCTAGGGACTGGGCGTAGGTGAAACGTCGGTCGCGCAGCTTGGGGAAAAGGGATTCCACGGTCTCAATATTATGGCTGAAGACCTCCGCCCGCGCGTCGATCACGCGCTGAATCGAATCCGCCTCGGCGTTGAAATCCGGCACCAGCGCTTCAACCGTCGTCCCGGGGCTGACCGCCTTGATGGCCTCGATGGTCCGCGCAATGTGGTCCGCCCCGCCATCGGTCAGATCGTCCCGCGTAACAGACGTGAGCACCGCGTGTTTCAGCCCCAGCCGACGCGCCGATTCCGCAACCTTCGCGGGTTCTTCCGGGTCGGGCGCTTCCGGGTGGCCGCTGTTTACCGCGCAATACCGGCAGTGGCGCGTGCAGACGTTGCCCAACACCATGAAGGTGGCCGTGCGCCGTTCCCAGCACTCCGCCTGGTTCGGACAATGAGCGCTCTGGCAGACCGTGTGCAGCTTGAGATCACCCATGAGGGCTTTCACTTCCTGAAAGGACTTGCCCGAAGGCCATGGACGCCGGATCCACGCGGGAAACGCGGTGGAAAGGGGCTTGTCGGATGCCTTGTCAGCATGCATGGGTGCGTGTATCTCGTTACATGGAAGATGGTTTACGAAACTCGACTCTCACAACGAATTCGATTATAACACGGGCCAGGAAGCCGGTTGTAGAAAGCGGTGATCGCGCCACACCAGGCGGGAGATTTTCCGCAACCTCCGCACCGCGTCGCGGCACCCGGGGACGGGCACCCTTCCAACACAAGCGTGAATGGTCACGAATACGCGTTTACCCCTGCCCACCGTCATCCCCGCGAAAGCGGGGCTCCATGATAATATATCCGCAGATGGCGCAGATGAACGCAGATTCTTTCGTTCCCACGCAGGGCGTGGCGGGTAGTACGCAGGGTGGGCCTTGGCCCACCAAGACTGAAACCTTGACGACGAAACCGTCTCCCTTGGAAGAACGGTCATGGTGGGCCAAGGCCCACTACTTCACCATGGAGCGCCCTGTTGGCGCGGGACACGTGCCGCCAACGGGCATGGACGGCTGTAGTGATTCCTGGTTCCGGCCTGGCCGGCTTGGGAAAGAACCGTTGCACTTAGAATTATGAATCCAGGCTATGACAAAGAGGGTGGGCGGATATGCTAAGCTGGTAACACCGGTGCGCGGGCGAATCCGACACCGCCATGATTGAAAGAAAGCCACTGGGTAGTTTTCCGGCGCGGCAGGCAGAGAGGATTGCGTGAAGGATATGAAACATGGGACCGCACTTGTCGTATCGATCTTCATCTTCATCTTCACCACCGCCGCGGCACAGGACCGCCTGCCGGGACCGGCGGGGGAAGGCTACCTGCTACCCAACGGGTGGACCATTACGCCCATCGGCGATGCCGTCAGAACGAGCGATCTCGTCGCCAACATGACTACCACCCCGGATGGCGGCTACGTGGTGGCGTCAACGGGCGGATACAACGCGCATGAACTGATCCTTTTGAACGTCGAGACGGGCGAAGCAGTCCAGCGCGTTCCACTGCCCACGCTGTGGTTCGGTTTGGCCTTCGACCCTTCCGGTAAGACACTGTATGTCTCGGGGGGCAACCGACACAAAAAACTGGGCGGGCAGGCCCCCATCTATGTGTTCGACTACGCCCCCGGGAAGTTGAGCGACGCGCCGGTGCGTGCGCTGAAGGAGGATGAAAAGGTCACGCCGGAGAAGATCCTTTGGTCGGGCCTTGCACACCATCCGAGCAAACCGCTTCTCTTCGCCGCGAACCGCACCGCCGGCTACATTGCCGTGTTTGACACGCGGTCTGGTGCGGTGACGCAACGCATCGACACGGAAGTGAATCCCTACGACCTGGTGATCTCCGGCGACGGCGCCACGCTGTACGTGTCGAACTGGGCGAGCGACAGCGTCCAAATCGTGGACGTGGCGACCGGGACGGTCACCGGGCGCATACCGGTGGGCGACAACCCGAACGATCTCGAGTTGCACCCCGATGGCAGGCTGTTCGTGGCCTGCGCCAACGACAACACGGTGGTGGTTATCGACACGGAGAAACGGCGCGCCGTGGAAACCATCTGCACCTCCCTGTACAGCCAGGCGCCGGAAGGCTCAACCCCCAACGGGCTCAGCATTGATCCCGAGGGCGACGTATTGTACATCGCCAACGCAGACAACAACGACGTCTGCGTGGTTGACGTGGAAGAGGCCGGGGAATCGACCGTACTGGGCTTTCTTCCCGCGGGCTGGTATCCCTCGGCGATCCGGGTCAGCGCCAACGGGGAAAACCTCCTTGTCGGCAACGGGAAGGGCATGGCTTCTTCCAGCAATATCCATGGCCCCCACAGCCCCCTGGGCAAAAACGCGAAGGGCCTGCTCGAAACAACCAAATCGACCATGGCCGGGACCATCAACCTGATCACCCTTGCGGACTACCGCGACAAGCTCCGGGAATTGACCACGCAGGTGTACAAAAACTGCCCCTACAACGACGCCTTGCTCACGGCCGCGGTGAAATCCACGACGGAACCTTCGGTGGTGCCCACCCGCGTGGGCGAAGGCAGCCGCATCAAGCATGTCATCTATATTATCAAGGAAAACCGGACCTATGACCAGGTGCTCGGGGATTTGCCCCAGGGAAACGGGGACCCACGCCTGTGCCTGTTTCCACGGGAAGTGACGCCCAACCTGCACAAGCTCGCGGAAGAGTTCATCCTTTTCGACAATCTGTACTGCGATGCCGAGGTGAGCGTCGACGGACACAGTTGGTCCAACGCGGCTTACGCGACAGACTTCAACGAGAAAACATGGCCCGCCTCCTATGCGGGGAGGATGTCGGCCCCCACGACGGAAGCGGCCGTGCCGGCCTCCGGTTTCCTTTGGGATCAATGCGCTAGGGCGGGCCTGACCTACCGCAGCTACGGCGAGTTCGCCGCCCGTGTCAGTACCGGCGAATCAATGGAAGGCCGGGTGGCGGGGCTGAAAAACCACGTGGCCCCCAACTACCTGAACTGGGGCGCGCGGGACACGGAAAACGCCGCCGAATTCCTAAAGGAATTCAACGAGTACGTGGCGAATTACGAGAGCCACGACCCCGAAAAGCGGCTGCCGAATTACATTGTCATGGGGTTGCCCGAGGACCACACCAAGGGCACGACGCCCGGCGCGCCAACACCCCGGGCCGCCGTCGCCAGCAACGATTACGCCCTGGGCATGATCGTCGATGCCGTGACCCACAGCCCCTATTGGCCGGAAACGGCCATCTTCGTAATTGAAGACGACGCGCAGGACGGCTCGGATCACGTCGATGCACGACGGACCACCGGCTTCGTTATCAGCCCCTACAGCAAACGCGGGTTCGTGGACAGCACCTTCTACACCACCAGTTCCATGTTGCGCACCATGGAGCTGCTGCTGGGCCTGGCCCCCATGAGCCAATACGACGCCGCGGCGACCCCCATGTACAATGCCCTGTCGAATGACATGAACCCGGCCCCCTACACCCACGTCAAACCCCGTATCGACATCAACGAAGTAAACCTGAAAACCGCGTGGGGCGCGGAAGAATCCGGGGCGATGGACTGGACCGACTTTGACCGAACCCCCATGTTCGCCCTGAACGAGATCCTCTGGAAATCCATCAAGGGGGCCGATTCCGAGATGCCCCTCCCCGTTCATCGTTTTGTTTTCGCCAGCCTGCGCGACAAGTAACAGGCCCGACATCCCCATCAAAGCCCCCTTTGCTGAATGCCCTTTGCGAAAAGACGGCCCACGGATGGCACGCAAACAGGTCCTCCATTTCGCAAATTCCCATGGCCGCGCGCGGTGGAACTGGGGTATACTTCGGCTTTTCCGAGCCCGAAAGAGGTGCTGCAGATGGCGAATTCACTCACCGGCGCGCCGCCGGCCTTTCACGTAATGACCAAGCCCATTGGTCCGGTGTGCAATCTCGATTGCACCTATTGCTTCTACCTGGAGAAGGAAAAACTCTACCCGGACCACGCGAACTGGCGTATGCCGGACGACGTGCTCGAACAGTACATCCGTCAGTACATCGCCTCGCAGAAGGTACCCGAAGTGACTTTCGCCTGGCAGGGCGGCGAGCCCACGCTCATGGGCGTGGACTTCTTCAAACGTATCGTCGCGCTCCAGCGGCAATACGCCGACGGCAAGGTCATCCACAACGCGCTCCAGACCAACGCCACCCTGTTGCGCGGAGAATGGGGGCCTTTCCTGGCGGAACACGGCTTTCTGGTCGGGGTCTCCATCGACGGTCCCGAGGAAATCCACAACCGGTACCGCGTGGACAAGGGCGGGCACGACACCTGGAAACGGGTCATGCGTGGTATCGAGCATCTGAAGGAAAACGGGGTTGACTTCAACACCCTGACCGTCGTGCAGCGCCATAATTCCCGGCATCCCCTGAAGGTATACCGCTTCCTGAAGGAGGTGGGCAGCGGTTTCATGCAGTTTATCCCCATTGTCGAACGCATGGACGAGGAAGCGGGTGAGAACGATCTTCAACTGGTGGCACCCGGGGCGGGCGAAATGGCCAAGGTTTCCGAGTGGTCCGTGCGGCCCCTCGATTACGGCAGGTTTCTCAGCGGTGTTTTCGATGAATGGGTGCGGAAGGACGTGGGCCGTTATTTCGTGCAGATCTTCGACATCGCCCTCGAAGCCTGGCTGGGGTACAACCCGAGCCTGTGCGTCTTCCGCGAGACCTGCGGCGACGGCATGGCGCTGGAACACAACGGCGACCTCTATTCCTGCGACCACTATGTCTACCCCGAGAACCGTCTCGGCAACATCATGGAAGAATCCATCGAGAAGCTGGCGGGTACCGAACAGCAGCGCACCTTCGGCACGGACAAGCGCGATGCCCTGCCCAGGTACTGCCGGGACTGCGATGTGCGATTCGTCTGTCACGGCGAATGTCCCAAGCACCGCTTCCTGCGCACCCCCGAAGGCGAACCCGGCCTGAATTACCTCTGCGAAGGATACCGGAACTTCTTCCACCACATCGATCCCTACATGCGATTCATGGCGAATGAACTGCGTGCCCAACGCCCCCCGGCGAATGTAATGGAGTACATCCGCATGCGCGAGACCCCGGCCAACGCCCGGGGCAAGGGCCGCCCGGGGCCCAACGCCCCCTGTCCCTGCGGCAGCGGGCGCAAGTACAAGAAGTGCTGCGGGCGCACGGCGTAGTAGGAAGATGGCCCCGCAGTGGACACCGTAGAGCACCATCCAGTCCACTGGGTCCACTATGGACATGCTCGTTGGAGCGAAGCGATCCTCCCCCCTACAGCGCCACGCCATCCTCTTCGGGGAAGAACATGGCCTGCACGTAGACCTCCTGGAAATCGAGGTCCAGCGACAGATCGACATGCGCCGTGGCGCGCGCCTGGGCCGCCGCGTTTTCCCGGGCCTGGAGCGAACGGGCCGCCTGGCGTGCCCCGGCGAGGGACGTGTTCCCCACGAAGGCGAAACGGCGGGGCTCCAGCTTCTCCGGCAGCAGGCCGATGCGTTGCGCGTTGTGACAACGCACGTAGTTGCCGAAACCGCCCGCCACGAGCAAACGATCCAAATCATCAATCTCGACGCCGGCCCGGCGCAGCATAATCACAATCCCGGCGCGAATGGCCGCGGTGGCCAGTTGCATTTCCCGAATGTCTTTCTGGTAGAGCACAACGGGATCACCCGAAGCGGTTTCCGCACCGTGAGCAATGATAAAACCGGGACCATCATCGTCCCTGATCAATCGCTCCCGCAACGCCGGGGGGACTTCCGGCGGCGCGCTTTCGGCATCGAGCAACATGCCCTGGCCCAGGAGCAGTCCATGACGCAGCAACTCGGCCACCACGTCGATAAGCGCCGAGCCGCAGAGGCCGACCGGTGGCGCATCGCCGATGGTCTGGTAGACCACATCGTCGGTGAACGTTACCTGCTCGATGGCCCCGGTGGCGGCACGCATACCATGAGTAATGAGGGCCCCCTCGAAAGCCGGCCCCGCCGCGCAGGACGTGGCGATCATCTTCCCATGGGCAAAGATGACGATCTCGCCGTTGGTGCCGATGTCCACCAGCATGGTGGGACCGTGGGACGCGTCGAGCCGGGTGGAAAGCACCCCCGCCACGGTGTCACCCCCGACAAAGCCGCCGATAACGGGAAAAACATAGGCACGGCCATGGGGATGGATCCGAATGTCCAGGCCGGTTGCCTCGACGCGCAAGGCCTCGCCGCAGGCAGGCGTGAAAGGTGTCTGCCCCAGTGCCGCGGGGTCTAACTTCACGAGCAGGTGCTGCATCGTCGTGTTGCCCGCGAAGGCCACCTCGTATATCCGCTCGACCGGAATGCCCGCGTCGGCCGCGAGTTCGGCCAGCATGTCGTTCACGGCCTCCGCCACGTCCGCGTGGATCTCGGCCAGGTTTTCCTCCCCCGTGGTGGCGAAGAGGATGCGCGACAACACGTCGTCGCCGTGGGCCGTTTGGGGGTTCATGCGGGCCGTGGCGGCCACGTGTTTTCCCCGGTTCAGGTCGTAAAGCCGCCCCGCCAGGGTGGTGGTGCCGATATCGAAGGCCGCCACATGACACGTCGCCTCCGTGTCGCCTTCCTCGAAATCCAGCAGTTGCCCGTCGGCCATGACCGCCGTACCCTTGAAGCTCTGTCCGCGCAAACGGGCCGGGAGACGGCGGAGTAAATCGAGGGGCACATGGACCGGACCCACGGCGCGGGCCAGGCGGTCGAGATCGGGGACGTCGTCTTCCAGCGTGGGCGCCGGCAACTCAACGTATTGCTTCCTTACGGGCGGATCCACCGGCGTGGACGCCGCCGATTCCATTTCGTTGAGGATCTGAAAGGCGCCACTGATCAACGAGGATGAAGGCACTTCAATCACGTCACTTTGGCGCGCCACCGTCCTGCACGCCAGGCGGGTGCCCGCCGCAATCTCCTCCGACGTAAGCAGCTTGCCCTCGGCTTCGGTCGGCGGGCCGGCATGGTGGACGAGGGTTACCTTGCACTTGCCACACGTGCCCTGACCGCCACAGGGATAGTCCAGATCGACGCCTGCCGCGCGCGCCGCGTGGGAGACGGGCGTGCCCGTTTCAACCTCCACGGATCGGCCCATGGGCTGGAAGGTCAGGGTAATCATAGGGCTGCTCATGGGGTTCCTCGGTCCGCCGCCGTGTCCGAAAGCGCTATCGGTTCGTGGCCAGCCGCTTCAACACCTCGATCCCCCGGCGCAGGGTTTCATCGGGCGCGGCGAAGGAAATTCGGAAATGGCTCTGCCGGTCGCTGAAAACACTGCCGGGGATAATCAACACGTTGTTCTCAATGGCCGTGCGCACGAAGGCGTCGCCATCGCCGCCCGGCGCCTTGGGAAAAATGTAGAACGCGCCGCCAGGCCTGGTCACCTCGAAGGCGTCCTTGAGCCCGTCATACACCAGGTCCCGCTTCGCGCGGTAGGCCTCCACCTTCGCGGTCATGTCCGCCCGGAGCGCCGTGACGGCCGCCTTCTGCGCGAAAGAGGGCGCACACACAAAGGTATACTGCTGCAAGGTGTTCATGGCCTGGATCACGTCGTCCGGTCCCGCGGCAAACCCCACGCGCCAACCCGTCATGGCCGCGTTCTTCGAGAAGCCGTTGAGCAGGATCACCTGGTCGTACATACCCACCAGGGTCGCCGGGGCTTCATCATACTGGAGCGATTCGTAGATCTCGTCGGTCAGCACCAGCAGACCATGCTTCCGGGCCACGGCCGCCAGGCCCGCCAACTCATCTTTGCCCAGGGTGACGCCGGTAGGATTGGACGGAGCGTTGATGATGAGCAGTTTGCTTCGGTCCGTCACCGCCGCTTCCACCGCCTCGGGGGTGAGCTTGAAGTCCGGGTAGGTGTTGATCGCCACCGGTCTGCCGCCAAGCAGCGACACCAGGTGCTTGTACATCACGAAATAGGGATCGGCGAAAAGCACTTCATCACCGGGATTCACCGTGGCCAGGAGCGCCAGGAAAAGCCCGCCCGAAACCCCCGAGGTTATCATGACATTTGGGGGCGTTACGCCGAACTTGTCGGAATAGTATTGCGCGGAAGCCTCGCGAAGTTCTTCAATTCCCCACGTCTGGGTGTAGGAATTAAAACCATCGCGAATCGCGCCGACGGCGGTCTCCTTAACCAGGTCTTCCACATCATAATCGGGCTGGCCGATGCTGAGGTTGATGGGGTCGGTCATCTTCGCGGCGAGGGCAAAGACCTTTCGGATACCACTGGCGTCGATATGGCGCATGCGTTCGGCCAGAAAACTCATGGATCCTCCCGGGCGTCAAGGGAGAGAGCGTCCCGGAACCAGTCCGTCCGGACACGCTCTCCCCCAAGTCCAAACCTTCTTGTCTTACCGTCCGCCGCACGCTTTCATACAGGCGTTCAGGTAGCCCCGGCTCTCCGCGGCGATGACGGCCACGCGGGGAAGCTCCAGTCCGGCGGCACCGATGACCTCGAGGTTCACGGGGCCGTCGTAACCGGCTTCCACGAGGACCTTGCAGTAGGCGGCTAGATCAATATCGCCACGGCCACAGGCCTGCAGGGGCGCCTCGCCCGGAGAGGGGCCGGGACCGACGCAGTCACGAATGTGTACATGTTTCATTCGCGAGACCACCTGTCTCAAGGCCTCCGCCGGGTTCTCCCCGGCCCGATGAATGTGACTGGGATCCATGTCGATGCCGAAGGCGGGTGAATCGATCTCCGCCATGGCACGCAGGGTGGTGGGGGTATTGTAGATGGCACTGTTCACATGGGCCTTTACGCAGAGGCTTACGCCGAAGGGCTCCGCTTTTTCAGCCATCTTCGCCAGCATGGCGATGCTCGCCTGGATATCTTCCTCCACATCCGACTTTCCGCCGGGACCAACGTTGACCACGGGGATCCCGATCTCCGCGCCCGCCTCAAAGGCCCGCATCAGGCGCTCCTCGTCAAGGGCGCCCTCTTCCATGGCCGTGAGCGGCAGTTGGAGATCCTCCACAAGGGCCTTGATATCCCCTTTCTGGGACTGCCAGTTGTCCAGGTCCAAATGCTCGCACATGCCCTTGAGGGCCGAGATTTCCGCCGCGTCGTAGCCCGACGCCTTAATAAGCTCCATGGCCGTCCGCAAATCGTGACCGGCAAAGAGTACCGTGTTTACGCCGAGTTTAATCATGGATATTCCTTCCTCGCACCGCCGTCTAGCGAACGGTCACGATAGCGTTCGTTTCAAAAGAGGTAATGCACGCCTCGATAATCTTCTGCGCCTTCAACGCTTCCTCGCCGGAGCCGTCCACTTCCGACGGCTTGACCTTCTTTTTATTCTGTTCGAGCCAGGCGTGAATGCGGGAAGCAAAGGTCTCGCCGAAACCCGTCATGCCACCCAAGTGGTGGTAGTGCTCGGTTTGCGAGTCCGCACGGTTGTAGAAGGTCAGTTCCTCGCAGGCCTCGTCAATCACGACCCGGCCCTTACTGCCCACCACCTCGCACCGTTCGAGACCGTAGCTGCCGCCCGCGTCGTAGCTTCCCGTCAGGTGCCCCAGAATGCCGTTCTTGAACAGCACGTTGGCCTGCATGTTCGACCAGCACCTGCGCTTCTTGCCCTCCATGGTCTCGCCACGGCGGAACCAGGCCTGCACGGCCTTCACATCACCGCCGAAATAGCGCATCACATCGAAAGAGTGCGGGTGAAGCGCGCGAACGTGGAAATGGGGGGAGGACTCGTTGGGGTTGGGAATCCACATACGCATGTTGATGATGTTAAGCGAACCCAAACGGCCCTCGTTGATCCATTCCTTGGCACGCACGGCGGCGGGCGTGAAACGGTGGTTGAGGTCGATGGCGTAACGCACGTTCTTCCTCTTGGCCAGGGCGACCATCTTCTTCGCCTCGTCAAGATTGTTTGAAATGGGCTTTTCGCCCAGGGTGGGGATGCCCGCGTTGAGGAGTTCCATGGTGGGCGTAAAATGATCCCCCCCGTTTTCCTTTCCCGCCGTACACATGCTCGCGCAATCGATCTTGATGCCCGATGCCAACAGATCCTTCACCGAATAGAAGGCGGGCACCCCGTAAGCCTCCGCCGCGGCGTCGGCGCGTTCCTTGATAATGTCGCATACCGCGACAATTTCCGACAGATCGTCGTTTACGTAGGCACGGGCATGGGTGTTCCCAATACCGCCCATTCCCACAATAGCAACCTTCAGAGCCATGATGTTCTCCCATCCGCATTGGTTTGGTGTTTCGGGCCAAACGGAGAATTCAACCACGTTTGCGTGGTAATTGCAAATCTTTACCGGATTTTCCAGGTGTCAAGACTCTTTAGAAATGTCACATGTCTTGACTCATTAGAAATGTCATATACCTCGGTCCATGGGAATGTGCTGAGGGAGTTTTCCAAGGCCTGTGGTCAGGTTGGTAAAAACGCGTTATTAGCGGATTTTCCAGGGTGCCACCCCGATCCGGGGTCTGCTATAGTTAACCTTATTCCCGGTGCGGGACCATCCGTGACGATGCGTGGAAGCCGTTGGCCGGGAAATACAAGGTGGGCATATGAAAAACGAAACGGTTCATCCCTATTTGGCATCCTGGTTTGCGCGCCATCCGGAACAAATGCCCCTTGGTCTCATGGCCGTTGACACAACGGGCCGAATCCTGGAGGCCACGCCCCGGGCCGCCGAAATGTGCGGAATGACGAAGGAGGATTTAACGGGCGCTTCATTGGACGACACCCCGATCCCCCTGGATGTGGAAGCGTTGCGGACACCGGGAAACACGATATGTTTCACCCTTCAACGCATGGACGGTGAGTTTGATCTGCGCTGTACCTGTACAGGCACGACTTCAAACGAAACGGGCAATACCGCGGCCATCGTCATTCTTGAGGAAACCCCCGGCGCCTCGGCGGCGGACAGCGTCCGAATACAACTGGAGAAGCTCGCATCCATCGATAACCTGGTGGCCGGCGTCGCCCATGAATTAAACAATCCCCTTACCGCCGTGCTTGGCTACGCCCAACTGCTCCTACACAAAACCCAAGACGAAACAACGCGCAAACGCCTCGTGGCCATCGCGGAAGAATCGCAACGCTGTCATCGCATCGTGCAGAACCTGCTCACTTTCGCCGACCGCAACAAAGGGGAGAAAGTGATGACGGACGTGAATCGTTTGCTGGCCGACACCATGGCCCTGTGCCGTTACCAGATGCAGGTTGATCATATTGAGGTCCGTCTTGACCTCGCCGATGCGCCCGCCATGGTGCTGGCCGACCTGGATGAACTGCGACGGGTCTTCCTGAACCTTATGAGCAACGCGCACCACGCCCTGACGAAGACGAAAAGCGATGATCGCAGGCTGGAGGTTTCCACGACGGTGAAAGGGGATAGCTTATACATCACCTTCCTGGACACGGGCGCAGGGGTTCCGCGGGAGATACGACATCGCATTTTCGACCCCTTCTTTACGACACGCCCCCTGGGTGAGGGCATGGGACTGGGGCTCAGCGTGGCTTTTGGCATCATACAGGACCACGGCGGACGTATCTGGCTCGACCCGTCTGAAAACGCCGGGGGGGCCGCGTTCCAATTGGAGCTTCCCCTGGCAACCTGAAAACACCCCGAGGAAAGCGCGGCGGCCGGGAACGGGAGGGGCATGCTCCCGCATGACCGTTGACCCCCTTGTCCCGCGCCTTCGCCTACCTGCGCCTGCCGGTTCCGCCCAAAAATCGACGAATCGACCCCGCCACCGTCACGATGTGTGCCATGGGCATCTCGGGGTAGAGCGGCAGTGAGATAACCTCCTTACAGGCTCGTTCCGCCACGGGGAAATCCCCCGCTTTGTAACCCAGGTCGCGAAAGGCCGGCTGCAAATGCGCCGCCACGGGGTAGTGGATCAAGGCACCGATACCGTCATTCGCCAGGTGTTCCAGCAGCGCGTCGCGGCGGTCCGTGCGAACAACATAGAGATGATGGTTTACCGTGGCCCAGTCCGCCGTCTCGGGGAGACGGAGCGGCAGTCCCGCCAGGGCCTCGCCGTAGGCCGCCGCTCGTTCCGCGCGCGCCCCGTTCCATGTGTCCAGGTATTTCAGCTTCACCCGCAGGATGGCCGCCTGTAGTTCGTCCAGGCGGCTGTTGCAACCCTTGATCACGTGGATGTAACGCTCGGACTGGCCGTAGTTTCGCAATTGGCCCAGCCGTTCCGCCAGGCCGGCCTCCCCCACCGTCACCGCGCCGCCATCGCCGTAGGCGCCGAGGTTCTTGCTGGGGTAAAAGCTGAACGCGCCCGCGTCGCCCAAAGTGCCGCAGGCGCGTCCGCGATAGGCCGAGCCATGGGCCTGGGCGCAGTCCTCGATCACTGAAATCCGGTGCGCCCCGGCGATCTCGCGAATGGGATCCATGTCGCAGGGATGCCCATAAAGATGCACCGGAAGAATCGCTTTCGTTCGTTCCGTGACGGCTTCCGCCAGGGCGGCGGGGTCCAGCGTCAGGGTGGCCTCGTCCACGTCGGCGAAACGGGGCACGGCCCCCGTCGCCGTAATGGCGCAGACCGTGGGCACGCAGGTGTTGGCCGCGGTGACTACCTCGTCGCCCGGCCTCACGCCCACCGCCAGGAGGGCCAGGTGCAAGGCTTCCGTGCCCGACCCCACGCCCACGCAATGGGCCGCGCCGAGATAGGCGGCAAAGGCTTTTTCGAAGGCACGGTCCTCTTCCCCCAGCACGTACCAGCCCCGGGCGAAGACACGGTCCATGGCTTCGCGGACCTCGCCTTCGATGGCGGCGAATTGGGTTGAAAGCTCACCAAAGGGTATCCGCATGACGCTCCCTTCAGTCCGTCCGCCGGAGCAGCACCAGGCGGAACCACAGGCCGGTGAGCTGGCGCGCCACGCGGAAAATGCGCGGAAAATTGAAGAACTCGCTCTTACCGTGGTGGCGCTCGTAGTGATGCACGGGCACTTCGACCACGCGAAACCCGGCCCGCTGGATCTTCGTCATCATCTCCGCGCAAATCACCCCGCTGTCACTGGAAAGGTGTACCGTGTCAAACACGGCGCGGCGGATGAGGCGGAAGTCACAGTCCACGTCGCGAAGTTTCAACCCGAAGGCCAGCTTCACGATCCAATGATAGATCCGGCCAATAACCTTCCGGTGAAGGGGGTCGCCACGGGCAATTTTGTAGCCCTGCACCACGTCCACCCCCGGGCCCGCCTGCTCCAGCAGCACGGCCAGCTCGCGCACATCGTACTGCGCGTCACCGTCGGTGTAAAAGATCCATTCCCGCGTGGCCGCGGCGAAGCCGCTTCTCAACGCACCGCCGTAGCCCCGGTTGGTCTCATGGCGCAGCACGCGGACTTGCGGACAGTTCTTCTCGATGATGTCCAGCAGCGCATGGGTGTGGTCTCCGCTGCCATCATCCACCAGGGTCACGTCATAATCCAGCCCCAAACGCTCCGCCGTCTCAATGGTGAACATCACCATGCTGCCCATGGTGCCCCAGTCGTTGTAGCAGGGATAAAAAATGGAGACGGAAGTACTCATTCCAGTTCCGTTGTTTTCGCCGCCTCGCGCACCGCGTAGGGGCCGAATCGCGCCACGTCCGCCGGGCCGTCCCCGTCGCGACGCTCAATAACGATGGAACAGTCCGTGTCCGTTCCATGGATCACGGTGACTTTCCGGTCTACCAGGAAACGGAGCGTGCCGCGGAGAGGATAATACGTGGTCCCCACCGTCCAATCCAGCGGCAAGGCGGCGACATAGGCGGCCAGTTCATGGTCCGCTTCCATTTCGCGGTTGCACAGCACTTCGCGGGCTTGTCCGACGGCCCAATGCGCGTAGGGAAACAGCACCAGGCAAGCCACCAGCGCCGTCGCGACACGAAGAAAGCGCTTACGTCCCTTGAACGCCGCCCACGCCATGTAGGCGAAAATCATGCCGCTCATCATGCCCAGGGGAACATAACCGGGCCATTGGTAGCGCGGTATCTGGCCAGGCGTGAAGAAGGTCCACCAGAAGAAAAAGAAAACGGAAACCAGCAGCAACGCGGGTACGACGAGGGCGCCGCCCCGTGAAAACGCGACGGCCGCGAAGACGAACAACGTGTAGATCGCCACGAGGTTCATGGCGGGCCAGACCGCGAAGGAGGCCAGGTTCTTGGCTACGGGCTCGATGCCGAAAAGGAGATAGTGCTGGTCAAGCCCCATGGTGGCATCGGCCCCTTCCCTCACATCATGGCGCAGGGCCGTCTGAACCCACCACCAGGCGCTCACCGTTAACACCACGCCCACGGGAGGAAAGATGAGCGCCGAAGGCCGGCACCGACCCGAAAGGAGTCCGCGGGAGAGGGCCGCGCCCAGCAGCGGGAACGCCGTGAGGAGGAAGATGGTTTTGCAGAGTACCGCCATGCCGAAGGCCAGGCCGGCGCCCAGCGCCCACCACCGCGCGCGGTCCGGGTGCCATGCACGGCGCCAGAGCAGCAGCCCGAGGAGGAACCAGGCCATGGCGGGCACCTCGCCATAGACCGTGCGTCCCAGGTAGATGGTGGAGAAGGACATGAACGCGAAAAGGCTCGCGCAGGCGGCGGCCCACAGGGAGTCTTCGTGGGCGAAGGCGATGAAGACCAGCACGAGGAAAGCCACCAGGTAAAGCCCCGGCACGACCCGCGCCGCTGTAAGGGAAACCCCAGTAAGCCGAAACAATCCCGCAATGGGCACGATGACGGGCGGCCCGACCGAGTCGAAGGGATCAAAATCAACGAAGCCCTCGTCGACGCTGCCGGAAGCATAGCGGCCTTCTTCGGCCAGGTTCTTGGCGACGATCAGGTGATGTACTTCATCGGGCGCCGCCCACGGATAGCGGTCCAGGTGACTGAAGGTGATCAAGGCCGGTGGCATCACCGCCAGCGCCAGGGCCATCCAGAATCGGCGGCGGGTGATCAGGCGGGGCAGCGGCTCGTGGGCGGGCGCTGGGTCGGTCGAACCTTTGCGCCGTGCGCGGGCCGCCATGCGCACCATCGCATAACAGGCCCCCGCGCTCACCATGGCGAAAAAGATCAGGCGCAGCCACAGACCGGACTTCAGGGAGGCCACGTCCAGGTCGGGCCGGAGATGGCCCGCAACGAGCAACGCCGCGGAGGCCGCCGCGGTGAAAAGGGCGCAAACAAACACCCCCGTGGCGGCGGCCATGGCGAATCCGACAGCCTTGCCCGTACTCCTCGTCGGCGCCTCGACCTTCAACCCGTGTATCCCCGTATTCTATACTGACACGTCACGACTGGAACGAAGGCGAGTATAGCAGTGCCATTTGCGAAAAGACGATTTTCAACAGACCGCCGCATACCCCCGCATGTTGCGGATCTCCCGGCCGCAAGATGCGAAACACTGGGGCCGAAGGCGATCCTGCGGATGGCACGTAAAAGGATCCTCAATTTCGCAAATGCCTCCAGCAGTGCCCCGGAAACGCCGCGGGGGGCCGTGCAACGCAAGGACATATCATGGTCGAGAAAAGCCTTTTCTTGCAGAACATCATCGCCATCATCTGGGATTTCGACAAAACCCTCACGCCGAGGTACATGCAGGAGCCCCTGTTCAAACACTACGGTATCGACGGCAACGCTTTCTGGGAAGAAGTGCATGCCCTGCCCGCCTACTACGCCCGGGCGGGGATCCGTGTCCGGCCCGACACCTGCTATCTCGGCCACCTGCTCACCTACGTGCGGGAGGGGATCATGCCCGACCTCACCAACGCCCTGCTCCGCAAGTTGGGCGCGGAAATCACCTTTTTCCCCGGTATCATCGAGATGTTTGAACGGCTTCGTTCGGTGCTCCGGGAAGAGGCTTTCCGCGACGGCGACCTGCGGCTGGAGCACTACGTGGTGAGCACGGGCCTTGCGGAAATGATTCGGGGCTCGGCCATTAACCCCCACCTTGACGGCGTGTGGGCCTCGGAGTTCATCGAGACCCCCGCCCGGCCCGGCGTTTTGCCGGACGGCGTACCCGCCTCCGGCCCCATCTCCCAGATTGCCGGTTTCCTCGACAACACCACCAAGACCCGCGCCATCTTCGAGATCAACAAGGGCGTCAACAAGCACCCGGGGGTCAGCGTGAACGACATGTTTCCGGAAGAAGAGCGGCGCGTGCCGTTTCAAAACATGATCTACGTGGCCGACGGTCCCAGCGACATCCCCAGTTTCTCCGTCGTCCGAAAGCACGGCGGACTGGCCTACGCCGTGTTTGAACCCGGCTCGGAAGAACAATTCGCCCAGGTGGTCGATCTGCAGCGCGCGGGCCGCGTCGATGATCACGGTCCCGCGGACTACACGCGGGGCAGCACCACCGACATGTGGCTCCGTCTCAATGTCCGCCAGATCGCCCGGCGCATCATGGACGACCGCCGGGATTCCCTGAGCCGAAAAATCGCCCACGGTCCCGCCCATCTCCCCGAAAAACCGGCCCCTTAGCCCGTCGCGCCGGTATCCGCCGTGGCCCAGACCCCCGGGATGATCGTCCCGCACTGGGGACAATGGCCGTCCTTCAGACGGTTTTCCAGCACGTGGAAGCCGTGGCGGCGAATGAGTTCCTCGCCGCAGGAGGGACAAAAGGTGTTTTCCCGACCACCCACGAACCCTGGAAGATTGCCCAGGTAGACATAGTGAAGCCCCGCCGCTTTTCCCGCTTCGTAGGCACGTTCCAGGTCGCCGGTTCCCGTACGTCCCCGGTCCGTCATCCGGTAGTCGGGATGGAAAGCAGTGATGTGCCAGGGGATATCCGGGGAAACACCCGCCAGGAACGCCGCCATGTCGTTCAACTCCTCCACGCTGTCATTCAGCCCCGGCACCAACAACGTCACCACCTCCACCCAAAAGCCCTTTTCATGAAGTGTGGCGATGGTCTCCACTACGTTGGACAACTTGCAGCCCAGTTTACGGTAGGTCTTGTCGCGAAAACTCTTGAGGTCCACCTTGTAGAGTCGGACATGGGGGCGCAGGTACGCGATCACCTCGGGCGTAGCGTTGCCATTGCTCACGAAACCGCATACCAGGCCGTGCCGCCGGGCCTCTCGAAACACCTCGACCGCCCAGTCGGCCGTGATGAGGGGTTCGTTGTAGGTGCTCACCACCAGGGGCGCGCCATAATGCAACGCGAGAGCCACCAGTTGATCCGCGGCCTGGAATTGGGGGTGAGCCACCGCTTCCGGGTCGCGCAACGTTTGGCTGCTGACCCAGTTCTGGCAGTAGGCGCAGTGCAGATCGCACCCCAACATGCCGAAGGAAAGCGCCTCGCTGCCCGGGAAGACGTGATAGAAGGGCTTCTTCTCCACGGGGTCCACCTGGAGTCCCGCCACATATCCGTGGGGCCTTCGGATTGTCTCTCCCGAGTGAAAGCGGACCTTGCAAACCCCGGCGCGGTGGGGACGGATCAGGCAGCGGTGGCCACAGGCCAGGCATCGCAGGGCGCCATCTTTTTCCAGGCGCACCAGCGCCGGGTCCGCCGCCAGCGTGTGCCGTTCCAGGAGTTCTTTCAGGGCTGTTTGGCCGGGCATGCCGAAGTCCCCGCGGTCGGGCCGGAATCACATGAAAGCATGCCCGATCCGCCCATGTGCTATGATTGCTTCAGATCAGTATAACATGGTTGCCTCACCCGTGGATGCCTTCGGAAAGGTATCTGCGAAATCCCTGGATCCTGCGGCAGCTTTCTTCGTCGCCACATGTGGAACACCGGGACCGAACACGGTTCTGCGGACGGCTCATGAAAAAGATCCCCGGTTTCGCAAACGCCGCCACCGGCAGATGGGTTGCACGCAGGGTGCGCTAAGGCATACCATTTTCCAAATCACGGCCACCCATCCCGCAATCATGATCTCTGTGGGAACATGTGGGCCGTGCGCTGAAACGCCCCCTACGAAAGAGTAATGGTTGCACGAGCATCCGACGTGCGAATCCGTGTGAAAAAGAGGGATACCCAACACTCATGGCAAATGCAAGGAAAGTCGTACTGGCCTATAGCGGGGGACTCGATACCTCCATCATCCTGAAATGGCTCCAGGAAACCTATAATGTCGATGTGGTGGCCTATATCGCCGACGTGGGGCAAGGCGAGGAAACAGGCCCGGCCATCGAGAAGGCGAAAAACACGGGCGCCTGCGAGGTCATTGTGAAGGATCTCAAGCGGGAGTTCGTGCGGGACTTCGTCTTCCCCGCCCTGCGGGCCAACGCCATCTACGAAGGCACCTACCTGCTGGGAACCAGCGTGGCACGTCCCATCATTGCCAAGGGCCAGATCGAGGTGTTGCGGGAAACCGGCGCCGACGCCGTGTCCCACGGCGCCACCGGCAAGGGCAACGACCAGGTGCGCTTCGAAATGACCTGCATGGCCCTCGAACCCGCGGTGAAGCTGATCATTCCCTGGCGGGATCCCAACTGGAACCTCACCACGCGCGAGAAGATGATGGACTTCGCCGAGAAGCACGGCATTCCAATCCCCGTGACAAAAAAGAAGCCCTATTCCATGGACCGCAACCTCCTGCACATCTCCTACGAGGGCGGCGTGCTTGAAGACCCGTGGCACGAGCCCGAGGCGGACATGTTCCTCACCACGGTGGACCCCTGTCAGGCCCCCGATGAACCCACCTACGTGGAGATCGATTTCGAACAGGGCACGCCTGTCGCGGTCGATGGAGAACGCCTGGAACCGGAGGCACTCCTGGCCCGGCTCAATGAACTGGGTGGCGCCAACGGCGTGGGCCGGGTAGATCTCGTGGAAAACCGTTTCGTCGGCATGAAGTCGCGCGGCGTATACGAAACCCCGGGAGGCACCATACTCTATGCCGCCCACCGGGCCGTCGAGTCCATCACCATGGACCGGGAAGTCATGCTCCAGCGTGACCAGCTCTCACCGAAAATCGCCCAACTCATTTACAATGGTTTCTGGTACGCCCCCGAGATGGAAGCGCTCATGGCTTTCATTGACAGGAGCCAGGAAAATGTCACGGGCACGGCCCGGATGAAGCTCTACAAGGGGCATTGCATGACCGTGGGCCGCAAAGCGGAGAAAACACTTTACGACGCCCAAATCAGCACCTTCGACGAGGACGAGGGCGCTTATGACCAGATGGACGCCACCGGCTTCATTCGTCTCAACGCCCTTCGGCTGCGGGTCCGCAACAAGGCGGGGCTTTTCCGGCAGCCCTAGCCCGGACATTTCACCCATTTCGTCGTGAGCATGGGCCGATTGGGCCAGGCCAGGGGCTTGGCGAAGCAAGGCGAACGACGGCGTGTATTCGCCGAACGGGACAAGTCCTTGAGATGACCCGAGATACGTGTGCGCAACAGGAGGCTGGTGGAATTTCCGGGCGCGTTCCGCGGTATAGGCGGCACTGCACACATGCCGTGCGGAACGACCCCGGGCTATTATTGTTTTGCGCAGACCGCATATTCCGACCGTATAATCAGGGCTTGTCCACAAGTTATCCACAGCCCGGCGCAACACCAGGCACGAACATCGGCCCTCTTGCCAGGCATCCATAACCTGTTCTTTGACAATAGGTTACAGAAATAAACACGAAGCATTCCGCTTTCCCGTATATCCGTACAGGCAACCAAAGATGAAAACTATTCACCACGGTTCACCACGGGGCGTAAACACCGTGTTAAGTGATAACTGGCATCTGATGAACAAAACTGCTTAAGTCGGGAACGACGGAAACGGGGATGGTCCAACCGTGAGAATTATCGCTGGAGCAGCACGGGGCCGACGGCTTGCGGTCCCGCCGGGTCAGGACATTCGGCCCACTGCCGACCGTGTTCGTGAGGCTTTGTTCAGTATGTTATCGCCTCGGCTGCCGGGGGCGCGGTTCCTGGATCTCTTCGCGGGCTCCGGCGCCAATGGCCTTGAGGCCGTGAGCCGGGGGGCGGCACGGGCCGTGCTGGTGGACAACGACCGGAAATCGCTCACGGCCATCCGCATGAACGTGGCTCGCACGGGGCTGTCAGGTGACATTCAGTGCATTCAGGCCACCCTTCCCGAAGAGATGGCCCGTGTGGGCCGTCCCTTCGATATTGTTTTCGCGGATCCCCCGTATGCCTTCGCACAATACGAAGCGTTGTTGCAGGTCCTGTCGGACCGGGCCATCCTGACCGGCGACGGCATGGTCTGCATCGAGCACGCCCGCAAGACCACCCTGCCCGAAACCGTGGGGGCCGTGCGACGCATTCGTGAGCGCTTGTATGGACACACGGCACTCAGTATCTATATTTAGACATTTTCCGAATCTTGACACCGCATATAGTATCTGATACCCTATGCCTAACACTATATAGGGCATCGAATAAAGCGTTGTTGGGATCGTCCGGATGTCGGGCCCTGTCCGGCGTGTACGCGACATGCCCCGATGGTGATGTGAACGGTTCCAGGTACGGAATACCAGGGCGGACGGCAGCGGCGTGTGTCTCTTCGCGTCAAGCCGGGAAAAGAAGGTTCTTATGCGCTGTCCTTTCTGTAACGAAACCAACGGTCGGGTCGTGGATTCACGTTCCTCCAAGGAGGGTGATGCCATTCGCCGCCGCCGTGAGTGCCTGAAGTGCGGGCGTCGCTTCACCACCTATGAGCGCATCGAGGAAGTGGCGCAGATGGTCATTAAAAAAGACGGGCGCCGGGAGAACTTCGACCGCTGGAAGCTCAAGAGTGGTATCCTGAAAGCCGTCGAGAAACGGTCGATCAGCCTGGAACAAGTGGAGGCCATCATCGACGAGGTGGAGCGTGAACTTTTCAACTCGACGGAACATGAGGTGACAACCCATGCCGTGGGCGAAGGCGTCATGTCCAAGCTCCGCAAACTGGACGAAGTGGCCTATGTCCGTTTTGCCTCGGTCTATCGCCAGTTCAAGGACCTGAACGAATTCATGAGTGAGCTGAAGGGCATGCTCACCGACGAGAACGTTCGGGCTCAAGTGGCCCATGCCCAGGCCGCCGCCACGCCGGCCAAGCGTTGATAATGGCCTTGTAATGGGATTGGTTGCTTCGCTAGACTCTCCTTTTTCCCTCCGGGGCGGGAAAGGCCCCACACCGCCATAAATGCCACGGGAGCGCAGCGCGCCTTGCCGGAAGCCACTCCAGATCCCCCCCGCCAACCACCAAGACCCGAGCAAATGGCGCTTCCGGGCGCGGAAGAGGTACTTGAGGGAGCCTTTGATGCTCAACTCTCGCTGCCTTTGCCCAAAGTACCGGCGCCCCAGCCCGTCACGAGTATCATCAAGCGCGACGGGCGAATCGAGGCTTTTGATAAGCGCAAAATCACGGAAGCCATCCTGAACGCGGCCCGAACGCTGGGCGGCCAGGATCGTGACCTGGCGGAGAGTCTCGCCTCGGCGGTCGCCATCTATCTCGGAAAGCGCTTGCAGGGCGCCACGCCGACGGTGGACCAGGTCCACGACGCGGTGGAACGGGTGCTCATCCACATGGCCCATGCCAAAACCGCCCTCGCCTATGCCCGGTACCGTGATCGGCGCGCGCGCATCCGTCATCTCCGGGAAGGCGACATGCGCGCCCTCTTGAGCGAAATCGAGGAAGCCAACCGCGCGGATGCCGGCGCGGCACGTCCGCGTTGGCTCCGGACAAGCAGCGACGCGGTAACCACGTGGGACCGGGACCGCATCGTAACCGCCCTGGTGTCGGAAACCGGTCTCGACCGGGCCATCGCCCTGGTCATCGCCATGGAGGTGGAGCAGCAGATCGAGAAAGTCAGCATTCGCACCCTTACCACGGCCCTGGTCCGGGAACTGGTGGGCGCGAAGCTGGTGGAACACGGCCTGGACGACTACCAGGCGCGGCACCGTCGCCTGGGCTTGCCCTTCTACGACACGGAACGCATCATACGCGGCACGTCCGCGGAGACCGTGGGAGAGAGCCCGCGGGGAACGAACCAGGCCCTGGCCCGGGCCGCGAAACGGGAGTATGCCCTGGCCCGGGTCTTCTCGGAACCCGTGGCGGAGGCCCACTTCGCCGGGGAAATACACCTCCATCACCTGGGCGCGGTGGATCGCCTGGACAGCGCGGCGTTATCTCTGGGCGACATAGCCCGCCATGGCATTGGTCTGCCGGGCACGGAAAGCTTCGCCGAGCCGCCCCGAAGCGCCCGCGATCTGCTGGGCCAGTTTCTCCGTCTGAATGTTTTGCTGGAAGATTATTTCGCGGCCGGCGTGGGCTGGGACGCGGTGAACTTCTACTTCGCCCCCTGCCTGCGTGACTTCAGCGAGAAGGCCCTTGAGGACTTTGCCCGCGTGCTGGTTTACGAGTTCTCTTTCCGCGCTCTTTCGGGCAGTGGAACCACGCCGCCCCCCTGTATCACCCTGCGGTGGCAGGCGCCGCCGTGGCTGGCGGGCGCGGAGGCCCGCGGCGAGGGCGGCGCCCCCATGGAAGCCCCCTACGGCGCATATGCCCATACAGCCCAGCAATTTGCCTGGGCACTGGTGAAGGTGCTGCGCGGCGGCGCGGGCGATGACGCCCCCTATCCCTCCCCCACGCCCCGAATCGCGTTGGACCCGGCCTTCTTCCGCGCTCCGGGCCACGAGCGATTCCTGGCGCACGTGGCGGAGCTTGCCGCCACGGGCAAACCCGTCATCGTGCTCTTCGACCGCGAACCGGACGAGACGGGGGACGAGAATCGGGCGTGGCGGCCGGGCCCCGTGAACTTTCAGCAAGTAACCCTGAACCTGCCCCGCGCCGCCATGCGTGCGGGAAAGGAGGCCTCCCTGTTGAACGAACTGGACCGGCTGCTGGGTGTCGCGTGGCAGGCCCTGGAAGACAAACAAACCTTCCTTTCCGGCCTGCTGGAACGGGGTGCGGACGGTCCACTCCATCTGCTGTCGGCCAACCGCGCGGGACGGCGCTTTATCGATCCCGCCGAAGCGCGGGGACTGGTGGCACTCGACGGGCTGAGCGACTGTATCGGGCTCCTGCTCAACGCTCCCGTCCAATCGAATCCCGAGGCGACGGCCCTTGCCGAACGGATCGTCGGCTTCGTGGCGCGGCGCTGCCGGGTGCGGAGCGCACGAACAGGCCTGACGGTAGTGGTGGCGCAAAACCGGGATGCCGGGGTGAGTGCTCGCTTTGCCCGCCTCGATCTGGCCGCCCACCCGAAAACCACCGCCACGGTACTGAATGGTCATGGGGAAAGCGGCGAGCCCCGCTATACCACCGGCGTGCGTCTCCAGCGGCACGCGGGCCCGACGCCCGCGGAAGACGTACGCGCCGAAAGCCGCCTGCACGGCTACCTGGAACACGGCGCGGTAAACACCGTGAATTTGCCGGAAAGCGTGAACGAGAGCGCCACCGTGGCCGACTTCATCGGCAAGGTCTACCGCCAGACCGAGAGCAAGGGCATTCACTTCGCGTGAGCGAAAAGGCGATACCCCCTCGCCCCGCGGCACTTCTTACCCTCCCGCGAGAAAAGCCCGGATTTCGCTTTCCGTGGCGACGAGGGGAACCACGTTGATGCGAAAGGAGGCCTCCATCTCGTTGATGGTGGCCAGGTCGAGGGGGTCGGCCATGGCGAGGTAGACCGTGGCGCCCTCGCGCCGAAGCGGTACGCAGCAACGCTTAAGGGCACTGCGCCGGGGCAGCAACTGGACCGTTTCCCGGTCGATGGCAGGCGAAGTGAAGTCGGCCCGGGCCAGATGAAGCTGGCGGCACAGGGCACGGGCGATATCATCCTCGGTGGCGTTACCGCGCTTCAGCACCAGTGTGCCGAAACGCGCCCCGGTACGGCGCTGCTCCTCCAGAACGGCGTCCCGCTGATGGGACGAAATAACGCCTGCTTCCACGAGCAGGGCGCCAAGCCGCAAAGGAGCCAGCATGTCTTCAACCCGCGGAAGCGTTCGCGTTTCGGTGTTGGACGCGGTGTCCACAAGCGGTGTGCTCGGCGGGCTAAGCCGGGGAGCCTGCCCCCGCGCCGCGTCCCGGAGTGCCCGGACCAGGGCGTCACAGGAGTCAAAACGGTCCTCGGGCCGCTTGGCCAAACCTCGCAGGAGCACCTGGTTCACGGTATGGGAAACACCGGGAACAGGCGGGGCGGGTTTGAATTGGATCTGGGTGACGATGGAACCCTGGTGGAAGGGCGGGTGTCCGGAAAGAAGCTCATAGATACTTGCGGCAAAACTGTATTGATCACTTCGGGCGTCCAGCTCCTCCCCCATGAGCTGCTCAGGGCTGACATAGACCAGCGTACCGAAACTCAATTCCCCGGTAAGACGGTTGGTCACTTCCCGCGCGGTGCGGGCAATGCCGAAGTCGGCCAACCGGGGTTCCCCCGTTGCATCGAGCAACATGTTCGCCGGCTTCACATCGCGGTGAAGCACCTCCTGGCCATGGGCATAATCCAGGGCGGCGCTGATGTCATGCAACCATGGCAACAGGTCATCGAGCGCGAGGGTGCCGCCCCGGTCGATCAGCACATCGGCGAGATTGGCCCCTTCCACGTACTCCATGGTAATGAAACGGGTGTCATCGGTTTCCCAAAAGGTGTATACCGCCAAAATATGGGGGTGGCGCAGCCGCCGGGTCAACAGCACCTCGCGTTTGAGATCCGCCACGGCCCGGCGATCCTGCTGCAAGGTTTCCTTCAGCACCTTGCAGGCCACGGGATCGTTGTCGAGCTGGGCATCACGCGCAAGCCAGACCGAGCCGATGCCGCCCTGTCCCACGCAACGTTCCAAACGAAAGCGCTCCGCCAAAACGTCACCCGGCGACAAGATAAATGGTCTGTTGCCGGCTGGGTTACCCCCGTTTGGGGTCATGGGCACATCCTTATCCGGTTTGCGAGCCGTGTGTTCCACCAAGAGTCTAACAAGGGACCGGTGCCGGGTCAATGGTGGACGCAGTGGACATAAAGTAAGCGTCCACGGCGTAATCTATCAAATGTTCATTCTCTTGAATGTGGCACAGCCGCCCCCGGCTGTGAGGCCGATAGGTCTCACACCACCGGAGGTCAGGGGGACACAATCATTTCGGCATGATTCAGCGACTCTACTCAGCGACCGCTTTCAATTGGAGTCCCTGCGGACTCCACAGCCGGGGGCGGCTGTGCCACAAAAACAAAGCTCCTCCTCTTCCCAAGCCGGGGGCGACTGTGCCACAAAATAAAGCTCCTCCTCTTCCCTGTATTCGTTCCTGTCGCCCCCATTATCCCAGGGCGGGCAAGGGATGTCGTAAACGGTTACGACAAAGACCAGAGTCCATCGCCACGGACCGTCCACTTAGTCTACTTAGTCCACTCCGTCCACCGACCTGGAATGGGTGGAACCGGCCGGGGAATGAGGTGACGTGCGGAGAGCACCCCCGTGAATGGATAATGCAGGAAATCGTCTGGTTGGGTGCGAACCGACAGGGTGATGGAAAGAAAGTGACCGGAGGACATGTCATGAAGACCAACGGAATGCCCCTATGGGCGTTGGCGGCCCTGGTAGTGGCCGGAGCGGCCCTCAGCGCCCACGGTGAATACACCATGCACGGCCGCGTCAGCTACGATGGCGGCGCCACGCTGGTTCGTGGCGCGGAGGAGGCGGACTGGAGCTTTGCCACGGTAAACACGCTTGTTTTGCCGGGTGATGTGATCTGGGCGGACAAAGGCGGTATGCTCGAACTGGAACTGCCCCGGGGCGTTTTTCTCCGCATGGCCGACGCAACCAAGGTCGAACTGGTTGGCCTGGAGCCCGGGGCGGTGTTACGCGGCTGGCAGGGTTCCTACTACGTTCAGCGGCTCAGCCGCTCCGCGGGAGACTTTCGTTTCGTGACCCCCGCGTGCACGGTGGAAATCCAACCGGACAGCGCCGTGCGTATTGACGTGGTCGGCGATGGCGCCACCACGGTAACGGTGCGTTGGGGTCGTGCGCTCGTGCGCACCGATCAGTCCGACGTCACGATCCTGGAGACCGGCCGGCGCGCGTGGGTGTACCCTGGCTTCATGCCGTCTTTTCCGGCGGCTTTCGACCGGGCGGGGGACGACGCCTTCGACCGATGGAACCGTGAGCGGGCGGAACGGTTGGCCACCGGTGGCCGGGTCACGCCCACGCCGCGACCGGTAGATGATGACGTTATCGGTCTGGCTGACCTCGACAACTACGGCGATTGGGTGATTGTGGACAGCCAGCCGGTTTGGCGGCCCACGGTGGTGGTGGACTACGTGCCCTATCGCTACGGTCGCTGGAGCTACACGGTGGGCATTGGTAACGTGTGGGTGGGGCATTACCCCTTCGCCTATACGACCAGCCACTACGGCCGTTGGAATTACACCAGCCATTATGGCTGGGTATGGGCCTATGACCCCGTTTGGAGTCCTGCCTGGGCGGCCACGATCCGCTGTGGGGATTACT
Organism: Candidatus Hydrogenedentota bacterium; assembly: GCA_024278275.1. Classification (GTDB taxonomy): domain Bacteria; phylum Hydrogenedentota; class Hydrogenedentia; order Hydrogenedentales; family JAJRTN01; genus JAJRTN01. The sequence continues at coordinate 40,123 of JAJRTN010000043.1, forward strand.
TCGTGTGGAGTCCCATCGGCTACGGCTACGAACCGGTCTACACTTCGGGATGGTCGTACTTCAGCTACGGCGGACTGCGCTTCGGGCACTATGCGACCTCTTATGTGCTGGCCTCCGACCTGTATGGAGACTACGGATATGTCCATTACGCGGATCCCCGGATCTTCACCGAAGGATTCTTCGCGATAAACCAGCCCTCAATTTGGCGGATCCACCAGGGCCCGCATCCCGGCCGCTACGGCTACATCCCCTATCGTGGCAATGGACTCCGCTATGCCAGCTATACGCCAAACCGGACCTTACGTGGCCTGACCACCCTGCGCGGGGCGGATCGGGAAGCCCGTGACCATGCCCGGCAACTTGAGGGCCGATCGGGCCGAAGTGATTTCCGCCGTGTCGCGGTCAACAGCAGACGCGGACAGCGCACGGCATCGGGCACGCGTGACCGAAGCGCGCGTGTCCGCACCTTGCGCATCGCTCGGGAGACACCCAGCTATGAACGCGCCACGCGCACGAAGCCGGAGAACGCCCTTCGCGCCCGGGACACCGTGCGCCGTACCCGGGAGCGCCCGGCTGGTGACCGTGGCAACGGCGAAACCCGGGTGGCCCGACGTGTCGGCGGCGATGACGGCCGCATGACGATTCGCCCGGTGCGCGAGAGCAGCTCCAACACACGGGTATACCGGCCGGTGAGAACTCCCATCGCGGAAACACGGGTGCGCCGTGAAGTGCGCCGAACCACGTCGGATTCCGGACGCGGCACTGTCCATTCCACGGAATCCACCAGCCGACGAACCCCGGCTTCCTCACGTACGACGGCTCGTACCATGGTACGCCGTGAAACCCGGACAGGCGAAGCCGGCGTCGCGTCGCGGGCGGACTCGCGGATCACGCGCCGTGAAACCTCCGGCGACGGAGAGCGCACTTCGGCACCGACACGGATCACGACCCGCCGTCCGGTGGTGAACACCACGGGCGCGAACAATGGATCAAGTCGCGCCGCCCACGGGCCAACGCGGGATAACACGCGAACCAACCTGTCGCGCACCATGACGCGCCGCGAGGTCTCGCGAACCGAGCCCCGTTCGTCCGGAACGGCGCGGACACCCTCGCAGACACCGGTGCGCCGAAGCATACCCACCACAACTTCGCGGACGCGAACGCCATCGACGCATACCCGCGAGGCAACGTCCCCCCGGCGCACCATCACGCGGCGCGAGGTAACGCCGCGGCCAAGCGTGCGCTCCACCCCCGCGACGTCCCCGCGCTCAAGCCGCCCGTCGCCTCCGCCATCGGTAACGCGAAGCCGGCCGGCCCCGTCGTTCCCCGCCCGGTCGGGCAGGTCCGGCGCATCACGGTCAAGCCGGCCGGCCGAACCGCCGTCGATCTCCCGCGGCACCTCGTTCAGCCGCCCCTCGGCGGCGCGGTCCGGCACCCACGGCGGGTCCAGGTCTTTTTCAACCTCCGGCCGCTCCGGCGGTTCACGTGGCGGACGGCGATAATGACGGAACCCTTTTGAACCAGGAGGACAACGGAATGAGCAAGCATCGGTCATGGAAGACAAAGGGGGCCGTCGTGGGCATCCTCATGGGCGTCACCGCCCTCCTCGCGGGCTGTCCGACCTCGGTGGAATACGACCTGGGCCTGGCGGACGGCTTCGCCGAGGACGGGGACTATTGGAACGGTTACTGGGCCAGTTGGGACACGCTGGACGGCAGTCCCATCCTCTATGATGTCAGCGACATCCCGTTTATTGATGATTACAGCTATGACGCGGGGTATTGGGACGGCGTGTGGTATGCCTACAACGACGGCTACTTTACGGCCTACGATTATGCCTTCGCCATCGGTTTCAGCGAGGGCTACGACATCGCCTTCAACGCAGGCTGGGAAACCTTTCTGGCCAACGACCGCCACGTCGAATGGCTCGACGGGGGGTTCAGCGACGGCTACCACGACGGCTTCTCCGAAGGCCGTATCTTTGGCGCCTGGGACTATGACAGCGGATGGGACTTCAACTGGCTGGACGCACTGCTGGATTACTGGTCGGGCACCGATCTTGAACTGCCCGGCCTGGGCATCGGCACCGGTGAATTCGGCCCGGTCATTCTCTACGAATATGGAACGGACCCGTACGACGTGATTGCCAAGGACGCGCCGCGCCCCTCGCGGGCAAAGCACTTCAGCCAAACCGCGGCACGAGCGAAACGCGGCGCGAAGCAGCTTCCCGATTCGACGGGCGCCATCTACCGTCCCCTGATTGGCGAAGCGGCGGACGAACTGAACGTGCTTCCGGCGTTCAGCCCGAGAAGCGACCTGCCCCTGCAACTCACCAGCACCTGGCTGGAACGCATCGAGGATTACACGTACGCCATGGGGGCCTCGGTCAAGGCCAAGCGGTCCCGTGCCGATAAGAAGCAGTAGTTGGAATCCATGCAGCATCCTCGGCGCCCCCGCCGGTCACCGTTGGCCGACGGGGGTTGTCCTTTCCATGCGGGGCGGCCACGGCGAAAGAAAAACTTTCAGCCGCCCCATTCCATGGAAAGGGCTCCATAGCCCACGACGCGCTGATAGTCACCGGAAGCGCGGGCGCTGGTGCGGTAATCGAGGAGCCGCCAGTCCGTGGCGCCCCGCTCAAGGGCACAGGCCATGGCACATACAACGGCGGTGGCACCGCACATGGAAGACAGCCCCTGTTCGCACTCCCGGATCACCTCACGGCAATCCCGGCGCAGCACGCACGCCAGCGTGGCCTGGTCCATGGCGTTGGCCCGTTCTTCCGGCAGGTAATGGGAAAGGTCCGTCGAGGCAATGACCAAGTCCCCCGGATCCAGCATCGATGCGAGGTACTTGCCCAGTTGCACGTGTTCTTCACCGGGGTCCGACCCGAACAGAATCGGCACGATGGGTATCTCTCCCAGCACCACCTGCACAAAGGGCAGCAGCACTTCCAGGCAATGTTCGTCCCGGTGCGCGGAAGCAATGTCGGCCCGTCCATCCTCCCCCAGTTTCCGCAGGAACGCCTGGTCCACCGGCAGGCCGCCCAGGGGCGTTTCGAAGCAATCTTCCGTCGGCAGGGCCGTCCCCTCGAAGGGAAGGCGATGGGAGCGTCCCAACAGCAACACGCGCCCCGGTTGCTTTCCCCGGACCCGGGCAAAAGCGTGCCCGGCGGTGGCGCCCGAGTAGAGATAGCCGGCATGGGGCGCGATGATCGCGGCAACCCGGTCGGGGTCCGGTTCGAGGTCCGCTTCTTCCAGGTATCTCATAACGGATTCCCGGAGCGCTTGCGGGCCGGCCTCATAGAACATGCCCGCGACCACAGGATGGCGTATCAACATTTTAATCCCCTCCCGTGCCTGACGATCATACCGCCTTCCCCCCAGCGTACCACCACGCTCCGCGCCCGTCAAAGGGAAAAGGTATGCGTTTACGGGTTTGTCTCCAGGAAGCAGAACACAGGCCTGTATGGTCGCCCGCACCCTTTTCGGTCATTCCGAACGTACACCCGGTTTACATCCCCATCGGTAACGTGGCCGGGAACACCCATTGCCTCCGAAAGGGTAGATTTTGGTCGTGCAGCGCAGACATTCGGAGGAAATCCTATGGTTTTGGAGGATATGGGGAGCGGGTCGGCCCCGCTCGTGTCTGTTACAGTAAATGGCGAAACAGCATGAACCCCTCTGCCGCGGCGACGGAGACTTCGCTGCCGCGCAGGCGCGCCATGTGCTCCACGTTTTCGATGCTGGAGTGGTGGACCGCGTCGCGCATCTGGGATCGGTGCATGAAAAGGGCGGCCAGTTTCCGCTCCAGGTAGTCCGAAATATCGACGTAGAAATTCGGGTGGAATTTCTCCCGCTCCAAACTCCAGAAGAGGGAGGTGTTGTTGTATCCCAGCACCAGGGGCTGCACGGGCTTGATGTCGGGCACCCCCGGCCGCGCTGCCGTGAAGGCCGCCCGGAAAACCGCCTCGTGGTCCTGGTTGTAGGACGACACGGGGATGGCGAGCATGGTCGGCCGCAGGCGGTTCAGGGAGAGGCGGGCGGTTTCCTCGAATTGGGCGATGAGATCGCGCCGGGGCAGGGCGTCCAGGCGGAGGTGGCTTTCCGCGTCGCGGTAGAGGATTTCGTGGTCGTCCACCTTCAGGTATTCCATGGCCGCCAGGAACTCTTTTTCCCGCGTGCTCCCTTCGACCTGGTGGCCGGTGCCGTCGAAATGCTTCAGCGTGCCAACGGACACGCAGATCACGTAGACCTCGCCCCCGAGATCCTTGATACGCGCCATGGTGCCCGCGCAGCCGAAGCTCTCATCGTCGGCATGGGGAGAGATAACCAGCAAACGCTGTTTCGACAGGTATTCATCGGCGGGGGTCGAGATGCTTTTCACGAATCAACTCCTCGTACAGGTTCTCGATACGGCGAACCATTTCTTCCAGGCTGAAATAGGGCACCACCTTGGCGTGGGCCGTGGCGCCCATGAAGCGCAAACGTTCCGGCGCGCGCAGCAATTCCACCACCCCGCCGGCCAGGGCGTCGGCGTCCCGCGGGGGGACGAGCAGGCCCGTCTCCCCGTCGTCCACCACGTCCGGGATGCCGCCCACCCGGCTCGCCACGACGGGGGTCTCCGCCGCGCCCGCCTCCAGCAGTACGCGGCCCATGCCTTCATTGACCGACGGTACCACCAGCACGTCCAATGCGGCCATGAGTGCGGGCACGTCATGGCGTTGGCCCAGAAAGCGAAAACGGTCGCCCAGGGGCGCGGCCTGTTTCCGCAGCCGGTCTCCCTCGCCGCCCCGTCCCGCCAGCACGAAACGGGCATTCGGCATCTCCCGCGCGATGCGTTCGGCGGCCTCGACAAAATACGCAAAGCCCTTCACCGGTTCAAGCCGCCCCACCCCGCCCACCAGGGGCGTGTCCCCCACGATGCCCAGTGCCCGCCGCGTTTCCTCGCGCCCGGCGATGGCCTTGGCATAGGGCGACGTGTCGATGCCGCTGAAGATCACCCGGTACTGGTCCCGCCGGCCGATGTCCTCGGCCAGGTGCTCCTCAACGCCCCCCGGCGTCAGTTCAATGATCCGGTCGGTGCGCCGCGCGGCGTGGCGTTCCATCCACACATAGGCTCGCGTCATTACCTTGCTGAAGTACCCGTGAAAGATGTTGCCGTGGGGCGTGTGTACCACGATGGGAACCCCCGCCCGCTCCGCCGCGAGCCGACCCAGGAAACCGGCCTTCGAGGTGTGGGTATGGACAATGTCGTAGCGCCCTTCCCGGAAACGCCGGACCAGCCGCCGAAAGGTGATGAAGTCCCGCAGCGGCGCGGGATTGCGCAGCAACAGGGGCTCGTGGAGGATGGGGATCCCCGCCGCCGTGACCGTGTCTTCCAAACTGCCTTCGTCTTTTCGGGGGCAACCCGCGATAAGGTCCACCTCAAAGCGCCTGTGATTTGCCAGGCGCACCGTGTGAAAGGTGTTTTACTGCGCGCCGCCCCGACACAGGCGGGTGATGACATGGGCCACATGATAGCGCTTCACGGAATCACCCCCACTGCTTCCAGCAGCTTCTCCGTGAAAACACGCCAGTTCAGTTCCTCTTCCACCCGCTTTTGCCCCGCCGCGCCCATGCGCCGCACTTTCTCCGGATGGGTCAGCAGGTCAACCACTGCCCGCGCCACCGCCTCCGGCCGGTCCCCCGGCACCAACAAGCCCGTCTCGCCGTGAATCACCGCGTCGCTCACGCCGCCCGAACGTCCGGCGACGACGGCCTTGCCGTGGGCGTGGGCCTCGGCGAAGACCAGCCCGAAGCCCTCCACCTGCCCGTCCGCGCCCGAACCCGTGGGCAGGGCAAAAAGGGCGCAGTCCTCGTAGAGCGCCGCCACCGCCTCATCCTCCAGGTGGCCCGTGAAATGCACCCACCCGTCAATGCCCAGGCCCCGCGCCTTTTCCCGGCAGGCCTCCAGGCACGGTCCGCGGCCCACCAGCACGAGGTGCGTATTGGGGCAGGACTCGAGAATCTCCGGCATGGCCCGAACCAGGTGAATCTGCCCCTTGCGCGGGATGAAGCGGCCCACGGCGAGGATATAGCGGTCCTTGTCCAAGCCCAGCCGTCGCCGCACCAAGGCCACGGCCTTCTCATCCAGGGGCTTTGGCGCGGGCGCGCCGGGGAAGATGGTGGTGATCAGGGGGGCGGGGATGCCGAAGTCCTCCAGCGCCCGCGCCGTGTAGCGGCTGATGGCGATGTTCGCCGCAGCGTTGAAGTAGACGCTGCGCAGGACGGCCCGCGCGACGCCGTGACGCCGGAACTTGAGGAACTCGTAGGCATAGGCGAAGGTGACATAGCGCTTGCCGCGCAGGGCCTTCGCCAACCGGCCGATCACGCCGCCATAGGATACGTTGATCCCCAGGATCAGATCCGACTCGCGGACCAACGGCCAGGATTTCCGCAACAGGGGCAGCAACCGCGCCCAGCCCAAGCCGTAGCCCTGGAACCGCGCCACGCGCACCGGTTCCCCCGCGTCGAAGGCCTCCATGTCCGGGAAGAACGGCGCCGCCACGGTGACCTCGTGGCCCAGCGCGGCGAGTTCACGCGACACGTTCAGCGCGACCGTGCTGATCCCCCCCTCGATGGGCGGGTAGTCCACGGTGGGAATAAGGATCCTCATCCCGACGGCGCCTTCCGCAATACGTAATCCCCCATCACCAGGGCGTCCAGGCCGGTGCTGTAGAAACAGCGCACGGCGTCTTCCGGCGTGTTGACGATGGGCTCGCCCATGACGTTAAAGCTCGTGTTGAGCACCATGGGCACACCGCGCCGCCGGGAGAAAGCCGCGATCAGCTTGTGGTAGCGCGGGTTCGACGCCTTCGAGACGGTCTGCACCCGCGCGGTGCCGTCAACATGCGTGATGGCGGGCACCCGGTCCCGCTGGCCCGGCTCGACGGGATGGACAAAGAGCATGAAAGGGGACCGGGTGCAGCCGGTGAAGTATTCGGACGCATGTTCCTCCAGCACGCTCGGCGCGAAGGGCCGGAAGTCCTCCCGGTGCTTCACGTACTTGTTCAGCAGCTCCTTCATATCCGGCCGGGTCGGGTCGGCCAGGATGCTCCGCGAACCCAAGGCCCGCGGTCCGAACTCCATGCGCCCCTGGTACCACCCGACGATCTTACCCTCGGCCAGCAGGTCCGCCGTATATTCTTCCACGTTTGTCACCTGTTCATAGGGCAGTTTGGCCATGTCCAGGAAACGGCGGATGGCTTCGTTGTCATATGCCGGCCCCAGGTAGACGTGGTCCAACCCATCGCCCCGGGGTTGCCCCGTCAGGCGGTGATGCAGTTGAAGCGCCGCCCCGACGGCGATACCGTCGTCCCCCGCCGCCGGTTGGACGAAGATTTCCTCGAAAAGCGACTCCCGCAGCAGGCGTCCATTCATCGAGCAATTCAGCGCCACCCCCCCCGCCATGGCGAGCTTCGCCAGGCCCGTACGCCCGTGGAGCCACCGCGCCAGGTTCAACACCGTCTCTTCCAGCACCTTCTGGGCCGATGCCGCCAGGTTCCGGTGGCGGGCTTCTATGGGCTCCCCCTGCCTGCGCGGCGGCCCAAACCGGTCGATGAACTTTTTCGAAAAATAGCCGCACCGCGACCCCGGAAGGTAGTGCCACGCCGTCCACGACCGGTCGATGTCGTACCAGCCGTCGCCCCGGTCGCGGACGATCTCCCGGAACGCGTCGAAGTATTCCGCTTCGCCATAGGAGGCGAGGCCCATGACCTTGTACTCGTCGGACGCGCGGAGGAAGCCCAGGTAGTCGGTGATGGCCGAGTAGAAAACGCCCAGCGAATTGGGGTAATTCTCCTGGTGGAGGCAACGCAATCGCGTGCCCTCGCCCACGCCCGCCCAGGTCGCCGCAAATTCGCCGATGTAGTCGATGCTGAGCAGGGCGGCCTCGTCGAAGGGGCCGGCCAGGAAAGCGCTGGCGGCGTGGGCCGGATGATGCTCCAGGAAGTGGAGCTTCGTCTTCTTCCCGCACAGCCCGCGAAGGCCCTGGACATATTGGGCGTTGTGTACCACCTCGTAGGCCATGAAGGCCGCCGAGTAGAAAGGGCTGCGCACGGCCTGACCCAGGCGGTAGGGCAGGCGTTTCCCCAAACGCACGAGGGGCCGCATGTAGCCGCCCACATGGTCCACGTCATCCGCCGTCAGCCCCGCGGATTCCAGGCAATAGGCCACCGCCCGGTGGGGAATGCCGCCCTGGTGCTTGACCCGCGACAGCCGTTCCTCGGCCACCGCCGCCACCACTTTCCCGTCCACCACGAGGGCCGCGGCCGAATCGTGGGAAAAACCGCCAATACCCAGAATAACCAAGCACATGCCTCCTTGCATCGGACGGCACGAACCGCCGCCAGGCAGGCATTATAAGGGGTGGGGGCGGGGGAAAACGAAATGGACCGGGCGTAGACCCGCCGCCCTGTCCACTTCGTCCATCCGGTCTACTTCGTCCACTCCTTCAACGGGGTCCGCTCGTTCCAACGGTCCTCCGTGGGGACGCCTCTTCCGACCGTCCCCGGTCGAGCCTTCCCATGACCAGGCTTGGTCACCCCGAGTTCTGTCGCCCCTTGCGGAGCCGGTAACATGGCGCGCCGCCGGACCGTGGGAACGAGCGGCGGGAGGGCGCCGTGCCTCCTTTTACGTAATTCACGGAAAAGCGTCGCATGTCGCTTGTACGTGTACTGTGCCCGGCATACCCCCGTTTTCAGGGGCTGTTGTTGGGCGTAGTTATCTGTTTGACGTGAAGACAGGATACATTACTTTGCTTCCTTTCGTGAAAAACAGAGAAACACTTGACTCTCATCATCACGGTTGAATATGATCCTGTTTCATAAAACAGCTTGGAAAAGCGGGCAGGAGGGAAGCATGTCAAAGCAAACCGAGAAAAGCCGGGGCCGCAAAGCGGACCCCCAACTTGGGGAAACCAATCCGAGCGACATGGTGAAAATGACGGTCACCCTGCCTCGGTCCGTTGCGGCGTTCCTGCGCTGGAAGGCCGAGGTGGAAGGCATCAAGCGCGACGAATTGCTGCGCCGCATCGTGACCTACTACGCCAAAAAACTGCGTGAACGGGAATTGAACACCCCGCCCGTGGTGGACTAATCCGTCATAGTCGGAGCCGGGTGCCCTTTCCACGGGCTCCCTGGAACAGACGCGCCCCCCTGCAAATCGCCACTGGGGCGTTTCCGCTCCGGCCCCTCCCCAGCATTCCTGGAAACCGGGGCGAACGCCGCCGATATTCGGGATGCCAAGAAAGACCGGTGAGGGCTGTATCTTAAGACGGCAGCTCGGTAAACCACGCTCAACCTCGCGGGTTCTTGAGGAAATAGAAAAATCCGTCCTCGGCGCCGATGAGCAGGTCCGGAATCCCATTCCGGTCCCAATCCACCACGGTGGGGCAGGTGGTATGACCGGCCAGGTCCCGATCCCCCAGGCGTTCCGGGGCATCGAAGCGGAAGGGGACCGAAGAATCCCCCACGTTGCGCAGCAGGTCGATGCACTTGCCGTTTACCAGGATATCGACCCGTCCGTCCCCGTCCCAATCCGCGAGGACCAACTTGCGGCGGCCGCTCTTGCCCGCTTCCCGGTCATTCAAACGGAGCGGCTTTCCCGCGGCATCCAGGAACACCCGTTTCCCCGGCAACAATTCAAGGGAACCGTCATTGCGCCGCCGCTCGAAGAAGGCCAGGTAGCCTTCGTGGTCCAGCATGACCAGGTCGGGAAGCCCGTCTTCGTTCAGGTCAAACACCACGGGACTGGTGCGCCACTGTGTCACCAGCGCGTTGCCCTTCGGCTCCCACCACACCCACGCGGGTTTGGGCGCGGGGCCGGGCCAGGCCACTTCGACAGGTTCCGGCGCGGCAAGCCGGGGTGATTCACGCGTGCCCACATTCCGGCACCACATCACCGCGCCCCAGATACTGTTGAACATGAGGTCGGGCAATCCATCCAAATCCCAGTCGGCGGCGCTCACCACGGTATAGCCCCACTTGGCCTCGGCGGGCCCCTGGATCGACCCGTTTGGCCCCGCCTGGATCCGCAGCACCTCCCCGCCCGCCTTCAGGTACACGGGCTTCGCCCACCGTGGCGGGTTGCCCCCGTCCAGATTCTCCACGAAACTCACGTAGCCCGCCGTGTCTCCCACGATGAGATCCGCATCGCCATCGCCGTCCCAATCCATGCTGTACGGCGTGCAGAGGGCGCCCACCTTCACCCGGTCCGCCTCCTGCTGAAAAAAACGGGGGGGCAGGAATTCGGGCGCCTGATTCGGGGTCATGGCCACGCACTCAATGAGGGCGACCCGGCCATCCTCCTGTCCCACCACGAGATCCGTATCGCCGTCCCCGTCCCAGTCCAACGCAACCACCTGCAGCATCTGAAGGTCCATGGTGATGGGTCGGCCCGCGTGCCGGATAGGCTCGCCCGCCCCATAGCGGGGCACTTGGCGGGTGCCCACGTTCTCGAAATAGGTGATGGCATCCAGAAAGCTGCCACAGATCAGGTCGAGATCACCGTCCCCATCCCAGTCGGCGAAGTTGGGCGAAGGGCAGCCGTAGACATCCAACACCTTGCCCGCCGCTTTCACCTGCGTGGCGACCCCATAAACCGGCGCCGCGTCGGTGCCTTCGTTACGCGCCACGTACACGTACCCGTGCAGCGGTCCCCGGGTCCATCGGCCTTCGCGGTCGAAGGCGTTGTCCCACCCGTAGTCGCGCCAATCGCTCACGCCGATAACAAGGTCACGGACCCCGTCCCCGTCATAGTCGCAGCGTTTCCACTGCTTGGCGCGGCCCTGCTGGAAAGATGGATTGAAGCCGATGGACCGGGGCTTTGAGATGCCCGTGCGCCTGAAATCGGGAAAGAACTCGCCCGGCCCCTGTACCAGGGCCGCTCCGTCGGCCCCGTAGGAAACGGTCAGATTGTGCTTGGCCGGTCCCAAACGCACCCCCGGCCGGAAAAGGGGAAACGTTGTCTTGCCCGATTGGTTCTCGAAAAAGTAGATCCCCTTGGAGGGCACATTCGCCGTCGCCACCAGCAGGTCGAGATCACCGTCGCCGTCATAGTCCATGGGAAGCGGCTGTGCCCACAAACCCACGCCCAAATCGACCACGAGGCCGGGATGGTTATACATCAGCGGTTCCAGGGACGGCGCGCCCGAAGCCAGGTTCATCCAGGCCACGGTCAAAATGAGTACCAAGTATTGCATGCGGATTGTTCTCCCCATCAGACCCTGCGACGCGGACGGGCGGCATGCCAATCCACATTCCATGGCGTGAACCCAAGGTGCCATCCGCGGGAAGAGCATTTCCAACGAAACCTCGCGGAGGCATTCGCAAAATCGGAGACCTTCTCACGGTAACCGTTCACGGCATTCAAAGATCGTCATGGCGAGGGAGCCCGGGCGACCGTGATAATCTTTGGTGCGGGCGATCTTTCAGAAATGTGGCACAGCCGCCCTCGGCTGTGGGGCCGACAGGCCCCAATTGGACTTAAACGCTTACGTGAGCTTAAAGTTAGAATTTCGCAAATGGCACCGACAGGGATCACATACCGAATCCCGGGAATCCGCTCGGCTACATCCCCCCCCCGTAGCGCTTGGGACTGTGCCTTTTTCCGTGACATTCCAGGTAGCATGCACCGCGGCGGCTGCCGAGGTCAACAAACTCGAGGCGGCCCGAGCGGGGATCGGGTGAAACGATGCTGGTGTCGAAATTGATGAGATGTGAATTGCTTGTCGCGTCTCCCTGGGTCACACTGATACCGTGGGGGTCGTGGCAGACCGAACAGGGGGTATCTTCTCCCTCAATATGCTTCTTGTGATCGTCAAAGGTAACATCGTTCAGTATGCTGGTCCGACTGTGACATTTGTAGCACATCTCGTAAGCCTGGTAACTCTCTTTCGTGTTGTCGGCTGTTCGGTACTCCCGTTCAAGGAGGTAGGGCCAATTCGACCCGTGCGGCCCGGCGGGGCCGTTTCCGCCGGCTCCCGGGCCGGAATCACTCGCATGACAATCCGTGCAATACATGACCGAGTTTTCCGTCCACGGGTTGATAAGGCTGGGAACATCGTTGTTGCGGCCCGGCGCCATCACGGGGTGCATGGACGGGTTGGATGACTGGAACTTCAAGCGGATATTCGGCTGAAAAACAAGACGCTGGATATTGGGCGCCGGCACGTTGGGGCCGTCCCCGTGGCACTTGAGGCACACTTCATATTCGTACATGACGCTGGAAACGGGGGCTCCCGCGTCGGACACGCCGGATACCTCGGCAAGGGCCCCGCTCGCATAGGGGGCGGCGGCGTTGCTCGTGTTGGCCGCGTGGGGGTCGTGGCAATCCTGGCATTCCACGTGGCGACTCATGGTCAGGGCGTCTTCCGTGGGATCGTGGATGCCTTCAAAAAGGCCGACATCGTGGCGGTAAGGTTTCGATAAGTCCTGTTCAATGTTTTTTGTCGCCACGTTGCCGTTGTGGCACACCAGGCAGTTGTCCTCTTCACGGGCGTAGTTCAGCAGCCTCTGGCCGCTCCCAGCGGCGTGCGGGGTATGGCAGCTTTCACAGGCATTACCGGCCACGCTGGTCCACGTGGTGTTGGGCCAGGGATCGAGGCCGCTGCCATTCCAGGAGGCCCCGGAGGTGGCGTGAGCGGAGGCGCCCCACCCGCGTTTCGCATGGCAGGTGGTACACAGTGCCGAAAACTGGTTGTCCCGCACCAGGAAATCCGGGTAGGGGGAATAGTGGGGATCGTGACAGGTCGTACACTGGAGTTGACCATAGGCATCCAAGTGGACGGGGCCGCCCGAGAGAACCGAAGGACTGTTCAATTCCTGGTTCTGTGCGGCCAGGTTGCCGTCGTATACAAAGGAAATGGGGTGGTCGTCGGAAAGATTCTGGCTCAGGTTGGCCGATCCGGTCATCACACTGCCCATGGTGGGCGGCGTATCCGCCTGCAAGACCTTTCCCAGGGCGATGGTTCCGTCGTGACAGCTCAGACAGAGCCTTGAGGCATGGGTCGGCTGTCCCGGGCTGGAACCCAGGGTGGAACTGGAATAGGGGGTGTAGCGAAGCTCGGGCAGGGAGCGATTCCAGAGAGGGGTGGCGGGATTGGCGTTGTGGGGCGTATGGCAGAAAACGCAAACCCGTGAAAGGGGATCGCCCGGGCCACTCACCGACAGATTGTGCTTGGTTTGCGCCACACCCTGGGCACGGGCGCCGGATACCGTCGCCACGGCGCAGACAAGCAGGGCAATCACCGTTTTTTTGAAAAGCTTCATGGCTGAGCATCCTTGATCAATTGAAACACCTGGATGCGCCGGTTGAATGAATCGGCGATCCAAATCCTGTCATTTGCGTCCATGAACAACCCCGCGGGAAGCGAGAACTGCCCCGGGCCCGTACCCTGCCCCCCAAACGCCAGGAGAAGTTCCCCCTCCGGGGAGAAAATCTGTACATTTTCAAACGCCGCGTCGACCACGTAAATCCGGCCTTCCGTGTCCACCCCAATCCCCTTGGGCCGGGCAAAGTCACCGGCGCCATTTCCCGCCCGGCCAAAACATTGTTTTGCTTCGCCCGAAGGGGAAAAAACCTGCACGCGGAAATTAAGCGAATCCGACACGCAGAGGTCGCCATTGGGCGCCACCGCGATATCCGTGGGATAATTGAACTCGCCCGGCGCGCCGCCCCGCTTTCCGAAACGGAGGACCATGTTGCCTTCCCGGTCGAAACCGAAAACTTCACTCCCTATGGTGTCCACCACGTAGAGCGTTTCTTCCGAAGGACTAAGCGCCAATCCCGTGGGCCGGGACAGCTTTCCCTCACCCATTTCACCTGTCATTTTCCGGCTTCCGTCAAAGACAAAAACACGTCCGAGGGCGGAGTCCGCCACGAAAACCGTGCCTTCTTTGTCCACGGCCACCCCGACAGGCATGCGCAATTTCGCGGCAAGTTTGGGTTTCAGGGTCCAGTCCCGCTCTTCCACGAGGTCGAAAAAATGAACGGTGGGAACACCCGGGTCGCATACAGCCATCAGACCGGCTTCATTCTTCGCAACGGCCATGGGCTTACGCATCCGCACGCGGCGTTTTCCCGTCACCCACCGCGCAACCCGGTTGCCAACCCCCTCTTTACCGCCCGCGTGCGAGGCACGCACCGCGCCGACGTAACGAATCCGGGCCGCTTCGGGCGGTTGAGGCCACACGAGCGCCGCCGAAGCCTTCAGCCACATACTCCGGGGGCCGGCGCCCGTCTGGCAGGAAACAAGAAGCAGCGTTGCCAGAACGGTGGTCGCGGACAACAGGGCGGCCAAGAGCCATTTGCGAAACTTCGGCATGTCATCACTCCCGTGAAAGATCATGTTTCAAACGCTTCGATACCCTCGTCGATCAGCTTTAGAACGGCATCCAGGTCGGCGGCGAGCATGGAACTATCCATCGGCTCCGTGGCACCGGCGGGTTTGCGCAATTGGTCCGCCCGATAGATCAGTTTTTCGGCCGCTTCCTCGAAAGGCTGCAATCGCCGCTTTACATCTTCCGATGCCTTGGTCGCCACGCCGTTCCACAACGGTTTGGACGCCCCCGAGTAGGCCGCGGAATTATAGGTGTCAATGTTCCTGATTTCTTTTTCGATGGCCAACAGGGCCCGCGCGGACCACGCAATGAGAACCAGTACGGCAAGGATGGCAAGCAAGAAGAAAATGCCCGAAAGCGCCACATTACTCCAAAGCAGCGGGGTACGAATCATGTGCCAGATTTCCCCGGTGGGCAGATGGGATCGGTACATGGCTTCGGACAGGGCCGATTTTACAACAAAATACACGGTGGTGGCCGTCACGGCGCCCACGACAAGGGCCAGGCCCGACATGGAGAGAATGAATCGGGTCTGGTAGCTTTTGTTCACAAAGTACTGACGACGAAGAGGATGGGGTTTGCCGGAAACTGGCTTTTCAAACATTTTCTCATCTCCCTGGATGACTCGAATGCCGCATCCTTACCATGTGCCGCTTGCAAAAGGCGATTCTCAGCGATACTTCCGTGTGCTGCGGCTTTATTTTCCGCAACATACGGGAACCGGGACCGGATTCGTGGCGCCACGGATGACACGTAATGGGATCCTGGATTCTGCAAATACCTCTACATGTCGTGACACTCGAAACAGAGCGCGCTTCCTTCATTGCTCATGACCAGTCCATGCTTCTCATTGGAATAGGCCTCGTGACAACTGCAACAGCCCATTTTCCCGTTGAAAAGTTGGATCCGGGGATCTATCTGGGCAACGGGACGATAGCGTGACTTCCCTTTGCCCCGGGGCGGATAATCCACGCCGATGGGATGGCTGAGGCCTATCTGACTATGCTGCCAGGCCCCGCCGCCGCCGCCACCGACCCGGCTCATTTGCGTTTTGGCCACCGTGCCATCGTGGCATCCCAGGCACTGGAGAGACGTTTCATCGATAAAGGAACGACTCACCACCCCCAGGCCGTTGCCACCCAGATGCGACCGGCTCATTACGCCGCTATGTTTTCCCCCCAGGGCACTTCGCAGGTTGTCGTGGCATTGTTCGCAAAGAGGGCGCGCGATTTTTTCCGTGCGAAGCATGTATCCCGTCACATCGGGATGATTTTCCCGGTGGGGATAATGGCAGGAGGTACAAATCAGACGGCCCGCCCAGTCCAGGGGAAAGGCTTCGGGTAGGGGCCGGTCGACCATGACCCCCGACGGATGGGAGAGACCGGGCTTCATATCGTGACAGCGCCGGCACAATCGATCCACGTCGGATACGAACAGCAGTTTCTCGCCCTTCCCATGGGCCGACTCGGGATCATTCAGATGACAACTCTTGCAATCCCCCCCCCTTTCGTGTGGAGAAGCACCCTGCCGGGAAAAGACCACCCCGCCAAGGGTCGTCAGGGCAAACAGGACCGCCAAGACCGCCACCAGCGGCCTCATGAACTTCTTTACGCCATGGGTGATCCGTCTATCCATGGTCGTGCCGTCTCACTTCGGAACCCTGCTGGAACGGACAAGAAGGATGAAGCTTCTCCACGCACGAAAGAAGCAAGGTCGCCAAACGCACCCTCTCCTCTTCCATAAGCGGCCTGGACCCGCCTTCCTTCGTCAACTCCCGCCTGAAATCGGCAATGGCCCGGCGTGCTTCACCGGCCTGCTCGATACGGCCCCGTAACCGGGCGACCAGTTCCCGGTACACCAGGGGGAGATGCTGGTCCTGATCCCCCCGTCGAAAAGAAATTGTCTGCCGCAAATTGCCTCGCCCCAGGGAACGAACCGATTGCTCAAAGCGCACCAGGGGGCCCACGATTTTGTGGGATGCCAATAGCGCCAGAACACCCACCACGCACCCCACGAGGACCACCTGCAACAGGCCGGACAGGACGGTTACACCGACCAGCATCATCTGCATTCGGTTGATGCTCGTCAGGGTTTCCACGTAGGAATCATTGACAAAGCTGGACGCGATCGCCCAGAGCACCGCGAGGGGAAGCAACACCCCGCCCGCCATGAGCAGGCCGGCCTTCACCATGAGTGCGATCTCAAAACCGGGCATGATGGGTTTGGGAGGAGGGGACGACGCGGCGTCGGATTTTTCGGACATAATGGGTTCCATTTGGCCAATCTCCACGGGTGCCGTTGCGAAAAGATGATTCTCGGCGAGTCCACCACATGTTCTTCGGCTATGTTGTGACGCTCCAAACCACAACATACGAAAGACCGGGGCCGAACGCGGTCACGGGGTGGCGCGTCATAAGATCCTTCATTTCGCAAAGGCCTCCTCTGTTTGCCGCCTTGATGCAGTTATCCAAACACGGCGCGAGTTCAGAACTCCCGCCGCAAACTTACCCTCACATAATCCTTGGTTTCCTTCTGACCAAGCTGTTCTATGTTGGAATAGCGCGCTCGAATGTCCAGGATCAGTAACTGGTAACGCATTACGTAACCCAGGGTCACGCCCAGCGCATCCAGGTTATTCGCGGTGTCGAAGTTCTCCCACCGCTGTTGGCGGTAATCCGCCTCCACTTCCAACATGCCGCGCCGCGTGATCTGCCCGGACAACAAGACATGGGCATCAATGGCCTTTAGCTTGCGTCCCGTGTCTGAAAACTTCGAGTCCCGGTGCGAGGCCGATAGCCGCACATGCCATCCGCGCAGGGGGTCAAAGGAAACGGCCCCCCATTCGGATAGTGTTGTGACGGGAGAAAAGGTGGATTCCACATCTTCATAATCCGCCCCGACTTCAAACCATCGCCACTGAAACCGCCCGCCAAAGGCCCTGCGCTCCCGTGATTCCAGGCGGCTTGTCAACTCGCCCTCGACTTGTTCCTGCTTGTTCTGATCATAAGCCCCGTAAACCGAAAACCACTGCCGGAACTGGTAGCGCAAATCCACGGAACCACCCCGGGTCTGCACCACCCCCTTGCCCGGAAGGGCATACCGGTAATCCACCAGGATGGTGGAGTCCAGGGGGATGTCCCCCCCCGCCAATACGATGAGTTCCGTGAAGCCGTTACGGGTTGAAATTAGATAGTCCTGCCGTAGCCGGTAAACACGCAGATTGTTTTCCGCCGTAACCCATATGGAGCCCACGCGAATATCCGGCTGGCCCAGTTGAATGGGGATGCCAAAACTCACCTGATGCGACTCATCACGCACCCATCCTTCGTCCACGGTGGGGGTTCGCTCCAGGATCTCATTGGAGCCGCGTACATGGGCTGAAAACCGGCCCCATCGCCCCAGGCGCTTGGTATAGGATACCGAAGCGATTTGACCAATGGTGCTCACCGCGCCCGTCGTGGCGTCCTGGAAACGGCCATAAACCTCGGCCTCGGTCTGAAGGCTGTCATAAAGGGAATAAGAAACCGAGGCACTCCCGTCCCATAAGTCGATACGGTCTCCTTCCACCTCGTTCAGCGAATAACCAATGTTGTAACGGCTTCTCAGGTTGTCCGTGTGCCGCCAATCAAGGCTTTCCCGGAAGGTATAGTTGTCCGAATTGGTGGTGCCCGATTGCTGTTGAAGCCGTGCGTGGCCAAAAAAACGCAGATTCTCGTCCGCGCCCAGGGTGGTCAGGTTGCTCAAGGCAAATTGATGGGTCGAGATCATTTTATTAATGGATTCTTGCGTCGCCTTCGTCCAGTGATACTCGATGTCGCCCCGGGAGCGTTGCGTGATTTCGTACTCTCCCCGAATCAACAGGTCATCCTGGGTCTCATTGATGTCACGGCCCGCGTCGGATCCGACCACGGTGTTCTGGGAGTACGTCATGTCAACGGGGACCGGCCCTTTCTTAATGGCCAGGCTCGCCCCCAGCGTGGTGCTGGTGATGGTGTAACTGCTGGCGAAAGGCTGACTGACATCCAGTTCCTCGCGGTTGCCCTGCAACGTGAGGGTGTAGGGATGCTCCTCGAGGAAAATCAACCTGAAATCGCCTCCCAACAACAACCGGTTATTCTGACTCGTCTGAACGGCACTGCCCTCGTTGGTCTCTTGAAGCAACTCGGTCTGGCTTCCCAATTGGAAGCGGAGCAACCGGGGGTGGTAAATATAGCCATCAAAATCCAGCCGTAGGCTTTCACGGTACTCCAGTTCGCTCGAATCCCATGATATGCCGGTTCCCGAACGCTCACGCGACTGGTTGTCGTCGGTCACCCGGTACTCCAGGTAACCGTCCAGGCCCGTGAGCTTCAGCATGCGTATCTCGTCTTCTTGCGCGGCCGCGGTATGAAAGCCAACACCCGCCAAAGTCAAGACCACGATCCATGCTCCTCTGATGTAAGTTCGGATCATTCGCCCTGGTCCACCCACCGGCACGCTCCGTGAACGAAGCCGCTGTCGGCACTCACCTCAACAACCCATCTTTGTCGGAAGAATGAGGCGAATGACACGCCAGACATTCATCTCCCTGCTCCGCACGGTGCTTGTCCAGCCCAGGGTAGGTCTCCAAGGTATGGCACTGACCGCAAATGGCCGATCCCGAATCCAGCAATAAATGCTCATATCGCGATTTATGCGGATCATGACATCCATAACATTGCCCCGAAACCGCCGGTCCATGCTTCACCGAACCCTCGAATTCCTCCCCGGAATGACAAAGCCCACACAGTTTGGTCTTGACGGTCCGCAACCGGTTGGAGAAACCTCCTTCGTGACACAGGTCGCACCGTCGCTCGGCG
Organism: Candidatus Hydrogenedentota bacterium; assembly: GCA_024278275.1. Taxonomy (GTDB): domain Bacteria; phylum Hydrogenedentota; class Hydrogenedentia; order Hydrogenedentales; family JAJRTN01; genus JAJRTN01. Next base: position 59,338 of record JAJRTN010000043.1, read on the forward strand.
TAAGGCTGATGCACATAGAAGGTCGGCTCCTCGGGCCGAGTCTCTACGACCGAATTGGTTGTCTCTACCACCACCTCCTGTCCCGGTTCGGGGACACCGTCGAAAAAGAAACTGAGTGTTTTGTAACGTGATTCAGGTGTTGCACAGCCGGTACACTGCGATACCATGAGGGCCGACAGCACCCAGGGCGCCACGGCCTTCCAGGGCAGATCCCGGAAATGTGGTATTCTTTGCCCATCCACACGTATTACTCGTCCGTTTTCAGAAAGCCATACACATTGATCTTGTTCAGGCCGAACTGACTGCAAACCAGCACCAGGTATTCGATTTCATGACCCGGGGCAACAAGATCCTTGAAGTAATCCACATTGTCGTAATCAATAACAACCGAAGCCGGCAGGTTAAGACCGCCCGTATGGTTGCCGGGCGTTCCGAAAAACAGCAGCAGTTTGCCTTCATCGTCAAAGATCTGGACATTCTCAAAGGCGGCATCAGCCACATAAAGCCGACCTTCCCGGTCCACGGCGATTCCCTTGGGACGCACGAAGTTTCCCATCTCCCGGCCCAAGGCGCCAATCTGCATCACGAAATTATCGCGCCGGTCAAAGCGCATGACGCGTGTGTTGCCCGTGTCCGACACAAACACGTTGCCGTCCAAATCAATGGCGATGTTGGTGGGAAAAAAAAGCTGCCCCTCTCCACTGCCCTTGCTTCCAAAGCGGCGGATTTCATCACCCGTTTCCTTGTCGAGGATAACCACCTGAGCATTGTCAATATCGCATACATAAAGCTGGTCTTCAAGTAACTCCACATCGGTGGGCCCCATTTTTTCCGGGTCCCCCAGGGAACGAAGGTACTTGCCGTCCGAATCATAGACCATGATGCGCTTGTGGCCCGTGTCGGCCACGTAGCAGGTGCCGTCGGTATCCACGGCGATATTAATGGGTTTGCTCAGTGCCCCGGAATATCCCCGGCCAAAGGAGTCAAAACGCTTATTCTTCAAATCAAATATGGCCACGTAATTCGATGTCGTATCACACGCGTAGATTTTTCCGTCATGGATGGCGACGCCATAGGGCTTGCCCACAGATTCATCGTTCTCTTCCTCCCCCACGACGAACTTGCGAAAGCCGCCCTTCTTGACCTGGATATCGCTTTTCTTGCTGAAGGTCCGCAGAAACTGCAAACGCGGCTGGGCCGGCGGGGAAGGGTATAAAACGAGGGGACGCTCCTCGTCTTTCTTTTTCTTCTTGCTTTTGGCGAAGGCGGTGGAAAACTCGGGAGATAAGAGCGTCATACAGAGCAGTATAATACCGATGGCACGAATCAGGGAAACACGTCGGTGTCCCCCCGTGGTATCCGCCCGCCGGTGCGGCGAAGGACGGACTTCCGCCTGATGGACCTGGTCTCTTTGGGCTGATGTTTGTTTTGTCATGCTGTGTCCCATGGTTTCCGGTATGAACCGCTTCGTTACACGATGTTCAAGCACCTCGGGAACATTATAATAAGAAAGACGGCAGACGCGCATCACTGCTGCTCGCGCGTCTGCCGCCCTATACCTGGTCATTTGATTTTAGGTTACTGTCCGCCTCGGTATGGGGTCGCCGCAGGCACTACTTGTTGTGGCAGGTCAGGCAAAGCGCGCTGGAGGCATTGGACTTGACCAAGAGCTTGCTATTACCGGCACTGTCATGCACATCGTGACAGGAAGCGCATTCCATGTTGCCATTGAAGAGCATGTCCTCGTCAATCGTTCCGCCCAAGCCGGAGTTCTGGGAGGAAGGATCATTCAGACCACCGTCCGAGGTCGCGAGCGCGGTATCATAGGCGAACGAAATGGGGTGGTCGTTCGAGAGGTCCGTTCCGATCAAATCAGAACCGTTGATGAAGTTCGTGCCCGTGGCCCCACCGAAGCTGTCAATGGCCACCGTGCCGTCGTGGCAGGAAAGACAAAGCTTGGACGTGCCGGTCGGCTGGCCCACTGTGGCCGTCAACGTGCTACTGGAGTAGGGCGTAAACGTGGCCGTGGTCACTTCATGGTTCCAGAGCGGCGCACCCGTGACGGAGGTGTCGGCGGCGTGAGGCGTGTGACAGACGACACAAATCTCGCCACCGGACCAGCCACTGCCCGAGAAGTCATGGTCACTGCCCGAGATCCCGGCGTAGGCCACTTGCCCGCCAAAGGCGAAGGCAACCACGCCGATGACCGCCACGGCCAGGCCAAAGTACATTCCACGCTGTTTTTTCGTACTCATTTCGTTCTCCTTTTGCATTGTTGCATGTTTAACCCGCACCATTTTCCGTTCTCGGAGCTTCCTCCACTCCTTTACATTAGAAGTTTATCATTGAATCCGGACACTATACATCAGATTAAAACACGGAAATCTCTCTAATTATCTACGGGTAAAACCCGTAGACGCTTTCCTTCAATTTTCCATAACCCACTGTCGTACAATGAATTACCTGTTTGACAGGACCGCCTCCAGTCCTTCCTTGTAATAACGACCAGCCTCTTTGGGATTCCCTTCCTTCTCCGCCTGAAGCCCCAGCGCGTAATACAGCAAAGGATCGTGCTCGCCTTGGGCAAGAGCTTCCTCAATCAGTGGTTGTCCTTCCTTGGCCCGACCTAAACGCAACAGGGCCAGCCCTTTACCCCCCTGCCATCGGGAATTGGCGGAGGCTTTCGCTTCCGCGGCGGTAAAGATGGTCAGGGCTTCTTTATTCTTCCCCTCGCGCAGCAGCAACCAGGCCAAGGCAATGCCGCTGTCCGTGTCTTCCGGGTTGGCCTCCCAGGCCTTGGACAGCAAGGCGCGGGCGCCTTCCAGGTCGCCCCGCTCAATCAGCCGCCGGGCCAAGCCGTAACGGGACGCCCCCCGGTCGTTTTTCTTCACGGGCTGTGCCGGCGCCAAGCGGGCCTCGTGTTCCGAGGCGGAAATCTTTCCGGCCAGCAAATCCAGATGGGCACGGGCCAGTTTTTGGAAATCGCGACGGTACCCGGCGTAATAGAATTGCAGTCGCCCCGCCCCATCCACGAAACCCACGGCCGGAGCCACAATCACGCCGAAGGCCCCGTAGGCGGAACGGTCGGGGTCCAGGTACACGGGAAAGCGCAAGTCCATGGATTTCGCCGCCTCGGCCACGTCCCCCGGTTCCACCTCGCCCGAGCAGATGGCAATGAATTTCGCCTCTTTTTCCGAGTAATCTGCGGATAGTTCGGATAATTCGGTCAAGAGACGCTTTGAATAGGGCTGCCCGAGCCGCCAGAACACGATCACGGCGGGCGTTCCATGCAACAGATCCGCCCCTTTCAGAGGGGCGCCCTCCAAGGATTGCACTTGCACCGGGGGGATGGCTTCGCCCGTGGTGACCGCCTCAAAAGCGGTGGCCGAGGAAAGCAGCAGGGAAAGAAGCAAAACCGTACCGGACACGACACCCATCCTCCCTCTCAGGTTATCCCGTGGCCACGCGATCCGCACGGGCTCAGGAACCGGTCTTGTTGCGATCATAGGTAACTTCGGCATGGCATCCGGGTTGGCATGAACCGCCGTTCTCCGTCTTGTTGAAGCCGATGGGAAGCGCCCAGTTGCCGTAGGGCACACTTTCGCGCAGATGCCGGGGAAGGGGACTGGCGTGAACCTCGTGGCAGGCACGGCAGGTTCTTCCGCGTTCCGCCTTGTTCACGTGGAGAAAGTGAAGGTTCTGATCCCCGTCCCGGAATCCCGTGAGCCGCTTGGTATATTGCTCCTTGGCCATGGTGGGTTCGTGGCACGTGAAACACAGAGCATAATTTTTGGGCTCGTAAGGGCTGTAGAATTTTGCCGGGTAGGCCTCTTTCAAGAGCCGGAAATGGGCGCCCCCATGGGGGGAGTGACACCCGGAACATCCCCCCTCGCGTAACGGGCCGTGCCAACCTTCGTTCTCCTCAAGCAACTTCTTCATGTTTTGAAGGTCGGCGCCGTCCGTGGCCTTAATGGGTTTGTCATGACACCCCAGGCACAACGCCGACTCTTCCGCCTTCAGCAGGGGCGCCACGCTTGAGCCGTGGGGAAGATGGCATTTCACGCACCCATCGGGATCCTCCACCGGGCCATGCCCCACCGCGGCTTCCGTGGCGCGTTGAACCACATCTTGGTGGCATTTCGCGCACAATTCCCGAACCGTGCCGGGTAACATCTTGGGCCTTGGACCACTGTGTGGGTTGTGACAATTCGCGCAGTTTTCCTTCACCGGCTTATGCACGAAGCTGCCCGAGGTCATGTCCGCGATAAAATCGGTATGGCAAATGGCGCACAGGTCGTTCCCCGCGGCAAGGAGGAGTTTCTCCTGGGCGGAAGCGTGTGGATTATGGCAAATCGTGCAGGCCCCGACCGCGGCGGGCCCGTGCTGGTACTTGCCTTCCATGATTCCCTGGTCGTGACACGTAAAGCACAGTTCACCCTGGTTGTCCGTGATGAGCATGCCCTTGGTGTTGGAGCCATGGGGGTCATGGCAGTTCAGGCAATCGTCCTGAACAGGCATGTGAAGGTTTGCTTCCTGGTCATAGGTATCGTGGCAACTGCCGCACAGTTCAACCCCCGGCGCCATTTCCTTGAACTCATGCTTTTTGCCTTTCGGATCGTGACATACCTGGCATTCCCCCATGGCGACGGGACCATGAACGTACTGCTTTCCGTCCATGCCCGCATGGCACTCGGCCGTGCTGCACGACGCCTCGGGATCAATGGTTCTGGGTGCGCGCGCCGCAAAACCTGACGCGGCCGCAAGGAGGATCATGGTGGTTATGGACAAAAAACGCATGGCTCGCAAACTCTCCCGCCGAGGTGTATCAAACCATCCTTCGCCTGCCCGCTCACAAGGGGTGAAGGTGAAGGATACGCCAATTTATTCTATGTTGGCGGAAAGTGGAATCACATCCGTATAAAACACGGAAATTCCCCGTTCTCCGCCCTTCCGCGCGGACAACCCCATATGACCCCGGTACCCCATGCTGTTGTCCGCCCCGTTTTCACCAATCCATTAAACCTGCTCCCATCTATTCATGCTCACGACGAATCTGGTGGAAGGTTCGGCCACTTTAAGGGCTTCATCACCGATTTCCACCAATACCTTCCATCGCGGATCCCCCCTTTTTTACGAAAGCAAGGTGACACAGCGCTGCTTGGAAAAGCGTGGCCCGCGTCGGCCAGCGGAAAAGTGAACGCTTGTTCCTGCCCCCCGGCATTGCTGAAACCCAGTTTTCGGCAGCACGGGGAACGGTGGAAAAGAAGGAGAGTAGATGCGTCATCTTGTCGCATTCAAAGCGGCTGGAAGCCGCTTCTACGTTACCGTCATCCCCGGGAACGCAGGGCTCCATGACCGGGGGCAAGTCCTTGCCATTTCCCGTGGATTCCCGCCGTCGCGGGAATAACGGGTGGGGATGAATACCCGCGTGCGCGGAATGGCGGGCGGCAGGAGCAAGCACGCTTTCGTGACCAATTGCACAAGAGTCACGGGGAAGGGGCTAAACGATTACGCGGGTAAGCGCTCAGATATAGTACATATCGGGCCGGCTGGCCTGTTCCATAATCTCTCGTACCGTCGTGGAACGCAGGACATCCTCGATCCCGGCGGCGGCGCGGGCCCAAACAGGCTTCATCTGAGCGGACACCTGGTCGTTAACGGGGAGAGGCGAGAGGATCGGGCCGTCGATGGCCTCCACAATATCCAGCAGGGTAACCTGTTCGGGGATACGGCTGAGCAAATAGCCGCCTTGCGCGCCCCGCACACTGCGCACCAACCCGGCGCGTTTAAGTTGCAACAGGATATGCACAAGGTATTTCTCGGGTATGTGGCGGCTCTCGGCGATGGCAACGGAGGTGATGGTCTCGTGCGACTCCTGGTGCAGGGCCAGTTCCACCATGGCCCGGCATGCATATTCACATCGGGAGGAAATGTTCATGGTATCCCTCTGTCGATTCGCCGCGGGCGGATTGGACTGGCAGCCGGATCTCAAACGTCTGTTGGTGACGGTGGGAACGCAACTCCCCAGAAAAACAGCCACCAGCAAACCTCAAGAGCCCCAAATCCCTATCTTGACACTAATTATTGACAATTCCGTTTGATCTTGTCAAGTATCATTTGCGAAAGGGCAATTCCCACCAAAACCGCCCCCCATGCACTCCCGGGTCCGAACGCCCGGTCGATCCATTGGGCGGGGATTCCCGCGTTTGCCGGACATGCCCGTAAGCGATCCGGTGTTAACCCTTACACCGCCCTGTTCCCGGGGGGTCCCTCTTCGCACCTACATACAAGGTCTGTAAGGATCGGATAATTACCTGAAAAGCCCGCCTTGGCCAAGGGGGCCAAGGCGGGCTCTATCTCAATGGTTCAGCTCAGCCTCGTGTATCACACGGTTCAGTGGCTCGTGCTCCGACGACGGCTGACGAGTACCAAGGCGGCCGCGGCAAGCAGCAGGGCGGTGAGGCCCAGACCAAGGTAGTTCATCACCGGTACGGTTACGGTGTCTTGCGGATCCAGCGGATCGGAGCCGAACTGGACTTCGATGCCGTCGCTGACACCGTCACCATCGGTATCAGCCAGCTTGGGATCCGTACCCAGGATCTCTTCGTAATCGTTGCTCAGACCATCGTTGTCGCAGTCGTTGTTCAAGGTCCAGGGATCCGGGACGAAGTCGTTGAACTCGCTGAACGCGATGGCATCAATGAGGAACGTGGTGCCGGCGTTGATAAGGGGGGTCGGATCCGTCTCGGGCAGGTCCAGGCGGAAAGCCACCACCGAATCATCCCAACTGGCCGCACCCGCGTCCTGTGTGTCGGGCACGTTGAAGCGAACCACATTAACACCGTCCTGGACGGTGAACTGCGCACGGCCATGACCGCCGTCAGCGAACCAGTACATGGCACACTGGATCGGGTTGGCATCGGGCGCGTTCTGCACAACGATGACCGAGCCGAACTCGGTGAGCGTGTTACCGGCAATGTTCACGCCCACCTGCGTATAGGGGTCGGCGCCAGTCGGTGTTACCGCCAGCCAGCCTATCGGGCTGTCCAAACTGACATTATGGGTCTCACCAAAGCCTTCGGTGTCACAGTCGAAACGGAAGACCACCGGCGGAACCGTCGGGGGTGTTTCCGTATCCATCAGCGTCATCTTGTTGTAGACATCGCCGGGGCCACCAATAATGTTGGTGCCGTCTCCGCCGTTCCACCACAACTCGTTCAGTGAATCATCATCGAAGTCCATGAGTAGGGCCAAGTAACCCAACTGCATGCCGATCTGCGCGGTCGGCGCGGGATTGAAGTCCGACCAGGGAATCTTCAGTTCCACCGACCAGTTCGGCGCGTTCGAGGTGTCGGAGGCATACTCGACATTATCGAAGGTCATGCCGGCTCCCCCACCCCAATGCTCGAAGTACGCCGGGGTGTTGGGGTCGTTGGCCTGTCCGGGGGCCACGTCGTGAATGGTCAATCCATCGCTGGTCGTGGCGCTGGCGCCCGCGTTGGCATGGTCGAAGGCGATCTGCATGATATCCGTGGCGTTCAGCGGATCACCCTGGTTCTTGAGGTTGTTAATCTGGTCGTCCGTGACCACACAGCCAATATAGAGGGCCGTGGCATCCCAGGCGAAATAATAGTCGCACGCCATTTCCGCACTGAAGCCGCTGCCCGTGCCGGAGCCGCCGTTGGCGGCCATGGTGGCGGGATCCATGGTCAGCACCGCGCTGCCATACTCACTCGGATTCACGACACCGTCAATGGTCGGGGGCGTGGTTACCTTGCTGACGGGCCAGTTATCCCACGTGGGCTCGCCTTCGCCTTCGCCTTCGCCTTCACCGCCACCTTGGGTGGGGACGAAACTAGGATCGTTGGACCAGGCAATCCAATCAATGAGAAGCACCGTATCGCCGTCCGCCCAACCGGGATCTTCCTCGGGAAAGTCCAAGCGGAAGAAGTTGATGTCCTGCCCTTCAAAATTGGCGAGGTTAACCGGGCTCACCCCATCGGGGTCGCCGGTGGAAAAATTCAGCCGGTAAACCTGGTCGGCACCATTGATATAAGGTATCTGCTGCCGTGCATGGCCCGCACTCGAAAAGGTGAACACACCACAAGTGTAATCCGTATCAAGGTTGCTGGCGGAATACTTGATGGCGAATTCTTTGTGGTCGTCACCGGCGAAGGGGAACTGCGGATTGTCGCTGGGGGCAACAACCTGCGGGTCAAAAGTGTCGCCATCACCACCAGTGAGCTTGAGACTTCCGTTGTCCCAGCTCAGCGTCATGGCTCCGGCGGTCCCGCCGATGGTGAAGCCCATGTCATCCGTGTCGAAAGTGAATACCACTTGCGCCATGGCGGGCATGGCCAAAAGAGCCAGCGCCAGACACATACTCATTGCAACCATTGTTCGCGTCATGCTTTTTCCCTCCCCATACATAATGTTGGGACTAATCCTTTGACGAACCACAGAGCCCGTCATCTGCCTCTATTCAACACCAAAACCAGCCTCAGTAAACGCCATCCCGGTCTCAAAGAGATGACCATAACCACGTATAAAGCTGGCTCACTCCTTCATAGGCGCAACGCATAATAGCACCCGATCCGGTTCTTGTCAAGGGGGGGGCTCAAAAAAAAAAAGCGGGGGCTCACTTTCCACTTCGGGGACCGGCGTGCCCCGATATACTGAAAACATGTTCATCTTTCACCCGCCTTCGCAAGCTGTTTCCTGGAGAGGCCTTTGCGAAAGGGGGATGGCGGTGAGGCGTGGCCGGACAGCGGTAGCGATTCCTGCTTTCGGTCAAGCCGGGTTGGGGGGAGGGAAAAGCTCTTTTTCCTGTGTGGCACGGCCGCCCCCGGCTGTGAAATCAGCAGGATTCCAATGGGAGAGCGCCGCTGGGTCGCACCGCCATAAGGTTGGCGCCACGTTGTCGTGAAGGTTATTGGACGAGGGGACGGCCCCAGACCTCCACTTCAATGTAATGGTTGTTATCGTCGCTCGTATTGCCATTGGTGAACAGCCGCACAAAGCGGGCATGAACACCTTTCGCCGGAACCAGGCGCCCCTGAAAGTTCTCGATGTACTCGCGGTCTTCGCCTATGCCTTGCCCCGTGGAATTGTCGTAATCGGTGTTGTAGAGCGTGGTGACCCCTTTCTTGAAGTCCTTGTCCCGACCCGCCTGAACAATCACGTCAAAGTAGACCCGGTCGGCGGCATGGTAATGCCAGACCACGATGGCATAAACCTCGTAGGTATCGCCCAAATCGAGTTGAACCCACTGCGGTCCCGGGGGCAACTCCACCACGTGGCTCTCCTCATATCCCTTCTCTCCATCCACAATGGCCGACAGCGCGCCGGTCAGCGTCTCCTGCGCGCTGGATGTAACGGTCTTTCCAAAGGACACGTTCTTTGTCCCCCGCGGTACCAGGAAGGGTTTGCGCTTACGAAACGAAGGCGGCTCCAGGTGTTCGCTCCAATAATCCAGGGGCGTTCCGCCGAAACTTGGCCGCGGCACCTCGATGGGCAGCGGTACGTTTTCCTCGATAGCCCCGGAACCCTCCGCCCGCGCCGCAGCCCCCATCAGGCAAAGCACGGCACATGCCGCGAAAATCCACGACTGCCATTTCATGCCACGCTCCTTTCCACTCTCCGCCCCCTTTGCTGCCAGGTACCATAGCAGGAAGACCGTACCGGTACAACGCAGACGCCACCGGTGCCCATTGCGAAAAGAGGGTAGACCGTCATGGCGGGGCGAAACAATGAAGCATTCGGATGTAAACCATGGCAGCCTCGCGCCAATCCAATTGCCACACCGCTTCGCTTTCGCAATGGCGTATCTTCCCGTGGCAGGCCCCACCGTCCTCCCTGCGAAGGCGGGACTCCATGATAGTACGTAGAGTCTCCCTTGGAAGAACGGCCATGGTGGGCCAAGGCCCACCCTTCACCATGGAGCGCCCTGTTGGCGCGGAACACGTACTGCCAACGGGCATGCGGGAGCATGCCCCTACTTTTGCCGTTGGCGTCGACACCCCTTCCGCAAACATGGTCCGGTGGCCGCACACAGCAAGACCGGCGGCCTCCCTGAAGGCCGCCGGTTCAAGAAACGCTTATCGTGATCGTCAAACGTGAACGCGGTACCGGCGGATGCCCAAGCCCACAAGCCCTAAGCCCAGCAGGGCCAGGGTGGCCGGCTCGGGCACGGCCTGTGGCACCGTGGGCAGCGGGGTCACGGTAAGGCTGCTGTTGTCAATGGCCAGGAAATCAAACTGGTTCGTGTAAAACTTACCGTGCCGGTTTCCGCCCACGTTTCCAATGGCATCACCGGCCAGGGTCCACGTGCTCAGCAGATTGCTGTTCGTGTCCAGAATCATCATATCCACCGCCAGAAAGCCGCCCGCGTCGTAGAAGCGGCTCTGAAAGGTATACCACCCGGTCGTGGACAGGACCAGGGGGCCTTGCGCGAGATCCCGGGGATCGCCGACGGGATTCCCTGCGGCGGCGCTGATAATAAAGCGATCCGTGCCGGCGCCGGGGCCGATGTTGTCATTGTAGAACCCGCCGTCGAAAAAGTAATTGCTCAACAGATCACCACTGGAATCGTTAATGGCGGAAGCGAAGTCAAAGCGTATTCCGTTATCCCACCCGGCATCCAGATCGAGAAAAATGTCCAGGGAGGTCGTATAATCCTGAAAGGCCGTGGGAACTCCCCCGCCCGCGCCAAAGTTGTACCCGCCCCAAGCGGTATAGGCCACGACGCCCCCCGCAACGGTGGCGTGCCCGTTCCCCGTGGCGGACGTGATACCGTCCGTACCGGAAGACACCTGGGTCTTGCCCGACCACCCGGCGCCGTTCACCTCGAAACCATTAAAAAAATCGGCCCGCGCCGTTGACGCCAACGCCAACACCGTCAGGACGAAGACAATCGTCACTTTACGCATCTCAAACCTCCTGCACCTGTCCCCATTCGACAGATTATTTGGCAACCATGGCTTGGCCATACAAAACATCCTTGGCCTATGCCCTACTGCTCACACATGTTCGTCCTATAGTAAGCAATACTCGTGCCCAAGTCAACGTGATAGCAAGGGTTTAATTGTTTTTCATGTAAACATGGATTTTTTAGCCCAATACCCTCCGTGCCACACAATCAAATTATCAATCACATAGTCATAACTGAATAATCTTTCCGAGACATGGTACGTTAACGAAAAAAGTTTAGCAAAACTGACTAAGTAATATCTTACTCAATCCCCCATGACTGGTGCCATAGAGGCGGCGGGAAACGAAGGCAGCAGCGTGGCCAATAGGTGTAATCATGGCACCCTCCGAAAAAGACGATGGCCACGACCTGCAAGACGCCCTCGCAAAACGTCCGTGATTCCGGCCGGGCCAGGAGGGGGAAGGGGGAGGCTGTCCTCAGCCTCCGCACCGTGTCGCGGTGCCCGGGGACGGCCCCCTCCCAACACAGGCGTGAATGGTCACAAGAACGTGTTTGCCCCACCCTTCCGTCATTCCCGCGAAGGCAGGCTCCATGATTAATGTATCAGCAGATTGCGCAGATGAACGCCGATTCTCCCGTTCCCACGCAGGGCGTGGCGGGTAGGGACAAGCTCCCGTTTCTCCGTTGTGACCGAATCACCATGGAGCGCCCTGTTGGCGCGGGACACGTGCCGCCAACGAGCCGTCTGTCATTCCCGCGCACGCGGGAATCCATGGAAAAGGTCAAGGTGCTGCCCCTGACCCATGGAGCCCCGCTTTCGCGGGGATGACGGGGGTCGTGGTACGGACGGCGGTGCCATATTCAAGAGAAGGTTACGCTGTGAACGACTACGCCTGGTGAACCTGTTGAGGGGCCTTCCTGTCCGCGGGTCGCAGTCCGCCCGCTGTCCGTTGGTCACGAAAATAATTGGCCCGGAACCAATTGACTTCCCCCGGCGGTAAAACCTATAATTCCCCGCCTTGGAGAGGTGTCCGAGTGGCTTAAGGAGCACGCTTGGAAAGCGTGTGTGCGTTAATAGCGTACCGTGGGTTCGAATCCCACCCTCTCCGCCATGTTTTTCCACCTGCCCGGTTGCGGGCAAACCATGGTCGGCACTTGGTTTTGGCATGCCCCGCTCTCGTGCATGATTCGCACCGGCCCGCAGGAATGCTATGCTTAACGGTGTACCGCGTATTCTCATCATACGTCTCAGCGCCATTGGCGATGTGGTGCGTGTTCTCCCGGCGCTCCATGCACTTCGTGACCGTTATCCAAACGCCCAAATCGATTGGGCCGTTGAAAACAAATCGGTGGACATCATTTCGGGGCATCCTGAAATCGACCAGGTGCTTGTTTTTCACCGTTCTCATGATTTCCGCGCCGGAGTACGCGCCTTCCGGGCTTTTTGCCGAACCGTTCGGGACAACCGCTACGACATTGTCCTGGACTTCCATGGCATCCTCAAAAGCGGATTGATCACGCGCGCTTCACGCGCCCTGGAACGCTATGGTTTCGCACGGCCCCGCAGCCAGGAGTGCAGCGCTTTTTTCACCAACCGCCGCGTCAAGCTTGTTTCCCGGCAAATGAACCGGATTGAGGAAAACCTTGTTCTCGTCAAGGCCCTGGGCGCCAAGCGGCATACCCTGGACGTGGTTATCCAGGTACCGGAAGATATCCAGGACCATATCGACGCCTATTTCGAGGAAACCTTCCACGGCGCGAAACGGTTGGTTGCCATGCACGCCCCCGTGGACCGCAGGGAAAAGCAGTGGCCCCTGGAAAACTATGCCGCCCTGGCCGACCGGTTGCTCGCGGATGGACGATTTGAAGTGCTCTTGACCTATGGGCCGGGGCAGGTCGACGTGGCACGGAAGGTGGCCGGCCTGGCATGGCGCAACCCCACGGTGGCGCCGGAGACGCCCGATCTCAAACACTATGCCTGGTTTGTCGGCCGGACGGACCTCTTCGTGGGGGGTGACACGGGACCCATGCACATTGCTTCCGCCATGGGCACCCCGGTGGTGGCCCTTTTCGGTGGCACGGACCCCGCGAAACACGCGCCGCTGCGTCAGCCATCCACGGTGCTCTACGCCGGACCAGGGCAAGGGCCAAAGCCCCGGAAGCGTCGGCGGGCCCCCGCGGATTTGTTTGCGGATATTACGCCCGAAATGGTTTACGACGCCTGTATCCAATTAGTGATGGCGTAGCCCTCCCATCGTGACAGCGGGAAGTGACGCTGCGGCCGCCCGGGGCGCCCCCCCCCACTGACGGCCGCCCGGTTTCGTCCGGACCGGGTGAGTCCCTTACCCGTGAAGTTCTGTACCAAGGGTCACAAGAGCTGCCTACCTCCCCCTTCCGTCATTCCCTGAAGCGATACAGATGGACGCCCAAGGGGGCGAAAGTCGTGGTGATACGGGTTGTACCGTTGTTGGTTTCGTGAACTGAGGGTGGCGGACTGTCGAAGACCGGTGTGACCCCGGGCCAGGTACCCTCGACGCTGATGGTGGACTCCACGGCTTCGTTCGAGGTATTGACACACACCAACAGGATGCCGTCCTTTTCCATGCGCGCGGCGGCGTCGACGTTTCCGTTCGCGGCCGTCACCTTCCCCGCGAAGCCGGGCGCGGCCATGGCGGGCATGATGGCGAGCAGTTCGGCATTGATTTTTCGCACGTAGCTCCAAAGCAGGGGGTCGGCGTTCAGACAATAGGGATAGTCTTTCCCCTCGGCGTAGGAGTAGAAGGCGGTGCTCCGCGCGCCGTGGTTGATGGCGAGGTAGGTCATGCAGCGCAGTTCTTCGGGCGTGGGCATGCGGCCCTTCACGGAACCGTAGGTTTGAAGCACCACTTGCAGCGGCTTTTGGTGGTCCACGGAAGCGCCCAGGGCGTCCATGTAATCGCTGATGGTGGTAACGGGCAGCGACGGGATTGGATAGGTGTCCATGGAAACAATGTCCGCGGCCACGGCATACTCGCGAAACTTGTCGGGGAAACAGAAGTTCAGCAAAACGGGATGATTGGGATCGAGTTCCCGAAGCAGGAGATAGGCCTTCAACAGGTGATCGACCGGCACGCCCGCGTCGGGTTCGTCATAGAGTTCCCACAGGAGCAGGGCCGGGTGATCCTTGAGGCGCGCCACGCCTTCGCGGATGGCCTCCAGGTCGAAGCCTTCGGCCCTTCCCTTGTAGAAGAAACCGTGAAAGAGGATGCCAAAGCCGTAGAGATTGGCGGCGTGCGCCTCGTCCAGCATTTCCTCCACCCCGTCCAGGCTGTCACCACCCCAACAATCGACCGCGTTGAATCCCTGCCGTTTGAGCATGGCCGAGCCGTTGGCGTGATGCAGCTTGCGCGGCACGAAGGGCTTGCCGTTCACCAAAATGGTCTGGCCTTCGATGGTTACGCGCTCGATGTCGGGCAGGGGATCTTTCGGCCAGGAGATGACGGACAGGGCGAACTCGGCCTCGTGCACCGTATCCCCGGCGTAGAGCGCGCGCAAGCGGTGATCCCCTTCATCCAGGTCGTCCGCCGCCACGCGGGCCTCGACCGTCGTGCCCCGCACGGGCAGCGATTCAGGCGGCGCACCGTCCCGAACCAGGAGGAACCGGGCTTCCTTTCCCCTCAGATCGGGATCGTTTACCGTGAGTGTAATCACGGCGGATTCACCGGGCGAGAGGACCCGCGCATCAATGCCGAAGGCCACGGGTTCCACCACCCGCACACCGGTGGTATCAAAGAAAAGTGCCGCGCCTTCGTTGTCCAGCACCTCCGTGCGCACCGTGTACTGGTACCCCGTTTCCGCCGCATAAGGTAGATGCAACGTTTCGGTGGCCCCGGACGCGAGGGTAAGGGACCGCCGTTCCTGCCGGCGGGTCTGAAGCACGGGGTCCGTCACCGTGACCACGAAGTCCGCGGTCACCGGAGCATTCGTCGTGTTTTCGGCACGCAGATCCACGGCGGTCTTGCCGGCCACGACCCCGACGGAATGGCCGGAAAAGCGGAGGGTCTTGTCGTTGGTACGCAACACGAGCGTGGCGAAATCCTGGTCCACGTTGTCGGGGATAAAGTCCTTCTTGTCGGTGATGAGCACCACGTCGATATAGGGCGCCTGGGAATTGCCCTCGGCGGGCCGGATGCTCAGCATGTTTCCGTCTTCTTTGAAAAGCGGCCCCAGGGGCTTGCTCCAGCCGAGGTAGACGCCGGGTTGGGGGAACTCCGTAACCCCCAACGAGACCTCCCCCACGAAGACTTCAACCCGGGCCTGGGACAGGGCCAGGTGACGCACGTGGACCCAGTATTCGCCGCCTTCGGGAAGGGCGTCCAGGCTGAAACGCAGCACGCCGTCACTGCCCGCGAAGATGACCGTGCGTCCCCCCGAAGGGTGGCCCATCCACGTGGTGAAGCCCTGGTCACGAAAGGCGGTGTGTACCGATTCGGTCGCCTGTTCCGCTTCGAAGTAAATGAAATGCTGGTCGGCCACGGCCCCGCCCATGACGATCATTGTTATGACACACAACAGGATCCCGCTTCTCATGATTCGTTACCTCCTGGTGGCGAAAAGAATTTGTTTCACCCATCGAAGCACCGGCGACAACAGCCCGAAGCCCGCATGAACACCAATGTCACGGGAAATCAACGCGATGGATAAGGCATGAATGTAACATGCCCATCTCGGTTGCACATAATTCCCGGTCAACCGTTGAAACCGCCCCCGAACCGCCATCGCGGCTGTTCAAAGCCCTCCCCGTCCGTCAGCGCCGTTGGACACGTGGGCGAAAGCATCCATGGGCGATGGGCGCCTTTAGCGTATGGTGAATGGGGTGGGTTTGGGGACACAGTTCGGACATGAACGGGCATGCTGTCGTCACGAATTAATCCCCCTTTTGCAGCACTGGAGGGAGGGGACGTGTCCTGCTACACTTTCGACATGTCCCTGAAAAAGCGAAAACGATGGTGGCGGCGCGGGTGTCTCGCGGTCGTGCTGATCACGGGGTTGACCGTGGTCATGGCCGCCGTCGCCGTAAAGTACGTCTTCGACGCCGAGTTCTATCGGCGGCTGGCCGAAGCCCGGCTTCAGGCATTCACGGGGCTTCCCGTGACGCTCGACTCCCTGGACGTGGGCCTTTTCCCCGCGCCCCATGTCGAGGGACGCGGCCTGGTGGTGGGGGAAGGGGATTTCCGCGCCGAGGCCGACCGGGTGATCGCGGGTTTCGACCTGCGGGAACTGCTGTCGGGGGGGCATGCGACGGGGAGGGTCCGTATCGACCGCCTGCAGGTCCGCCTTCCGGAGAACGCCGCCGTCCTTTCGGAACGTGTATCCGACCTGATGGACACGATCCATGGACGCCCGAAGGGCGAAGGACTGCCGCTCGACCTTCACCGGGTGGGGGTGGACGATCTTCAAGTCATGCAAGGTGCCCGGCTTCGTGTGCGGGGACGGGGCGAGGTGCTGGACGCCCTCGGGCCGCGCCCCGAATTGCGCTATGCCTTCACCCTGCCCACCGTGCGTGGGGCGGTGGCCGTTGAGGGAACGGGCCATGTGAACCGGGCCGCCCCGGCGGATCTCCTGGCGGAGGGCGATGCCACGGTTTCGACGGAGGCCTTTCGGTTGCCCGGCCGTGCGGGCACGGCGCGCGTGTCCCTGGAATCCCACATCGAGGCGGCCCGCTGGAACGATGTTTATGCCACTTTCGACGGAACGCTGACGCATGAGGCCCTGAACGGTGGGACGCTGCAAGGCAAAGCCTGGTGGCGCGACGGGGAATACATCGGCAATGACATCATCATCCAGGGGACGGGCCTCGATGTCACCGGTGATTTCACCTACACGCCGGGACAACCCGTGGCCGTCCACATCGCGAAGGGCCGATTCACCGGCGGTCCCCTGGGCGCGCTGCTCGCCCGCCTCGCCCCCGGAAAACTGCAATCCGCCCCCGGCGGCACACTCACCCTTACGGCGCTCACCTTGGGCGTGGGCGAAGGCACCCGCCCGCGCTTCGTCCAGGGGTATGCCGACATTGCGGGCCTCACCGTGTTTCCCGGCGCGTCCTGGCCCGCGATTAAGGGCGTTTCCGGCTCGCTGACCGTGGCGGAGAACGTGATCACCCTCCGGGAGATGGGCAACGACCGTTTGCGCGTGAGCGGGACCATAACCCCGGATTTCGACAGGGGCGGCGCGGCCCTATCCCTGTCGGGCACCGTGCAAATTGACGATACGCTGCTTCCCCCGGGAACCCTGCCCGCCGCCGTGTCCGGCCTGGCGGGCAGGGCGCGGTTCGACCGTGTTGAAGGAACGTTTCATGCCGGGGGTGGATTTCCGGCCAACCTGGTCCTCGCGGGGCGCATCGAGGCGGGCCGCGTGGTTATCGAGGCGGGCCGATTGCGCGACCGCCTGGAACAAGTGACGGGAACCTTCTCCGGCGGGGGCAAGGGGCTCACGCTTGAACTCGTCGCCGACTCGGAGACCCTGGGGGCGGTCTCGGTGAACGGCGAGGCGGATCTCGATGCCAGGACCTTCGTGGGAAATCTTGACGTGGACCTGGCGCGGGCCATGTTCCTGGTGCAACGCGAGGGCGCCCTCAATCCTTATGTCAAGGGGCTCTGCACGGGGTATGGACGCTCCACTTTCGACACGCGCCTGGCGTGGGGCGACGCCCCCGCCCTCCGTCTCTCCCGGATGAGCGATCCCCGGCCTGACCTTGACGTGGCCGTGGGCGACGCCGCCTTGGGCGATATCCACGGTTCGGGCGACGTGGACCTGGCGTGGTTCGCGCCGGCCCTCCCGCCACGCGTTCATGCCGTGGGCACCGCGCCGGTGGTCTTCGACCATCGCGGCGTGGACCAGGTTTTTTCCCTGGACGTCAACCTGAACCGGACATCCATTGCCGCCGGGAAATACCTTGAGAAAAAAACCGGCGACCACGCGCGGCTGGAAGTCACGGGGCGCGTTGTGAATGGCCAATGGACCCCCAAGCAGGCCCGGGTCGGCTGCCTGGGGGAAACCCTCGAACTTGAACTCCTGCCGGGCCGCGTGGTCGCGCGCGGCTTCCGGTTGCGTCTCGCGGAACTCGTAAAACTGCTTCCCCCCGGGGCCACGGCCACGGGCGCCCTTTCCGGCACCGTCACCACCGGTCCCTTCGCGGCGGACGTGACGCTGGAAGGGGCGGGTTTCGGCGTGTCGCCCGAGGTGAAGATCGACAGCCTCGACGGCCGCGTTACCTACCGCGATGGGACGTTGCTCATGGATGGCCTGCGGGTATTGGGCGCCGACAGCGATTGCACCGTATCGGCCGGCCTGGTGCAGGGGAAGTGGACGGGGCGCGTGCAAGGCGACAAGCTCAACCTGAACGCGCTGGAAGTGATGTACGATTCCGCCCGCGCCCTGTACAAGGCCAAGGGCCGTCCCCAGGCCCCCGAGGCCGTCGCGGGCCATCTCCTTACAGGCCGGGTCAATCTCGACATCCGTTCCCTTTACTACCGCCGGGGGCGCGTGGATGACGTGACGGGCCGCCTGGTGTTGCAGCCCGACCGGATGCGTCTGGAAGAACTGGCCTTCCGAATCGGCCGGGGCAGGGTAACGGGCGAGGCGTGGCTCCGCTACAGAAGCGGGAACACGCCGGCCCGGGTGGCCGCCCGGCTCCAGGCCAAGGACATCGACCTGAAGGTCGTGGACGACCTTGTCCTGGAGGAGCCCCGGGGCATGCGCGGCACGGCCGACGTGAACCTGGCCGTCCGCTTTCCCGTGGGCACCGGCAAAGCATGGCAGCAGGGGCTTGATGGCGCCCTCGTGTTTTCCGCCCGGGACGGCACCTATGGCCACCTGGCCCATGGCGGCGCCCTCCTGGCCCTGCTCAAGACGACCCGCCTCTTCCGCCTCAAGCTCCCCCAGTACCGCGAGCAGGGACTCTCCTTCAAGACCACCGCCGGACGGATTGAAATGGCGCGGGGCGTGGTGATCCTCGATCCCTTTGTGTTGGACGCCGGCAGCCACGCCATGGATGGCGAGTTGCGCATTGACTACCCGGCCGATACCATTCAGGGCGAAATGCGATTCTACATCCTTGAAAGTGTCACGGGGCTGCTCGACCGGGTGCCCGGCCTGGGCGGCGCGGCGGAGGCGCTCAAGGCGCGTTCGGGACTGCGCATCGCCGTGCGCGGCACCCCGGAAAAACCGGTGTTCGGCAAGCCCGAAGAAGCACGGTTCGAGCACGGCCCCCTCCTTCGGGGCGGCAAAGACGCCGTGCGCCAGGGCGCTTCGGCGGTGGAGGACAGTCTCCGGGCCGGAACCCGAAGTATTCGGAAAACCATCGAAGCCATCGGCTTCTGAGCCAACAAACAAGGACAGGCCCCCATGACCTTTCAAGATCTTTTCGCAAACCCGCCGAAGCGCTACACCCTGGTACCCTTCTGGTTTCTCAACGACGCCCTCGAGGAGGACGAGATTCGGCGGCAGATCGACGACTTCGAGGCCCATGGCGTGTACGGATTCATCCCCCACGCCCGCATCGGTCTTCCCGATGACATCCCCTTCATGTCCGAACGCTGGCTCCATTTCGTGAAGGTGGCCGTGGATCATGCCGCCGCGAAAAACATGGTGGTGTTCCTCTACGACGAAGGCATGTACCCTTCCGGATCCTGTGCGGGCCAGGTGGCGGCCGCCAATCCACGCCACGCCACCCGCTGCCTGGAACGGCGCAAGACGGCCACCCTTTCGGACGACGAGGAACTCGTGGCGGAAATCGACGGATACGCCTACGTCAACACCCGGTCCGGCGGCACCATTCGGGGCGTGCAATACGGCATGGACGACGGGGAGCCCGGCGCACCGCCGTCGGGCGACATCCTCAACCCGGAATCCGTGGCGAGCTTTCTACACCTCGTACACGATCGCTATGCCGAAACCCTGAAGGAACACTTCGGCAAGACGGTACAGGCCATCTTCACCGATGAACCCAGCATGTTGGGCCGTGGACACAAGCGCGGGGTCCAGCCGTGGACCTGGAACCTTGAAACCTTTCTCGAACGCCTCCTGGGCTATGATTTCACGCCCCACCTGCCCGCCCTGTGGGATGATACCGTTCCCGGTTCCGCCCGTTACCGCGCCGATTTCCAACGCGCCCTCGACGTGCGCCTGCGGGAGGCCTACTACGCGCCCTACCAGGCCTGGTGCGAGGCCCACGGCGTCGCCCTGACCGGCCACCCCGCCGGCCCCATGGACATGGGGACGCTCAGGCATTTCCATATCCCCGGCCAGGACATCGTGTGGCGCTACATCGAGCCCTACCAGGACAAGTCCCTCGAAGGCCCCCAGTCCACCATGGCCAAGTGTTCCGCCTCGGCCCAGGTTAATTACCACCGCGAGCGCAACGCCAACGAGTGCTTTGGCGCCTACGGCTGGGATTTCACCTGCGACGAAATGCGATGGCTCACCAACTGGCTGCTGGTTCGCGGCGTCAACCTCCTCATGCCCCACGCCTTCTACTACAGCGTCCGCGACAAGCGCCGCGACGAGCGCCCGCCCGATGTGGGGCCGAACAACACATGGTGGGGAGACTACCGGCGTTACGCCGATTACTGCCGGCGGTTATGCTGGATGCTCGCGGAAGGACGGCAGGTCTGCTCCGTGGCCATACTCTGCACACCCACCCAACTCCCCTGGAAAGCCGCCCGCGTTCTCTTCGAACACCAGTGGGATTTCAACTACCTCGACACGGAATCCCTGTTGGGCGAGGCCGAAGTGACCTTCCACGGCATCGAACTGGGCAATATGCGCTACAAGACCCTGCTCGTGGAGGATGGCGTGGGCATCGACCCCGACGTGCTCGCCCGGCTGAAGCCCCTGATCGACGCAGGACGCGCAGCCGCCTTCGGACGGCCCGTACCGGCCCTGCCCCCCCTCGCCGCCACCCCCCCCGAACTGATGGTCTGGCTCCAACAGCATCTCGAAGCCGACGTCCATCTCGACCCGCCCAACACGGGCGTGCGCTTCCACCACGTCCGCCACGGCCGGGACCACCTCTACTTCTTCGTGAACGAAGGCTCCGACGCCCTGTCCTGCGCGCTGAAAACAGCCGCACGCGGCGACGCCCAATGGTGGGACCCCGAGACCGGCGCCCCCATTCCCCACGCCGACCCGACGCAACTGGCATTGGCCCCCCGCGAGGGCCGCGTCCTCCGCGTGACGGGCGAGGCGAAGACATGATTCCGCCCCCGGGAAGGCAAGCAATCCGGCGCGTTGGAATTACCCCCCCACAGCCGCTACAATCATGGCCAAGCCGTTGTTGGACGAAGACTGGCAAAGAGCCGGGGAGGCGTGCTTGATGAACGAGGTTTCCAGGCCCGTGACGCCGGTGTTCGTGGTCGGAGCGTTGCGTTCCGGAACCACCATGCTGCGGCTGATGCTCGACCATCACCCGGATATCTGCATTCCAGGGGAGCTTGAGTTCGCCGTGCCGCTCGTATCCGATGAGGGACGTTTGCCGACTCTTGAGAAGTATGTCGAGTTTCTTCAGACCCACCGGGTTTTCGAGGCCTGGTCCGTGTCGATTGACCCGGACCTGGATTTCCTTTCCCTGGTGAGGAGCTTCCTGGAACAAAAGCGTATACAATCGGGCAAGCCCATTGCCGGGGCAACCGTTCACCACCACTTTGACCGCCTGCGATACATCTGGCCCCGCTGCCGATACATTCACATTGTTCGTGATGGCCGAGACGTGGCCCGTTCCTGTCTGCGCAAAGGCTGGGGGGGGGAACATGTGGACTGCGGTCGACCACTGGGTGGAAACCGAGCATCTTTGGGACCGCTTCCACCCGGCGCTGAATCCAGATGATTATGTGGAGCTTCGCTACGAGGACCTGCTGGAAGCTCCGAAGGCCCATCTTGAACGCCTGTGCTCCTTTCTTGGCGTGGACTATTCCCCTGCCATGCTCTCCTACTCCGAGACGACACGGTTCGAAAAGCCCGACCCAAAGTTTGCGTACCAATGGAAACGGGAACACTCCCCCCTGGATATCCGGCTGGTTGAGTCCAAGGCTTCGGACCTGCTGGCGCAACGCGGCTATGAACTGAGCACGCACACGCCGCTGAAACCCGGTTTCTGCCGGCGTGCGGCACTCCACGCTCACGACCGCGTCTCCAAGATACGCTTCAGGATCCGGCAGTTTGGCTTGCCGCTTGTGCTTGGCGAATTCATAACGCGTAAAATGCACGTCAAGAACCTACACCGCCGCTACCGCTCGGTCATGGACCAAATCGTCACGGGTAATCTCAGGTGATGGCGCGGCATTGAGTGTCATTTTCTTGCCACCGTCCAACAGACCTATTCTCCATCGCCCGGGTAATCATTCTGCTTTGTAATACGGATAAGACAATAAAACATCTTGCCGTGGAGTGTTGTACTTGCGCTAAGTAAAAACTACGCAACGACTTACAGCATGGGGATCTTTTGCCTGTCCATTCGCTAATCTCGCATGATTCTCCCCGAAGGGGTGGAGGGCGTCAATAGACTTGACGGTCAGCCCTTTTGCCGGTACCCTTCCTATAGTTATTACTGCCCCATTCGGAGGCCTTCTCATGCGAATCAGGAAATCGATGCTCCTTAAACTGTTTCTTTCCGGGATCTGCCTACTGTCGGTCGCCTGCCCGACAACACCCACCAACAGCTTTAACCTCAACCTTGACTCCGAGGGTTGGTCTGTCTTCACCCCGAGCGAAGACACACACATTATCTACGTGTCTTCCAGTGAAGGGGATGATACAAATGACGGTACGACACCGGAGACTCCCGTCGCGACTTTGGCCAAAGCCAACTCACTGATGCGGCCGGGACATCCGGATTGGATGTTGCTCAAAAGAGGCGACACATGGACGGAGAAGCCCCGCCTTGGTTATGGGACCGAAAGTGCCCCCGCTCTCCTGAGCAATTATGGCGACCCCAACGAGCCGCGCCCGGTGCTCTCCGGGGAAACACTCAAACCTTCCCAGGGGAACGTGGCGATTGTGGGGGTTGCCTTCCGGGGCACACCGGGGACAAAGCACATTGGCCTCAGTTTTTACGGTGGTAAAAGCAATTTCCTGGTGGAGGACTGTATCTTCACATACTGTGGAATTGTCAGCCAAGCCGTCAAAGAGAAGCAAATAAGCAATATCATCATCCGGCGCAATGTGATTTATGGTCATGCCAGCACGAGTAGCCACGCGCAGGGCTTGTTCGTCCATCGCTCCCGGGATGTTTTGATTGAAGAAAATATATTCGACCACAACGGCTGGATCGAAAATGTGGAGGGTGCCGGACCCACAGTTTACAATCATAACCTCTACGTGCAATACGGCTGCGCCAATATCACCGTGCGAAACAATATCTTCGCGAGGGCTTCCAGCCACGGTGCTCAAATGCGGAGCGGGGGTACGCTCTCAAATAACCTCTTTCTTTCCTGTCCCCTGGCCATTCTTTTTGGCGGCGGGTATGTCTACGAAGGCGATCCGGGGATTTCTGGCACGGTTTCGGATAATGTGATCATGATTGCGGCGCACATTAATATTCCACAAAACGAACCTGGCGCGCTGCCCCGGGGCAACGGCATTGATCTCAATAACCTGAGTCCCTCCGGGAATACGGTGGTTTCGAGAAACATCATTGCGCATTATGTAAATAGTCACACCTCGGGGCATGCGTTTAACCTATCGGGGGGGAGCGGATTTACCAGTTATGGAACGGACTACAAGGGAATAAACAATCTGACACTCTCGGACAATGTGGTCTATGATTGGAACCTTCCGTTTGATCTGCGGGCCGACACTGTTAGTCGCTGGTCAAATGTAGTGATTGAAAACAACAATATCGTGGCACGAAACGGGTCCCGTGTTGCCAGGCAAGATGCGGTGCATTCGGGCGATATCACGTGGACAGCGAATACTTTTTACAGCGATCAGCCTACGGAAACTTGGTTTCAGATTGATGGCGCCGACCAGAGCCACAGTGCATGGCAGGCGCTGGTTACGGGCAGCAATAATATCTTTCAACGCCCTTCTCTTGCGTCTCCGGACCGCACCATCGAATCCTACATGGCTTCTCTTGGGCATCCGCCTGAAGACCAATCCCTTGCGAAATTCCTGGAACTCGCCCGCAAGAACAGCAAGCAGGACTGGAATGACGCGTATACGGCAGAGGAAGTCAACAAGTATATCCAAGCAGGCTTCCTGTCGAGTCGTTAGCCCGGACCTTTCCCAACTTCGTCGTGAGCATGTGTAGATTGGGCACAAGGCCAGTGGTGTCTCGTCAGTTGCCTCAGTCGGCCCCTTTGTAGAAGAGTTTCAATCCTGTTTGAGGGCTTTGACTGAACGTCTTGTAAGCAACAAAACGGTGTATTGTGACCACCAACCTAACTTATCAACCCAAGCCCTGTCTTCCCGAAGCTCAATGACGCCCTTGTGACTTGCTCTGTGTGGACTACCGGCAAAGGCGTGTATTGGATCAAGACGCACGGATTTTCCATCGACGAAATGAAACGGTTTGGTCCCGGTCCCCATCATGTTTCCAACTTCATCAAGTACTTTTTCCGGGAATCGCACAAAATCTTCATAATGGATACGAAGATACTTGTCGGAATGCCGGCCTCCCATTTTTGCAAGTCGTTGATTAATCATGGTCCACGCCAAAGCTGCACGCATGGTTGAGTGATGACTCTTGTAATAGGGATGACCGAAATCACGTCGGCGACGCTTGGAATACTCCACGGCCCGTGGGTCTCGAACTACATGAAGCATGTAAACAGGCCACTCTTCCAGACGCATGAGGCATTCCAGGTATAAGGGGTATTTACTGGCGTCAACCAGTACATCACATCCTGTTACTGCTTCAATAGCCGAATAGGTGTGTTTCAGTATTTTCGCGTAAGAGTCAAAAGTGGCGGACATATCAGGCCCAAGCCTGAAAGGGTTGATCAGCTTGGCGTTATTCAATGCAGCAGGCATGCCGGCCATTAACGCCACCTCTTTTTCCGATGGCGCCGAGCGTCGCAGTACTTCACTCCAAATTGAGCACTCAAGAAACGACGATCCACACCCACAGCGGGGGTTCTTGCCAATACCCCAGTCCCAAAGTCGGTTAATCTCTCCCCCACCCCAAAAGCCATCCATTTGCGATACGACATTATGTACAAGCGTTGTTCCGCAACGCTCATAACCGGCGATATAAAGGATCTTCATCGTCTCACAAATCTCCCTCGGTTTGTCCAAGCCGAGCCATGAGCGAATTATTATAAAATGTGTGTCTTGGAGTCGTTTGGTAACCAATGGGTTGGCAGGAGCACTTTACCAATATCCCACGCCACCCTTCTTTCGGATCAAGAAGTTGGCGTAGACCAAGGCTGGCATATCAAGAAAAAAACGCAGCACCGCTCCGGGCAAGTGCGCGGGTGCCATCAACCCTTTGCTCCGCTTGAGAAGACGGAAGCGTTTGGTCAAGCTTCCCTTTGGCAGAACCCATCGGCCCCGTTTCGCCACCTCGTTTCGGACAAATTGCCTGTACCATTCCGGATGCTCGGCGTTGTGCTTTCGGATGTATTCTCCCGCGTCACAGCCGATGTCGGTCTTTGCAAAGAAATCCCAGCAAAGATAGGAATTGAGGGTGGTGCCGATAGCCAGCCGCACTTCGTGCTGG
The DNA here is from genome assembly GCA_024278275.1 of Candidatus Hydrogenedentota bacterium. Taxonomy (GTDB): domain Bacteria; phylum Hydrogenedentota; class Hydrogenedentia; order Hydrogenedentales; family JAJRTN01; genus JAJRTN01. The sequence goes on from JAJRTN010000043.1 coordinate 84,963, forward strand.
AACACCTCGATAAGGCCGCTGTAAGCATGGTAGACATGGAAAGCCGCATCCTCGCAAACCACGCGGGAACGATCCGCCGGCCTGGTGAAAAGATCGGTGATGGCCATCGCCTTGACAAAACCGTCCTCACCGGACAGCCCGACGGGCATCCAGACGCGGCGAACAAAGTCCGCACGCGCACAATAAAGACTCCCCGCAATGGCGGTGCCACGGGACGTTTCACGGGCAAAGCGGGTCGCCAACATGGACAGACGGCCGCGTAACCCAAGCCGCTTCTCAAATTCAAAGTGCTTCCGGGGCACATCGACGACAACGTGGGCGTGTTCCTCTTGGATGGCGCGGGACAGGACAAGCGCCAAGGTTTCCTTTTGCGGGAACCAGATATCTCCGTCGAGGAAGATCACAAACGCCGTATGTTCGGGAAAGACCTCATGGACGAAGCGGTTCCAGGTACGGCTTTTCCCCGGTTCCGTGTAGTCAATAACCTCCCAATGGAGCCGGGGATCATGGGCTTCTTCCGGATACAGGTGCGAAAGGACCTTCCGGGCGGCATCGGCCGTGTTGTCGGAACAGCCGTTGGCCAGGCAGAAGAGGGAGAAGGTGAACGGCCCATCTTCATCGTCGAAAACGGACTGCTGCAACAGGGTCTCCAACATTGGCTCAATGGCATTTTCCTCGTTGTGGGCGAAAACGGCCAGAGCAACCCGAACAGGTTTGTTTTTGTTGTTCATCCCGTTCCGGTTCTCCCACGCAAGAGCATGCTGACAGACCCTTGTATCCCCCCTGCGGCCAGCATGACGACGGGATTGGGAAAGCCATTGGGCAGGTATTCTATCATGTAAAGCGTCGGGATCAACCCCAGGAGAAGCAAAGGCCGAAGAGCCGGCGAAAAAAGCAGGCGTGGGTTCAAGCGCAGCGCCAACAGTCCGGGACAGAGGTGAATCAGCAGGAGGGTAATCATACCGACCAATCCGTTCTTGCCCAACTCAACAATCCAAAGGCCGTCGGTAACAGAAACATCGCGACCTCTTTCATCGTAAACGCGGTTCCGTCCATAGCCTCCCCATCCGAAGAAGGGGCGCTCCAGGGCCTTCTGAATCAGGATATCTTCGTTATCGACCCGGTAATTGAACGATCCCGCACGTTCCGAATCAATGTAGGTGGCAACGAAGTCAGTCACGAGATCGGGACGCCAGCCGAAATAAACCCGACTGGTGTAAAGCGCGGGAAGGAGGATCAGGACCAGGAGGAGGAGCCGTGAGTGGAGCGCGGAGGAGGTAAAAAGAACACTTAACATCAACACCAGGATGAGCAACGCCCCCAGGCTGTGGCACAACAGGGTGGTAAGGGGTATAAGAAAAAGCCAGACCTTGCCGGGGATACCCAGGAAATTGCGCCGGGTCAAATGTTGCCTGAGCCCCAAGGTAATAAACGTTATGGCGGTCATCCAAATACCCAGGGGCAACCCGCTGTGGAGAAAGACCTGGGGCCGCCACCCCCCGAGTCGCATACCCTGCCACCGCCATTGATACCCGTACACCATGGAGTGGAGCTGTGGGCTCATGCGGATCTCGTACCAGCACAGGGGGAGGTAGAGGATACCGGCAATCACGATGGCCACGGCGAGTTCCCGAAGTGCGCGAAGATCCGTGAGCAGGACCCGGGCGAGGAAATAGGGGATGAACCAGGCCAAGGTGCGATTCACACTGGCGGTGACGGCATCGTAGGCCGAAAAGCCGTTGGAGATGGCGGAAGCGGCGGGAACCAGGCAAAAGACCAGTATAGGCAGGTCCCAAAGTGCGGGGCGAAAGCGCGCGAAGGAGCGGCCCGCGAACAGGCCCGCGCCCAGGAGTGAGCCGTAGGACATGGCCGCGATTCTGTCAAATTCGGGCAAACCGGATAATTCGATTCTACCCTGCGGCAGAAAGAGAAATCCCAGTAGCCAACACCAGATAAGTGCCCGGCGGACGGGAAGCAATCCAAACAGCAGAACACAAAAGGGAACATAACCGTAGAGGACGACCTTTGCAAAGGTGGACAAGGATTAGCATCCCTTCCGTTTTCCGTTCGCGTGTCTGCGACAACGGATTGATGGCTCAACGATACCAGGACGACAGGTCTTCACCCAGAAAGTTCTCCAATGCATGGGTAGACTCCGAAAACTCGTTTAAAAGCCGGTTTCGTATCTCCTGCCCGAAGGGAGAAAGATGCTCGGAAAAAGTACGGCTCGCCCTGGAGACCAGATCGGTATCAAGGAGGAAACTGCGAATACGTGCGTGGGCTTTTCCTCTGAAGCGTTCACCCGCCAAGTCCGCCGCCAGGGAAACCCCGGGCATTCTCCTGATTCGGTGGATTGTTCGCGATATTCTCGCCCGGGCGACGCCCCGGCCCCGTTCGTTCCTGCGAAAAGCACTTTTTCCCTTGACCAGGTCCACGCGCGGAAGCCCCAGGAATGCCTGTAATTCATCCAGCACCTTTCCTGCCTCCGACTTAAAACGATCCAGTGTAATAAAATGCATCCGCTCACGGGGGAAGAACGCCAAATAGGCCTCGATCTGGCGCATGTAATGGCTGGCATCCAGCGCTTCCTCTCCCTCGGGGTCCCCGTTCAGGAATTCGTCGAGCGTGAGTACCTCCGTCGGGCGCTCCATATTCCAACGCTTTTGTGCGACATGACCATAATGCGAGTAGATCCGTTCCACGGGATGGCGCATGATATAGACGAGCTTTACCTTTGGCAGGTGCCTGGCGATCCGAGGGGCGGCATCCGGGTACCTGAGTTGCCGCGAGTAGCAGGTTGACGCTTCGCCGCGGAGTTGACCCGGCCGTGCCTCCACAAAAAGCTCCCGGTACCAATCCATGCCTTTTGCATAAACATGATCCCGGCTGAAGAACTGCGTTTCCTTCAATCGTGACATGTACACCTTGGGATGGGTGGAAAGGTGGTGGTAGAGCGTGGTTGTGGCGGATTTCATCGCCCCGATCACGATGAAATCCGGTTCCATGTACTTTGATGGACTGTCGGGATTCATTCCGGGGCGTCTCCACGTGAGCAAGTCAACCTTGCTTTCATCATACCGAAAGCGTGGTTGCCTATTAAACAAAGCGAGGGAGGTACTTACGAAAAGGGGATTTTCAGCGAGACTACCGCAGGATGGCACGTCGAAAGCTCCCCCATTTCATAAATGCTTCGAAATCAGTCCGGTGAACGCCAAACATGACAGGAAACAGGACAACGAATTCCGCTACAATGCCACCGGGTTTCCACCGGAGGACATGCCTGTTTGAATGCGAACGTGTCAGAGGAGAGGTCTGCTGCACGTCCAGATCCCGCCGATGGAGAAGGACGGAGCAAGTCATCACTCACCGCTCGCCTGAGGCTTGGGGCCGCTTGGACTTTGTTTGCGTTTGGGGCCTCACAGGTGCTTCGCCTGGGGCGGAACGTGATTATGACACGTCTGCTTGCCCCCCACGCCTATGGTCTTATGGCGTGGGCCAACATGGTGCTGACGGGCATCCGTATGCTCTCGGATTTAGGAACGGCCCCCGCGATTGTACGTCACCCCCGCGGCATGGAGGAACGTTTCCTCAATACGGCCTGGACCATGGCGGTGATACGAGGGTTTTGCACATGGGTTGTCGCCTCCGCCGTGGCATGGCCGGTAAGTCTTCTGGCGGGCGAATCCCTCCTGTGTTGGCTGATCCCGGTTACGGCCCTATCCGGTGTGATTGGTGGTTTCTGGTCAACCGCCATGCAAACCTGCCGCAGAACACTGGTATTGGGCCGGCTTAATCTGCTCAGCCTGATCGCCCAGGTGGTTGGCTTGGCGATAACGATTTGGTGGGGATTCCGCCTTGGGTCCGTTTGGGCTTTCGTGGCCGGGGGCATTACGGCCGCCTGCATGACATTTATTTTGAGCCACACCTTTCTTCCGGGCATCCGAAACCGTCTCGCCTGGGACCAGGAATGCGCCCGGGAGATTTTTCATTTTGGGAAATGGATCTTCCTCAGCACGGTGCTGAGCTTTATCGCCCGCCAAGGTGATCGATTCGTGCTTGGGGCGCTCGTGGATACCAGCATCCTGGGCATCTATAGTATTGCAGCCGGTTTATGCGAGTCCTTTCCGAACCTGGCCGAAGGGCTGTCACGACAGGTCGCCTTCCCCGGACTCAGCGAAGTCTCCAGAACCCGCAGCACGGAAATGCGACGGGCCTTTTACCGGGTCCGAAGAATCATGGATGCCGCGCTTCTCCCCTTTGTGGGACTGCTCTCCGGCATGGCGCCCCTGATTGTGGCCGTGCTCTACACGGACACCTACAGCGCGGCTGGTTGGATGCTGCGGCTCCTCTGCATTCGAGCGGCCGCACGCTGTGTCACCGCCATATGTCAACAGTGCCTGGTCGCGGCCGGACACCCTGAATACACCTTCAGGAGTTCTCTGGCCCGAACACTGTGGACCGTACCGTCATTGCTCATCGGTTGGTACATGTTTGGACTGGCGGGCATTCTCGGGGCGGCGGCCATCGCCGAGTTGCCGCCCCTCCTCGTACTCTATTCCGGCCTTCACCGTTGGGGACTGCTTAACGTGCTTCGCGAGGTGCTCGCGCTGGGTGCCTTCCTGGCTGGTTTGGTCGTTGGTTTTGGCGTGGAAACCATGATTGGCATGGTCTTTCCGGAATATTTGTAAACAGCCATTCGGCCCGTCCCTGGGGGTTACAGGTTTAGACTCGGCCCTGCTGTTCCCAAGAACGTTCGTCACTCCCAGGTGAAGTGAATCGTTGCTATTCCGCGTGCGGGCACGGTGATCATGATGGTTCCGTCGGCCTCGATGGTGAGTGTTTCCAGGTTCTCCTCGTTCAGATTGCACCGTGATACGCGGTCGATGGGCCGGTTCAAGTGAATGCCGTCGCGCACTTCATGGTCTGAAGGATTCCACAGGCGGATGATGCCGCCCTCCCTTTCCGCCGAAGGTTTGATGGCCGTCACGACGGCTTCTCCGCTCACCTGCCTGAGGAAGGAATGGTCATCGGGGAGGTCCCGGGTTACGTGCATGCGAACACCGGCCTGGGCCATCGCCACGTAGCGGCTCAGCTTGACGGGGTCGGCCTTTCCCGCGAAAGGATAGACGAGATAGTCGAAAACCATGTCTTCCAGAAGCTGGCCGCCGGGTTCTCCCGATGTGCCCACGGTTTTCCGGGTTGAGCGGAACAGGGTGAGGGCGAGGGTGCGGGGTTCGTCGTCGAGGACGGCGTACTCATGGGGACCAAAAGGCGCCAGCAGGGCCAAACCCCGTTCCCCGGATTGCACGCCACAGAAGGTGCTCATTGGTTTTTCCGGGTTGGTTCGTTCGTGCCATCCCGCAGCCTCTTCCGGTATATTGATTGGGCGCTCCACCACCGCGAAGGGGGAATCGGCGAAAGACTGGTGGCTTTCCACGCCGCTGGGGAACAGCACGCGGAGGCGGTGATCCTTGCAGGTATTCTGCACTTCCGTTTTCACGCGCAGGAAAGGCGCGCCTTTCTCGATGCTGATGTGATCCACGATGCGCAGGGGGGATCGTGCCCCGGAACGCCGAAAACGGCTCCAGTTGATGTCGGGCGGTAACTCAAGGATCCGTTCTACACGGAACGTCGTGCGGAGTGGCCCTTCTTCTTCGACCGCTGTCGTACACTGGGTTCCAGATGTCTTGAAAACCAGGTCCGACACCGGTTTTCCGTAGGTCCAACCGTCTCCCGCGTCTCCCCCATCCTCGTAGAGAAACAATCCTTCGTAGACATTGCCGCTGTCCACGTGGGTGAGCTTTCCCAGGCCATCTTGGGACAAACGCAGGCGAATGAGCCCGTTGTCTGCCGTCAAAGGCGCCTTCAGGAGTGATGAGGTGTGCCGATTCGCTTCCGTGGTTGGTTCGACGCGGAGTGCCGTGAAACCACAGGGCGGCAGGTCGAGTTCAACGGCAAGCCCGTAAATATCCTCGCCCCCCCGGATGATGCCGCGCGCATGCTCATCCAGGCGCTTTGATTCCTGTCCGCGCTCAATGCCGCGAATCTGGTAGGGGACGGCGGTCCCGTCCTTCTTTGCCAGGTGGAAGCGGTTGACGGGTTCCGCCGTGCTGAGTCCGTCTGCGTAACGGTGTGGCCAATCGGGGGGAAAGACCAACCTAAGGTCCACGATTTCTTTTCGTGCGTAAGGGAGCGGGTTGTGGACGACGACATTCCCAAGGTGAGCGGTTTCCGCGGAGGCCTGTCCATAATGAGCGAAGGCGCGATTCACCCCGTTGTCGCCGAGCAATTCCGCCTGGTCGAAGCGATACGCCATGTCGCGGTGTACCTGGTCGATGCTGCATCCGCATATTGAGTCGTGCGGGTGATTCCGCAGGAGGTATTTCCATGCGAGGTTGAGATAGGAAAGGATGGGCTTCCCCTCCGCCAGTTGATCGAAGAGGGCGCAGGGTTCGGCCCATCGTTCCAGGAGTGCCTGGCACTGCCCGTTACGGCGCTTGAGCGGATAGCGTGAGGAAAGGGTGTGGACAATAAGGTACTGGTAGCGCCGATCCGGGTTACGGCAGGGCGCACGCAGTTCACCGCGATACTCGGGCAGGTTGTCGGCCTGGGCGGCCATTTCCTCGCCCAATTCCTCCAGTGACCCCCACGTGATGTCCACATCGGGAAAGCGCTCGCGCAGTGCATCCAACAGGGCGGGCACGGCGAGGTCAACGCGCTCGTGGTCGTTGGCGTCGAGCATGAGCGTGAGGGGAATGGGTGACCGTTCCTTCTCCCCTTCCATATAGGGGCGAAACACCTGCTCAATGGTTTCCTCCCTGTCGCGTCCTTCCCGCAAAGGGTTTCGAAGAAAGAACAGGAAGGGGGCATAGCCACCGCTATCCTTCAACCGGAACGTAACCATGCGACTGCCGTCGGGACCGATCCAGTTGAAGATGGCGGGATGTGTTTCGTCCTGCGTGCCGCGCCAGCATATGCCCGCCTTCAACCCGAAGCCGGCCATGATCATGGGCAATGCGGCGATGTGACCGAACTGGTCGGGCGTGTAGGCGAAGCGCATGGGCTCGAAGCCCATGTCGCGGCAGACCCGCATGCCCATCATGAGATTGCGTACGTAGCTCTCGGAGGAGATGAGCCACTCGTCGGGCAGATCATACCAGGGGCCGGCGAGGAGGCGGCCCTCTTGGAGCAGTTTTGCCAGCCTGTCGCGCCGCTCCGGACGAATCTCCAGGTAATCTTCCAGTACGACGGCCTGCCCGTCGAGGTGGAAACATCGGTATTCCGGGTTGCTTTCCAGCAGGTCCATGGCCTCATCGATGAGATCGACCAGCCACATTCGGAAGGTCTGGAAGGGTTCGTACCATTCGCGATCCCAATGCGAACCCGGGCAGTAAAATGCTTTCATTTCATTTCTCCCTGCGTCGGACATAGCAGGCACTGCGGAACGGTGCTACCAGGCGCCCGCAATCCTCAGAACAGACACATCCCGCCCCGCGACCTCGAAGGTGAATTGGGTGCGACCGTCCACGCTCTGCCTGTCAACCTTTCCCAAGCCTACGTCGAGTGAGGCTGTGAGCGGATGCCCCGCCACCATCACTTTAGCCGCATGAGGCGCCTTGGCGTGATTTGATATGGCCACCACCAGTTCGTCGCCCTGCCTGGAGGCCACCCACGACAAGCCGTCCGACGCTTCCACCCAGACCGGTGCCTGTCGCGCCAACGCACCGATAAACGTCTCGAAGAAACGCAGTGTTCCCACTTGGCTCTCCCACCCCCGCATCATGTACTCGACGGTCGATAAATAGACGGTTCCTTCCCCGTAAGACTGGGCCAACAGCACGGGATTCCCTTTTTCATCAGCGGCCAATACTTCCCCACTGCCCACATCAACCTGAACCGTCGCGAAGGCGTCCTCCTCGAAGGTGCGTTTTTCCATGCCCTCCATCTCCCCGCACCACTGAATGGTCTTTCCACCGTTGACGCGAAACTTAAGCATGGCCCCCAGGAAGGCCGGATCCTGAACGTATCCGTTTCGATGGAGCATGGAGTAAACATTGAGCAGTAAAACGCCCCCCTGAGAAACATAGGCTTTCAATTCACGAAGGAGCGCCCCGGTCATGTCCATGCCGCCCAGGGCCACCACCACCGGATAGGCCGCGAGCCGATCCGCCTTCACGTCGGATGCAAGCACATCAAAGGGACCGTGGGGCGTGGCGGCAAAATAGCCGGGGAATTCGTCGGTCCGATTCCGAACGGATTCGGCCGTGCGCATAAAGCCGGGAAGCAGCACGTTGAAGTACTCCCGCAACATGCCATCCGCCCGGCGGTCGATGGGAAGTTTGCCCCAAACACTCTCGTGGGGATTCCAGTTCTGGCAGAGGTGGGCGGGTTCCCAACCGTTGTCCTGGTCGATCAGCACGGCCAGTGGAACGATGGGGACGAAGGGCGCGTCATGCCGTTTGGCGTAGTCCCAGAAAGTCTTGAATTCACGTCCCCAACGGGCCAGTACGTATCCTTCACCGTCGGGGGCACGGGAGAACAACGGTTCCGTCTCTTGCAGGGTGATGAGGCGGGCTCCGGAAACAAACGACAGGTAGAGAGCTCTTCGGAACATTTCCACGCTGTGCCCGCCGCCAATTTGGGCCTGCGGCGCCGGCCAAAGGGTCTTGTCCTCGGTGGGGACCCGGCCCCAAAACCAGGGCGAAATCCATACCCCCCACGGCTTGTCAAACTGATGTGCCGCGCCGCGCAGATAGGCCAACTGCAATTCGGTGGTGGGGAGATGCTCAAACAGTTCCCCCAGAACAAGCGCCGCGCCGGCCCGATAACCACAGTGCTGATGGGTCACACAAAGATTGGGGAAAAAGCGAATCCCCAGGTCCGTGTACCGTTTGTTCAGCCGTTCCATTTCTCCCTGAAAAGCTACACGTCCACCTTCGGGGTCGGTATAGTTCCTCAGTTCGGGTACCCGGGCGGCGTAAGCGGGGCGAATGGTGTCCTGAATCAGGTCAATATCCATCTCCTCGGCGTGAACACCCACCATTCGCGTGCCGCCGGCAGCCTTCATACGCGCCAACACTTCCAAGGGATACATCTCCCCCGACCCATGGCCGCCCATGCCAAAGCCTCCCGGGCGGATAGGGTCGCCAAGTCCCCGGCGTTGACTCGGCATGAAAAAGAAACCGTTACGCAAGCAGGCGTCAATGTCCGCAAAGATATCGTTCTCTTCGTCCCATGGCGTATTACCCATGGAATAGCCCGGTGCCGGTATCCAAACCAAGTTGCCAATTCCCAAGTCAGCAAGGGTGTCTATGTTTTCCACACCGTGGGCCTCCCCACCCACCAGCAGGGGAAAGAGGCTGCCGGCCGAGTCGTCTGCCTGCGCTTTCATGCCAAAGGCCAGGACAAGCAGCACGGTGGAAAGGAACACGACTCCGGTGAGTACGCCCATATCGGTCACGCAGAGAATCTCCTTACAGTGTTTCGGGTCACGGTTGGGGCGCCGAAACCGACCAACGTCCCGTGGGAAGGCTAGCATGATTGGGGAACACGTGCCTCTCTTTGCTATATGAAAGACTGTCATATTCTCAGGTAACTTTCTTGCCTTGACTGTACCAAAGGACTTGACCTACCTTCATGCGACGTTGGCTTCCAGCCGGTGATTCCTCGGGCGGAAACCTCACGATTCCTGGAAGAATTGTGGCGTGTTGAACAGCCACGCCCCATACGCGTTCACCGGGAAGTGCAGCCCCATGGTGCTTAGAGGAAACAGTGTGAGACAAGGCTCCAACAGCCGGGCAATCGCTTCGGGTTTCGGCTCCGCACGTGTTTTGACGCTTTGCCTTGCCGTTTTTTGCCTCACGAATTGTGATGGATACCAACCTGGCCCCGCGGGAAAGCGTGGTGACCGTGTCATTCGAATGGTGCCGTGGACCTACATGCCCACGGAGACGATGGAAGTCTCCGACGAGAACCCCTATCCGCGCAAGGCTATCCAGACACTGGCGCAGGAATGGATGTGGATGCACCCGGGCGTCCGAATCGAGTTTACCCGTGTTTCAACCGATCAGTCGGCGTATATTTCGTGGGTAAACACCCAGGCGGCCGGAGGGACCATCCCGGAGATCATCTTCTGGTGGCCGGGCGGCGACTACCTGGCCCAACGAGGTTGGGCCGTTTCCCTGGACGAGTTTCTCGCGCGCCCCAACCCTTATGTGCGGGGGAACACGGCGTGGCGTGATTTGTTCCTGGCCGGCTGCCTGGAGCCGCCCCACGTGGCACGGGACGGACATTGTTATCACATCCCATTCGACCTCTTCATGTCGGGCGTTTTCTACAACAAGCACATCTTCGCGGAGGCGGGCATCACCGGGCTGCCCAAGGACTGGGAAGCCTTCATGGCATTGCAACGGCGAATCCGGGAAGCCGGCTACGAGCCTTTCTGGGGGGCGGCCATGTGGTCCATGTGGCCCCACGCGCTTTTCGGAAACCTGCTCTACGATGAGGCGGTGTTCGATAAACTCGATGTGTTGTACCCCAATGGCCGGCTGGAACCCGAGGAGGAAGTGCGGGGCGCATTCCTGGGCATCACCGGAACCCACGAACTCCGTTTCCATGAGTTTCTCCGACTCATGAAAGAATGGTCGGTCTACTGGAAACGGGGGTTCAGCCTCAGCAAGAACCCCGAATCACTGAACCTTTCCCGCCTTGGAAAACTCGGCATGTCCTGGGAATCGGCGGGCGGGGTGTCGCTGTATCGCAATGATCCCGGTGTGGACTTCGATATTGGTTTTTTCAATTTCTGTCCCATCACCACGAAGACCTCCCCCGCCGGATCGGGGAAAAAGCCTCCCTTGCAGGCCTGGCCGGGAACCTGTTTCTACCTTACCCGGTCGGCAGAGGAAAAGGGGTTGGTGGATCTCTGCGTTGACTGGCTCATGTACCTCACGTCGCCCGAAAACGCCGAGCGTCTCACCCAGGAAGAAACCGCCCTGAAGGTCCCCTCGGCCGTGGCAGGCGTGCGCCCCGATCCTTCTTTCGCCGACATACTGGATTATGATCTGAAGCAGGAGAAAAGGCTGCTTATTCCATGGGGGCTGAGTGCCGAGTCGGCGGACAATTTCACGCGCATTTTCGAGCTTTTTCTCCTGGGCGCGCTGGACGAGGACGAAACCCTGGAGCGCATGAAAAAATGGGAAAAGATCGGTATCGAACAGGCCATTCGAAACAACCAAATGTTGGCCAATGAGGCCGACCGGTGGGACATGTCGAAATGGTAAAGCCGGCAACGCGCAAACCGCGTCGATTGTTCAAGACTGTCCGCCCGTCGAGAGCCCATCTTTATCTGGCTCCCACCTTCATGCTGCTGGGTGTTTTCTGCTACTACCCGCCCCTGCTGGCCTTTGCCCGAAGTTTCTACACGTGGAATGGCGCCAACGCGGCCACGTGGTGTGGTCTGGACAATTTTCGCTTCATGCTGAACGATGAAGTGTTGCTTACATCCGTTTGGAATCAAATCAAGATCGTGCTCTTCGCGACCGTGGTCGGCATTAGCGCTCCGTTCATCGCCGCGGAGTTGATATTCAACCTGCACAGCGCCCGCGCTCGATACTGGTACCGCGTCCTGCTGGTCGTTCCCATGGTGGTGCCGGGCGTGGTGCTCATACTGCTGTGGCAATTCATCTACGATCCCAACGTGGGTTTGCTCAATGCGCTTCTCGGCCATTTCGGGATTGGTGCACAAGCCTGGTTGCACGACCCGAAACTGGCCCTCTGGGCCATCATGTGCATGGGCTTTCCCTTTGTCGGCGGCGTGAACGTGCTCATCATTCTCGCCGGGCTGAACAACATCGGCACGGATGTCTTCGACGCCGCCAGGATCGACGGTGTCGGTTTCGTGCAGCGCATGGTGAAAATCGACATTCCACTCGTCATGGGGCAGGTGAAGTTGCTCCTGATTATGGTGACCATCGGAGCGCTCAACGGCTATGGCGCTCAACTGATCCTTACCGACGGCGGACCGGGATACTCCACCATGGTGCCCGGGCTGCACATGTACCACCAGGCCTTCCTTTTCGACCGTTTGGGCTACGCCTGCGCCATCGGCCTGATGTTGTTCCTGGTCATCCTCGTACTTACCGCTTTCTACATGGGCATCAAGGAGCCGGATACCCAATGAGTGAGGCGCGACAGGCAAACGCGTCACGTCGGCGCGTTCCGTGGTGCGAATGGGCGAAACACGGGATCATGCTGGGCATCGTCGCCCTTGTTCTTTACCCCTTCGCCATGCTTGTCGTCCTGTCGCTGAAGGACAACGCGCAGTTTTTTCACGAACCATGGCTGCCCACCTGGCCCCTGCACCCGGGCAACTATTCCGCCTCCGCGAGGCTGCTCATTCGATACATCCTCAACAGCATTTTCGTGAGCGGCGCCAGTTGCGCCGGCGTCCTGCTCTTGTCTTCCTTCTCGGCTTTCACCTTTGCCCGCTTTCAGTTTTTCGGACGCCGCTTCCTCTTCCTCGCCATTATCGTGCTGATGATGGTTCCCGGAATCCTCGGCCTGGTGCCCACCTTCATGGTGGTGAAAAACCTGGGGCTGCTCAACACGCGGTGGGCGCTGATACTTCCCTATATCGCCGGCGGTCAAGTCGTGGGGATTTTCCTGTTGCGCTCGTTCTTCTCCGCCATGCCGGACGACCTTTTCGACGCCGCGAAGATCGATGGCGCGGGCGATTTCAGAATGTATGCCAGTGTCGCCCTTCCGCTCTGCAAACCCATGCTGGCCACCATCGCCATCATGAATGTGCAGGCCACATGGAACGACCTCATCTGGCCGCTGGTCTGCCTCAGCGACGACAAACTCAAAACGGTGAGCATCGGACTCTTGTCCTTTCAGAGCCAGGTTGCCATGGCGACCACCACCCGGTGGGGACCGCTCTTCGCGGGCTATGTGGTCGCCTCGATTCCTTTGCTGCTCTTGTTCCTCGTTGCCAGTCGCGCCTTTGTACAGGGCCTGACCAGCGGTGCGCTGAAGGCATAGACTCGAAATCGGAGGCACCGGGATGCCCGGTTCGCAGGGAGACATGGTACATGGCCATTGATTTCTCAAGACAGCGTTGGGAAAAGACCAGGGAAACCTACGCCGCCTGGTGGCGCGGTGACTTGGGACGCCCCATCTTCCCCGTCGTATTGTCGGGCAGGGAGGTTGATCGCGCCGTGCCGGAAGCGCCCTTGTTATCCCAGGCAACGTGTACGGATCTCTCCATTCCCGCGGAAGCAGTGATCGACCGGATCGATTACGAACTTTCCGGAAAGGTGTACCTGGGCGACGCTTTCCCATGGTTTTCCTTCGGCTGCTTCGGGCCGGGCGTGGCCGCCGCTTTTCTCGGCGCCGATATCGAAAACTCCACCGGAAACGTGTGGTTCATCGCCAAGGAAGAGTGCCCTATTGCCGATCTTCACTTCGAGTACGATCCCGACAACAAGTGGTTGGGCCGGATCCGGGCGCTTCTCGAGGCGGGCATGGCCCGGTGGCAGGGGCAGGTGCTGATGGGTATGGCGGACTTGGGCGGGACGCTCGATATCCTCTCCACATTCAGACCGGGCGAACGGCTCCTGTTGGACATACTCACCGAACCCGACGAGGTGAATCGCCTGGTCTGGGAACTGCATGACCTTTGGCGGCGCTTTTTCGAGGAGCTCGACGGTGTGTGCCGGGCGGGAAGCCCGGGATACGCAGCCTGGGACGGGCTCTTCAGCGATCAGCCCTTCTATATGCTGCAATGCGACATCGCCTACATGATGGGACCGGACATGGTCGCCGACTTCGTTCTGCCCGAGTTGGCGGCCACCTGCAAGTGGCTGTCCCGCTCCTTTTATCACCTGGACGGAACGGGACAGCTTCCCCATGTGAACCACCTGTTAAACATCGACGATCTCCACGGCATTCAGTGGGTCGCCGGGGCGCAGGAAGCCGGCAGAGGACACGAGCCGTGGCTGGACCTTTATCGAAGGATTCATGACGCTGGAAAGAAAATTGAGTTGGTGGGCTTCAACGGTTTCGACGAACTAAACCGCGTTATTGAGGCCATTGACGGCGATGCCGGGACGCTGGCGCAGTTTTGCGTGGAGGACACCGTGGAGCGGGTCGGCTACTATGAACAAAACTTGCCAAAATGGGGCATCCCCGTGTCATAGAAACGCGGGAGTCGCTATATCAAATACTGTGGAAGGAATGTTATGAGTGACCTGGAAAACCGCAATATGGACTGGGAAAACCCGGAGATGATTGGTCGTGGCAAGGAGCCCCCTCATTGCACCCTGGTCCCCTGCAGCGGCAACGATGAAGCGCTGCGGGGGCAGGCAGGAGATGGCGCCTGCGTCCAGTCATTGAACGGTACCTGGCGTTTTTCATGGGCGGCCCGGCCGGATGAACGTCCCCGGGATTTCCATAGGATCGATTTTGACGACACGGACTGGGACACCATCCCCGTGCCGAGTAACTGGCAAATACATGGATACGGCATTCCCCAATACACCAACATAACCTATCCTTTTCCGCCGGAACCGCCGCGCCTTCCCCACGACAGGAACGAAGTGGGCTCCTATCGGCGGGTGTTCCGTGTACCGAAAAGCTGGGAAGGACGCCAGGTTTTTCTGCATTTCGCGGGCGTTCAAGGCGCCCTTTATGTATGGATCAACGGGCAGGAAGTGGGCTACAGCCAAGGGAGCAGGACCCCCGCCGAGTTCAATATTACGCCTTACCTGGACGATGGCGGGAATACGCTGGCCGTGGCCGTTTACAAGTGGTGCGATGGTTCCTATCTCGAAGACCAGGACATGTGGCGGTTGAACGGTATCTTCCGGGACGTCTCTCTCGTCAGCAGACCAATGGTCTTTATTCGCGATTTCTTCGTGCAACCCGAGTTGGACGAAGACCTTCGGGACGCGACACTGAGGGTGGTGGCGCGAATTCGTAACCACGGCCATGATGCAAGCGGCCTGTTGCGCCTGTCCGCCGTGCTGTACGACGGCGATCACACGGTGACCGCCATGTCCATCCCGGTGGCCGCGCTAACCAAAGACGACGAGGCCAATGCGGAATTGTCCGCCCGGGTGACGGCACCACGGAAGTGGTCCGCGGAACCCCCCCACCTGTACAACCTCATTCTGTCACTTCAGGATGAGAACGGCACGACCCTTGAATCACTTTCCTGCAAGATAGGCTTCCGGCGCGTGGCGATTCAGGATGGCTTACTCTGTGTGAACGGTCAAGCCATCTACGTGAAAGGCGTCAATCGGCACGAGCACGACCCGGACTCGGGCCAGGCCATAACCTATGAAAGCATGGTCAAAGACATCTGCCTGATGAAACGTTCCAATATCAACACCGTCAGAACGTCCCACTACCCCAATCACCCCGCCTGGTATGACCTCTGTGATGAGTACGGTCTCTACGTCATCGACGAGTGCAATGTGGAAAGTCACGGCCTGTTTGAGGAGCTTCCGGCCGACCTTCCTGAATGGAAGACAGCTTGTGTGGACCGAATGGAACGAATGGTGCACCGTGACAAGAATCATCCCAGCGTCATTATCTGGTCTCTGGGCAACGAGTCGGGCTATGGGACAAACCATGAAGCCATGGCTGCCGCGGCACGTTCCATTGACCCCACCCGGCTGGTGCAATACGAACCCGCCGGAGAACGTCCCATAACGGACATTGTCTGCCCCATGTACATGCCCATCGACATGACAGTCGAATACGCGGAGCGTGCCACGGACCGGCCCATGATCCTGTGCGAATACGCGCACGCCATGGGGAACGCCGTGGGCAACCTCCGGGAGCGCTGGGACGTCATCGAGTCGCACCGCCAGCTTCAGGGAGGCTGCATATGGGAATGGGTGGATCAGGGATTCCGGGTAACCGCGGAAAATGGACGGGACTATTGGTCTTATGGCGGCGATTATGGGGATGAGCCCAATGATGCCAACTTCTGCCTCGATGGACTGGTTTTGCCCGACCGGACCGTGCCCCCGAAGCTCCTGGAAGTAAAGAAGGTCTATCAATACATCTCCGTAACCCCCGTGGACCCGGCACGTGGAAAGTTCGAGGTCCACAACAAGCACTTTCATTCGGATCTAAGAGGGTGTTTGCAAAGGCCCTATGCCTTTGGGAGGGGTAACCTTTTGCTCATGAGGTTTATCATGGCGATGAGCACCATGGCTTCGCTGTTCTCGGTCAATTGCTCATAGTCCTTTGA
>JAJRTN010000002.1 GCA_024278275.1 Candidatus Hydrogenedentota bacterium
CACTGGTCCCTGTCCAACCTGGCCGCCATGCTGCGTCTTAACCTCTTCACCTATCGGGACTTGCGCGAATGGCTCGACGACCCCTTCAAAACGCCACCCATCGAGCCCGCCCAACAACAATTGGAATTACCCTTGCCCGGTCTTGGACAGGCCCCTTAACCGGGCAACAGGAAAACGGGAAACCTGATCCCAAAAAAAGTGATTTCAGAAGGAAAGAACCCTATTCTATGCGGGTCGAAGCGTTACGGCGATTCTATCTTGGACAGCAGTGTTCATGGTTGTTTTCTCTTTCGCCTCATGCCAGCCAGGCATCAAGGTGTTCCGCCACGAAAGCGTCGTCGTTCAGGTGTGGGTAGGATCTGTAAACACGGTCGATTTCATCCCGCTGACCCGGCGACAACGTTTCATCCGGGTCAAGACAATGGCGATGTGCCATCAACCTCTGCCGGCAAAGCACCTCGTGCAGGCCCGCGATACAACCCCGGAAGCCATGAGCCGCGTCGAAAAAAGCAGCGTTGCAGTCGGTGATTTCCTGTGAAAGCCGAAGCACGTCAGGGTTGGCACCAGTCTCAACCGCCTGGTGACACGTCCTCAGCAGCGCCACGGCGCGTTCGGTCCACACGGCCCAATGGCCTAGCAGTCCGCCCACCAGGCGGCGGGTCACCTTCCGCCCGTCGCCACGGCGCAGGGGGTAGGGCGTGATCAGGTCGATCACGATATTGTCATCATTGCCCGTGTACAGGGCGATGTCATCCCGGTCCGCCTCGGCCACGGCACGCATGACATCGAAGGTCTGGTAGCGGTTGAAGGGGGCCATCTTAATGGCCACCACCGACGGTATCTCGGCAAAACGCCGCCAGAAGCGATAGGGTAACACGCGCCCGCCCACGGCGGGCTGGAGGTAGAAGCCAAACAGGGGGATGATCTCCCCCACGGTGCGGCAGTGCGTGATAAGGGCATCCTCCTCCGCGTCGGCCAGGGCCGCCAGGCTGAGCAGGCCCGCGTGATAGCCCAGGTCGCGCAACAATTCGGCCTCCCCCGCCGCCTGGGCCGTATCCCCGCAGATCCCGCCAATACGCAACACGGGGGTCTCCCGTTGCCTATCGGCGCGATCCATTTCCTCCGCCGCCAACTGCAAGACCGGTTTGAAGAAGCCGATCTCCGGCCTGCGAATGGCGAACTGGGTGGTATGCACCCCGACGGCGAGCCCACCCGCGCCCGCGGCCAGGTAATAGCGCGACAAAGCGCGTTGATGCTTTTCATCGAGCCTGCGCGATGCGTCCAACGCCAGCGGGTGGGCCGGGACCACCAGCCCCCGCTGTAAAGCGGTACGTACTGTTTCGTTCATGGTTCTTCCCCGTTCAGTAGACCCCGTCGCGAACCTCAAAATGGGTGGGCTTGGCCAGGGACGGCCCCCCGTGCATTACCCAGTGAGCCACCCACCGGATAAGCCGCTCTGCCCCGACCTGGGGCGCGCCGTAATTCTTCAACGCCCATGTCGCATCACTCAGCAGGGCATCGGTTTTTTCTTCCCCCGCTAAACGCAACGGCTTGCCCATGATTTCGGCGAACGCTTCACACACGCTTCGACAGCGCAGGATTTCCGGTCCCGTGAGGTTTATTTTACGCGCCGGACTCTCGGCCTGGGCGAGCATGCACAGGGCCATGGCGTTGGCATCGCCCTGCCAGAGGATGTTGAAGTGGCCCATGCTCACGTCGATGGTGTCGCCGTGCCACACCCGTTGCGCCAGGTCCACCAGCACCCCGTAGCGAAGTTCGCAGGCATAATTCAGTCGAATGATACAGATGGGCGTTCGGTTGACCCGCGAAAAATGCTCCAGAATACGTTCCCGTCCGAGGCAGCTCATGGCGTATTCTCCGTCGGGGCGGGGCGCGTCGGTTTCCAGTGAGCCGCCACGATGCACCGGGACCAGGCCATAGACATTGCCCGTGGAGAAGGCCGCGATTCGACTGTTCCTGTATTGCTCCGCGATGACGCCCGGCAGATAGGTGTTCATGGCCCAGGTATGCGATTCATTGCCGGTGGCCCCGAACTTCGTTCCCGCCATGTACACGACGTTGGGCGCATCCGGCAGGGCCTTGCGCCGTGACGGATCCAGCAGATCGCAGGCGACACACTCCACACCCCACCCTTCGAGCTGGGCGCGCGCTCCGGGTGAAGAAAAACGGGACACGGCGATGACGCGGCGTTTTGCCCCGCCCTCTGCTTCGACCGTATGGCAGGTGCGGCGTGCCATGCGGGCCAGCGTAGGCCCCATCTTCCCGCCCGCGCCCAGGATGAGCACATCCCCCGTCAAGTCACGAAAAGTGTCAACAACACCCGGGGTGGGCCGGCTGAGCAGTTCATCCAATTGGACTTCATCTTCGATGCAGTCAGGTACGTTCATGGGATTATCATAGCGAGCTGGGCAGGGGAAAAAGAAGGCCTATCCGGCCCGTGGGCACGCTCCTGGTTCTTTTGACGGTTACCTTTTTTCTCTCGCTTTTACGCTGTCGGGTCGTTCTCATGCTCTGTGTGGGAACGAGCGAATCAGCGTTCATCTGCGCAATCTGCGGATGAAATAGGAAGTATCCGCAGATGACGCCGATTGGCGCAGATAGCGATGTACCGGCGCCGGTGTACCCGGATTGCTTCGTCGTTCCTCCTCGCAATGACGATCTTTGTTCGGGGTCTCTTCCTGATGGACACCTACTCTATTAGCCTTTGAGACCGTGAACGGTTACACCGGCTCACCGTTGTTTTCGTGGGTCGGATTTCATGAAGATGCGCTGCATCTCGATGAGGCCCTCGCCGTTGTGTTTGTTTGCCGGGATATGGTCCCCAAGCGACAGAAGCGCATCCACATCCTCGCGGTTGTAGGGCATGCCCCGCAACGCCGCCCGGTGAATGCGCTCCAGTTCACGACCGGTTTCTTCCCATTGGCGAACCAGCTTTTGTTGTTCTTTGCGATTGGGCGTTTTCATGGCGCACTCCGAAGCAGTCGCGTCGCACGCTCAAGTGTTTCCGGGGATTCCTTCAGTTCGCCAGCTCGGTTAAGTGCGCGAGCAGGTAATCGGCATCAAGGCTCGGTTGGCGGCAAACGATACTCTCCGCGTCCACCCAATCCCGTGGGCGACCAGCAAGAGCTTTCATGATAAACAAGTCTTCCGCGGTGCAGCAGGGCAGCGCCAGCCCGGACGCGAACTCCACCTTCACGGCGCGCCGAATCATATCATGCTCCAAGGGCAACGTCCCCAGCGCGATGTCCACGTCCTTGCCGTTCGATGCACGCAGCAGCAGGATCCGCCGCGACAGGGCAAAGTCATGGGCGTCGGCAAGCCGTGATTCGAAGTGTTCCAGCAGTGCCGCGACGTATGGTTCTTCCTCTCCCTAAACTACACTTTGCAAACACCCTCTAAGCGGCCCCGTCCGTTCCTACATGCCGTCTTGAGCGTGTCCGGGGTCACGTTGGACGGTACGCGCAGTGATTCACGTCCGATACCGCCAGCGCGATCAGCTCCCGCGTTTTGCGATCCAAGCCACCGGCGGACAGCATGATGTGCTTGGTCATTTGCCAGTTGAGATCGAGCCAACCGGGGGCGACCGCGGCTTGGACCTTGAAGAAATAGGGGACCATGCCGAAGCACGCCTTGATATCCTCGTAGACTTCCGCGACCTGTCCCCGGGCTTCCGCTTCGCTCAGCAGTTTGCCCATTCTGTATTTTCCTGTGCGTGTTTTTTCGTGATCCGGGACATGCTCTTGCAAAGTCACGGGGCGCCATTGCGGTGCGTTTCGATGGGCCGTCGGCCCCACAGCCGAGGGTGGCTGTGTCACAGAAGAGCGCATGGGCATTCTTATAGCAACAACGCAACGTCCTGGAAATATGGGCGTTCCTCGTCGTGAACGGTTACCTCAAGCGGTTGTTCTCGGTTCCCCGCGTTCGCTTCGCTCTTTTTCGCCTTCATACAGAAACCACAAACCGGCCAGCAGGAAGAATTCTCCCAGAGGGACATGGAGTACGCGAACCTGAACGGCCGGCGTCTCCCATGTCACCCTCCCCGTGGGGTCTCCCGAAAGGATAGGCGATTCCACTTCACGTTCAAGTTTCTGAACCGACATGGGCGGTGCGAAAGACCGGGTAGCACGGACGCCCGCCTGTTGCGCCACCTGCAACAGGAAAAAGGCCAGAATGAAGAGGTAGGCTTTCTTTCCAGATTTCCGAAACGCTTTCCATGTGACGGCAATGCTGAGAAAGAAAATGATGACCGTGCCGAGGACGCACAGCAGTTCCACCGGCCCTTGCGTCCATCCCCAAAAATCACCGTCCAGCATATTACGCAACCCGGACCAGCAATCGGACAAGGCAGGAAGGAGTTTTGGCCACGTGAACAGCCAAAGGTACAGCAGAGCCGCCAAGGCGAGGGCAAGTGTTCGTGGGCGTTTCATTGTATCCGGCAACTTCATCAGTAATCGTTCACCACCTTGAAAACCCAATACGTTGAAGGAGTTTTGCGTCGAGCGCATCACCTTTATTACGTGACACGCGGCAAGCATATCCGCCCCGGTCTGGCAATGCAACAGGGCGTTCCAGTCGGTGTCGCGACTCTTTGGTAATGTCACCATTGGAGCCTTTCAACCGGAGGGTTCGCATGGAAGGACATATGTTTATGAGTCGCAAGGAGTTGGATCGCCGTTGGGTTCTTGAACTGGTTCGGGAAAGTCGAATGACGCTGGTGGAGGCCTCGATACGCATGAAGCTGAGTTACCACCAGACGCTTCGGGTCTATGCACGCTCCCCGGCACTTCGGCTTGCTTTCTCTTCAACGGTCGTTCAAAGACCAATCGTAATCGGTATACCGCAACCGTACGGGGCGTCCCGCAAGCCAGGCACGGTCTTCCGACCGCAGGTACTGGCGAAGATATTCGATACGATCCGCTTCCGTGACGCCGAAATCCTTACCGTACCACTTGAGAATGGGCGAAAGGTACAGGAAGCCCCCATCCCTGTCCAGCCGGTTCTTCCGCGTGTCGCGAAGAAAGATCCGCGCCTGCTCGTCAAGTTGCGTGTCCAGTTCGGTGCCGGTGTAGGCGTGACCGCGCAGTGGCGGACAGCCCCTGGCGGCGCACACGAGGGCGAAGTGAATGCGGGGCTTCTTGAAACGCCTGCGAATAAGCCCGTGTTCCAGGTCGTTCAGGGTGATCACGCCGCCAAAGAGATGGACGGACGGCTGCCTCCAGGGACCGCGCAGGAAGGAACCGATATCCCTGATCGAAGCCACCGGGTAATGGTCGATGATCAACTGGAGTGTCGTCCCGTTGTAGACATTGATGAGGAAAGCCAACTGTTGCTTCCGCGTCCAACCGTCAAAAGCGGTGCGGCCGACCCGGGCCGTCCGGGCGAGGTAGCCGTCCAGTCCCTCGCGGTGCTTCTTGAGAGCGGCATAGTCCACCAGGCCATCCTTAACGTAGGTAGCGAGGACGGTCTCCAGCGCGGTATGCCGCTGATCGAAGGGTTCCGCCCACGCCGTGGCGGCCACAGACAACCCGATACAAACACGTAGCAAACGCATGACCCTATAATCACCCGACCAGTGATCCCATGTCGGGAGAACACCGGAATGGGCCTCTTTCATGCCGCCGGCCCCGGGCAGAAGCGGTCTTCCCGGGGTGGAGCGGCGTCGTAACAATCCCGGTAGCCGCCGGCGTTAACGAACTGGACCAGGCGCAATAACTCCGAGAGACTGATGGACCAGTTTTGGGGGGCGTAGTCACTGTCATGGGGCGTGCAGGTGGTGTCGCCGGGCCCCGGGGCGTAGCCGCCTTGCGCGTCGCAATGGTAGGCGCCCAGCCTGTAAAGATGGATAGCCTCCAGCAATTCCGGCGTGTCAATCCTGCCGTCCTCATCGAGGTCGGCGCTGTGATACATCGGCACGGACTCAACGGCGTTGACCAGATATTGGGCGCGGCGGTTCGGCGCGCTGTCACCGGTAAGGGAGAATCCGATGATATCACCCTCTTCCTGGACATTGTCCGACCACTTGAAGGCATAGTGCAGCGAATCGCCGAAAAGCGTCCGGGGTATGGCCAACTCCATTTCGGCGCCCGCCACCCGGTATGCCACCTCGCCCGCAGGCGCCCAGGACCAGCCGCCCAGGTGCCGTTCGACACGGGTCACTGTGTCGCTGATGACGTTGCGGTTGACCAGGAGGTCGTAGCCGTTCCACCCGGTGGACGTGTCTTGATCCGTGTCAATGTAGAGCATCATCCAATGGGGATCGGTCCAGGGGGTGATGTCCTCCTCGCAACGCACCTGGAAATACACGTAATCCCGTCCCACCGCGGTCTTCGCGGCGATGATGTCGTTGCGGCCGGTCGCGTTGGTGTAGGTTTCCGCGCCGCCCCACTTCGGGTGATTCCGGTGGAAGGTATCCTTGCGCTGATCGCGGTATTCCGGCACGACACCATCCCAGTCATCGAAAATACCGTCCACCTCGATGGCGCCCGGCGCGGTAGCCGGCTCCAGGGACCGAACGCCCTTGTAGCGGCGCACGAAGCTGATGAGCTGGTAATAATAGTTGTCCGTGTAGCCGCCCTTCATCGGTTCGATATCACGGCTGTATTCCTGGCTGTAGAGATCGACAAAATAGGAGCCCCCGACGGGTACGGGCACGCCGGCCAACCACACGCCACCCTCGCTGATGAAACGCTGGGCGGTCCATTCATTCCAGCCGGTAACGAAAACGAATTCGGGATCTACCGCCAGGGCGCGTTCGATCTGTTCGTTGAAACACAGACCCAGCGCGGGTTGCTTGACGGTCGGCTCGCTGCCGTCGTGAAAACTGCGTCCGATATTCGTTACCGGATGTTGCGCCACGCAGACCGGCATTTCCTCCGGAACCCCGGCGACATGCCACCCGTAATTCTGGGGGTGGTGATCCAGCCAGGGCCACTTGTCCCGACCATCGCCAAACCAGCCGCCCGGGTCCGACCATGCCCACGACTCGCGTATGGTGAAGAAGTCCTTCATGGCCTGGCTCAAAGCATCCGGGTCCGCCAGCAGGAGGGGTTTGCCCTGCCACCGGAACCATAAATCGGGATAGAGATTCCGGCTGTAGAAGTCGTCGTAAAGCGATTGGACTGTGTTGGCCGTATAGCTGTGGGTGACAAAACAGAGTTGCGGGGTCTTGCCGCCGTTGGCACGAATGTCGGTGTAGATGCGGCACAATTCCAGGTAATTGTCCTTGTAGGTGAACGCATTGGTTACGTCGAGGAGCAAGGTGTCCACCCCGGCATCCGCCAGTTCCTGCGCATGCTTTCGGATCACATACTCGTCGTCCGAAACGTAATAGCCTCGTTCCGGCTCGCCCCAATGATGGAAATGATGTTCCGGACCCCATTGTGGATCCGTCGGGTTCGCGGCGAGAATCTTCGTGATATCCCATGGCCCGGTCGTGGAATGCTCTCCGAGCCAGAGGAAGTAGAAGATCCCCACGAAGCGGTCGGTACGCGGCGGCCCCACCTCCTCATAGCCGGGCAATTTCCGCCCCAGCGCGTCCACCGCGCCCCACGTATCCGCGTGAACATCCCACGACTGGGCGTCCGCGCTCCCCGCGGCCACGCACAACGGAATCATCAGCCACGCCCATTGCTTCACCATAACTCCTCCGGGGCCGGACAGGCGCCAGTTGTGAAAAGACGAACTTCGGCACCGCCGTCCCGTCCGAAACAGGGGACCGGGCGCGGTTTCACGAAGGGTACGTAAACAGCGCCCATTTCGCGGGTATCTCAACGGGAACAACGGTTTCACGGCGTAACGGACAGTATAGCACAGGCGGAAACGTGCCATGGACGAGAAGGAAGTAACGAGGCATTTGCGAAATTGGGGATCTTTTCACGTGCCATCCTGTATGTTGCGGCCAAGATAGCCGCAACATACGGGATCATGTGGCGGTTACGCTGGAAATCGTCTTTTCGCAAATGGCACTAACGAGAAGGAAGTAATCAGCGAACCGCCCCGGGACGGCCCGTAAAATGATCCGTCATGTCGCAACCTCCTCGAAAAAATCCTCGATTTTTCCCGTGTTTTTGCGTACGCTGCCCAGAAACAGGGTCCGATGTTCTTGCGCGCCCTTAACCCAAAGGAAAGTACCATGAATCAATACAACCCCATGCTCGCGCCCGCGCCGAAGGCGTGGAAGGCCCTGGACGAACAGGAACGGATAGATATGGTCGAGGCCTATCACGACCGCGCCGGCGTGGCATTGCCCAACCCTCGCCTCCACGCCACCCTCCATGTCGTCGTGGAGAACCAGGTCGCCCTGGGCGACGAGACCCCCATCCGCGGCGAACTCGCCCGGCTGATGCGCGAGGGGCTGGACCGCCACCAGGCTGTTCACGCCGTCGGCACCGTCCTCGCCGGGATGATGTTCAACATGCTCCAGGGCGATTCAGCCGAAGGTCTTGGTGAACCTAATGAGAAACTCTTTGACGAGGTTCGTGAACTGACCGCGGAGAAATGGTTTGCCATGGGCAGGGAGAACGATGATTGACTTTTGGGCGGGACCGTTCCTCCCATTGTCCCTTCCCCTTCATTGCCCCACGCGCCATTGACGCCGCCCCACCTCATGGTTTAGCCTAACGGTGCAACCCCCCGGGAGGACCGAGGCATGGCGACGCGGGACACGAAGCCGGAATCGCGGCGAAGCTTCTTGAAGTTGGCGTCGGTGGCGGCGGGGCTGAGCCTCGTCCCCGCCCGGACGGTGCGGGGCACGACGGCCAATTCCCGCGTCGAACTGGGCATCATCGGTTGTGGGAACCGGGGCACCTGGCTCGGGGGACTCTTCGAGGAGAACGCCCCGGCCAAGGTGGTGGCGCTCCATGATTACTTCCGAGACCGCGTGGAGGCCGCGGGCCAGGCCCTGGCGGTGGGCCCGGCGCGCCGTCACGTCGGCCTGGACGGTTACCACGACCTGCTGGCGGGCGCGCTGGACGCGGTGGCGGTCATCAGCCCGCCCTACTTTCATCCGGAACAGAGCCTCGCCGCCGTGGAGGCGGGCAAACACGTCTACCTCGCCAAACCCGTGGCGGTGGACGTGCCGGGCTGCCAGGACATCATCCGCGCGGGCGAAGCGGCGGGAAACCGGCTCAGTGCCTGGGTGGACTTTCAGACCCGGAACAATGAATTCTTCCGCGGTGCGGCGCGCCGGGTTCATGAGGGCATGATCGGCGCTCCCGTGAGCGGCCAGTTCTCCTACCACTGCGGGCGCCTCGGCATCAAGACGCCCCCCGGCTCGGAAGTGGCGCGCCTGCGCAACTGGTACTTCGACATCGCCCTGTCCGGCGACATCATCGTGGAACAGAATATCCATGTCCTCGACGTGGCCAACTGGTTCCTCCAGGGACACCCCGTGAAGGCCACGGGCACGGGCGGACGCAAGGCCCGCGTCGATGTCGGCGACTGCTGGGACCATTTTCTCGTCCAGTACACCTACCCGGACGAGGTACGCATCGACTTCAGTTCCGGGCAATTCGTCCATGGATACGGCGACCTCTGCATGCGCCTCTTCGGCACGGAGGGCACGGTCGATGCGCACTACGGCGGGGACGTGTCCATCCGGGCGAAGTCCACCGGCTGGAAGGGCGGCAAGACCAACCGCATCTATCACGATGGCGCGGTGAACAACATCAAGGACTTTTGCGCCGCCATTCTGAAAAGCAACCCTATCAACAACACGCGCGAAGCGGCCGAAAGCACCCTGACCAGCATCCTGGGGCGCATGAGCGCCTATACCGGGCGTACCGTCACCCGGGAAGCCATGCTGGCCAGTACGGAGCGCCTCGACCCGAAGCTGAACCTGCCCGCCGACGGGCCGGATCAGCGCATGGCCTGACGGTGGAAGAGGTGGACATCATGGACCGGCTGTCCACTACGTCCACCAGGCCCACCGGTTTTACCCGGAGAGGAAAGACCATGAAATCCCTTCGCCCCATCGCGATCCTCCTCCTGGCCGCGGCCCTGTCTTGCGGGCCCGTCGCCGCGGAGACGCCCTCCCTGGCGGAAGGCTTCCAGGACCCGCCCGCCTCGGCGCGGCCCTGGGTCTATTGGTTCTGGCTCAACGGAAACATTACACGGGAGGGCATCACCGCCGACCTGGAGGCCATGGCGCGGAACGGCGTGGGCGGCGTGCTCATCATGGAGGTGGATCAGGGCGTGCCCCTTGGCCCCGTGCCCTTCATGAGCGATGCCTGGCGCGACCTTTTCAACCACGTGGTGCGCGAGGCGGACCGCCTCGGCCTCGAAGTGAACATGAACAACGACGCGGGGCGGAACGGCAGCGGCGGCCCCTGGATTACGCCGGAACAGTCCATGCAGAAGGTGGTGTGGACCGAAACCGCCGTGACGGGCGGCAAGACCTTCGACGGCGTTCTGCTCCAACCGGAGACCGTGGCGGGATACTACGGCGACATCGCCGTGTTGGCCTTCCCCACGCCGGGGGCCACCCGTATCCAGGATCTCGCGGTCAAGACCAGCCTTCGCGTGGGCTCCGTGCGCCCCGAGGTGAACCAGGCGGTTCCGGCGGGCGATACCGTCGCGCGAAACCAGGTCCGGGACCTGTCCGCGCGCATGACTGCGGACGGCCGTCTCACCTGGGACGCGCCTCCGGGCAACTGGACCGTCCTGCGCATGGGCCACACCGTCACCGGCGCGATGAACGCCCCCGCCCCGGCCAGCGGACGCGGGCTGGAGTGCGACAAACTCAGCCAGGCGGGCATTGAGGCCAACTTTGCCGGCATGATGGACAAGCTGGCCGCGGACGCGGGGCCCCTGGCCGGGCGCGCCCTGGCGGCGACGCACATCGACAGTTGGGAGAATGGCGCGCAGAACTGGACGGCCCGCATGCGCGAGGAGTTTGCCGCGCGTCGGGGCTATGACATGACGCCCTTCCTGCCGGCCTATGGGGGCTTCATCGTGGACAACCTGGAGGTGACCGAGCGCTTCCTCCGCGACCTGCGTCAGACCGTGTCGGACCTGGTGGTGGACCATTACGCCGGGCGCATGAAGGAACTCGCCAACGCGCGGGGCCTTCGCTTTACGGTGGAGGCCTATGGCGGCCCCTGCGACGACCTGCCCTACGCGGGGCGGGCCGACGAGCCCATGTGCGAGTTCTGGATCGGCGGGGGCGCCTTTGAAACCTGCAAACGCATGGCCGGCGCCGCCCACGCCTATGGCAAAACCATGGTCGGTGCCGAGGCCTTCACGGCGGCGGGCCAGGAACGTTGGCTGGAGCACCCCGCCACGATCAAGGCCTTGGGGGACCGTGCCTTCTGCGCGGGGGTGAACCGCTTCGTCTTCCACCGCTACGCCATGCAGCCCTGGTTGGACCGGAAGCCGGGCATGACCATGGGGCCGTGGGGCCTGCATTACGAGCGCACCCAAACCTGGTGGGAATCCACGGGCCCGTGGCACGCCTATCTCGCGCGGTGCCAGTTCATGCTGCGCCAGGGCCGTTTCGTGGCGGACCTGTGCTACCTCCAGCCGGAGTCCGCGCTGAAGGCCTACGCCGCCCCGGGCGCCGCGGGCTACGACTACGACATGGTTCCCGCCGAGGTGGTGCTGACCCGCATGACCGTGAAGGACGGTCGGCTGGTCCTGCCCGATGGCATGCGCTACCGGGCCCTCGTGCTGCCCGACGATCCCCTCATGACCCCCCGACTCCTGACCCGCGTTCGGGACCTCGCGCGCGGGCGCCACGGTCATCGGCGCGCCGCCCAACAAGTCGCCCAGTCTCACGGGCTACCCGGAATGCGACCGGGAAGTGCAACGCCTGGCGGCGGAACTCTGGGCCGGCTGCGACGGACAAGAGGTGAGGGAAAAGCGCTTCGGCGAGGGCCGTGTCATTCGGGGCAAGACCCCCGGGCAGGCCTTGCATGACCTGGGGATTCCCAGGGATTTCACCACCTCGGGGAAGCTGGGATACATCCATCGGAGAACGCCCGAGGCCGACCTGTATTTCGTCGCCAATCCGGAGCCTTATGGGCAAACCACGGTCTGTACCTTCCGGGTATTCGGCAAGCGCCCCGAACGCTGGAATCCCGAAACGGGCGAAAGGACACCGGTCGCGATATACGCCGCATCGGCGCAAGGCACGTCCGTCTACCTCGCCTTCGGGCCAAGCGAATCCGCGTTTATCGTCTTCCGGGAATCCGTCGGCGCGGACGACTCCGTCATTGCCCTGGCCCGCGACGGCGAGGTACTGGCCGGGACCAGGGCGCGCGTGCCCAGGATCCGGGTCACGGAAGCCCGGTATGGCGTTTCCGGGGACCCCGGGCGAAGCCGGGACGTGCGCGACCTGTTACAACAGCGCATCAACGCGGGCAACTACACCTTGCCCGTGGCCGAGCTGGTCCGGTCGGGCGACCCGGCGGAGAACGTGGTGAAGACCCTGCGCGCGCGGCTCGTCGTGGATGGCGAGGCGGTCACCCTCCAGGGGCGGGACATGGATACGGTGCATCTCGACTACGCCGGGCCGTGCATCACGGTGATCCGAGCCTCCTACGGCGTGCCCGGCGATCCGGCACGCACGCGGGACGTGCGGGAAAAACTGCAACGCCTCCTCGACACGGGCCGGGATGCCTTTCGCGTCGCCGAAATGGCGGAGGGGGACGACCCGGCCTATGGGGTGGTGAAAACCCTCGATGGATTGTATGAGATCGATGGCGACCGATTCCCGCTCCACGGGCTCGACCCCGACACCCTGAAGCTTTACCTGCCCGAAGGGGAGACGCCCGGGGCCACGTTGCGACGGGGCGCGGGGGAGGCCCTCGTCCTCGAGACGGCCCAAGCGGGACGGTACGACATCGCCTTCGCTTCGGGCAGGACCACCGGCGTCACGGTGCCGGAGGTACCGCCTGCCATGTCCGTCACCGGTCCCTGGTCGCTCCGTTTCCCGGAGGGCTGGGGCGCGCCCGAAGCGGTCACGCTGGACCGCCTCGTTTCCTGGAGCGATCACGGCGATCCGGGGGTTCGGCATTTTTCGGGCACGGGAACCTACCGAAGCACCTTCGTCATGCCCGGTCCGTTCCCGGGCCGGCAAGTCCGGCGCTACCTGGACCTGGGCGATGTGCGGGTCATGGCGCGGGTGACCCTCAACGGCCGGGACCTGGGCATCCTCTGGAAGCCGCCTTTCCGCGTCGAGGTCACCGACGTACTGAAGGCCGGCGAAAACACCCTTGAAATTGCCGTGACCAACCTCTGGGTCAACCGCATGATCGGCGACGAAGGGTTGCCCGAGGACAGCGCGCGCAACCAGAACGGCACGCTCAAGGAATGGCCGGCGTGGCTGAAGGAGGGAAAGCCCGGCCCCACGGGCCGCTTCACCTTTACCACGTGGCGACTGTGGGGGAAAAACGATAAGCCGCAACCCAGCGGACTGCTTGGGCCCGTGGTGGTGACGGCGGAGCGCGTGATGGAAATAGATTGAGTGGACCAGGTGGACCCGGCTCAACACCGCTCCACGCCGTCCACTAAGGCCGCCAAACCAACAAAGGATCTTCGCAATGCCGCACCCTACCTTAAGCCGACGCACGTTTATGAAGAGCACGGGCGCCACCTTCGCCCTCGCTTCGCTTACTTCCCGAGCCGTCCCGAGCCGAACCCATCTCGTCATCATCACCACCGACGACAACGACGCGGACTCGCTGGGCTGTTTCGGTTGCCCCCTGCCGGGGATCACGCCGCACATGGACCAACTGGCGGCGGAAGGCGTGCGCTTCGAACACGCCCACACGGTATCCCCCACCTGCCAGCCCACGCGCCTCTCCCTCATGACGGGATGCTACCCCCAGAACAACGGCAACACGGGACACGTCGATCCCCTGCGTCCCGGCGTGCCCACGCTGGCCTCGGAACTGAAGAAAGCGGGCTACTTCACCGCTATCGTGGGCAAGGGCTCGAACTACCTTCCCTCGTCGGCCTTCCAATGGGATCGGTCCGGCTTGACGGCGGACGACTGGGACGACACCTCCGACGGCTACTGGTCCATGTGGCGGTCGCCCGAGGGGATCTACAAAGGCACGAAAGAACTCATCGGCAACGCCCGCGACGCAAACAAGCCTTTCTTCCTCCACCTCAACACCTCCGACCCGCACCGTCCCTGGCCGGGCAGCGTGGATGAAGTGTGGTTCATGAAACGCTTCGAGAAGCAGTGGGGCAAGAACAAGTACATGCGGCCCTACCCCAGGAACTACTCGCCCGTCGAGGTGCCCGTGCCGGGCTACCTGCCCGACCTGGCGGGCGTGCGCGTGGACCTGGCCCAGTACTATTCGGGCCTGCACAACGCCGACAGGTTCGTCGGAAAGATCCTTGCCGCCCTGGAGGAAGAGGGATGCCGCGAAAACACCATCGTGGTCTGCTTCGGTGACCAGGGCATGTCCATGCCCCCCTCCAAGCAGAATCTCTACCCCTTCAGCACCCGCATCCCCCTGATCATCCGTTGGCCCGGGGTCACCCCACCCGGCCACGTGGTGTCGGACACCATGGTGGAAGTCATCGACATCATGCCCACCCTTCTCGAAGGACTGGGGCTGCCCGTGACCCCGGGGATGGACGGTAAAAGCATGCTCGGCCCGCTGCGGGGCCGCGGCGAACCCTGCCGCGATTACGTTCAGAAATCCTATAACTACGCTTTTCGGGGCGTGCAATGCTTCCCCATGCGGGCCGTGCAGTCGAAGGATTTCCTCTACATCTACAACGCCTGGCCGGGCGAAAAAAACATCAACCCGGCCGGTCCCCTCAAGTACGACGGCCTCATGGATCCCCTCACCGGCTTGTGTTGGAAGTCCATGAAAGAGGCCGCGAAGAAAGACGAAGCGCTGGCCAAGCGCGTGGCCTTCATCCGCGACCGCGTCCCCGAGGAGTTTTATGACCTTCGCACCGACCCCTTCTGCCTGAACAACCTGGCCGGCGATCCCGCCCACGCGAAACGCATGGCCAACATGCGGGACATGGTGGTGAAGCAGATGGAGGAAACGAACGATCCCCTGTTGGCCAAGTTCCGCGGAGAAGGCCCCATCCCCGAGGCGTGGCTTACCTACACGCCAAGAACCTGATTCCCGGCCGCTATTCCGCAAACGCGGGCAGCCAGTCTGTACCTGGATCCGGGGACACGATTTTGACTTCCGGGGCCTTCCTGGGCTAGGATTCAACGCCCTGTCTGGGGGACGGCTGGTCCTCGCCGTCGAGTTCGTGTGCGGTGGTCATGATGCACGCGGAAGGTGGAACCCCTCATTACTCTGTTGAAAGGGATTGTATTGTGACTGATAACGCAACAAGCGCCGCACCGAAAACGTTGCAGACCCTTCCGGGCGACGATATCCGCCAGATCATGTGGCGCTTCGCCGACCGCTATGATTTGCAGATGATTGTCCAGTCCACACGGGCCGTGGCACGCGGTCCCGTGGCGCGGCTGGTGGCGGAGGGCGGTCGGAACACCCACGAATGGACCGAGGGCAAGGCCGAACTCTTTAAGCATTATGACGAGGCGGGTATCACGGGCGCCATTCTCGAACCGGAGCAGGGCGGGCTCTTTGCCAGCCCGAAGAACCTGCTCTTCGGTCTTATCGCCTATGAATTGTCCTGGGTGGACGCGGGCGCGGCCACGGCCAGCCTGGCGAGCAACCTGGCTTTTGCCCCCATCCATGAGAAAGGCACGGAAGAGCAGAAGAACCATTACCTCAACGCCATGAACCCCGAAGCGGGCGACCGACAGATGCGTGGATCCTTCGCACTCACCGAGCCCATCCCTTACGTGGGCGTTGATACGGGCACCCTGGGCGGCAAGGTCCGCGTGGCGGAGTGGAACGACGAGGGCGAGCCCATGCTCCAGGTGGAGAAGCGGGGACGTTTCATCACCAACATGGACACGGCAAGCTACGTCACCGCGGCGGTCGATTCCGACGATGAGCGGATCAAGGGCTCGTGCATGATTATCCTCGAAGAAGGCGACGAGGGCCTTTTCGACCGGGGCGCGCCCACGTTAAAGCTGGTGCATCAGCTTTCCTCGACCCGCGATCCCATTCTCAACCTCAAGGTGCCCGCCAGCCGGATCATCGGCGGTTACACCATCAAGGACGGGGTCATCATTCCGAACTTCAGCCATGGCGAAATCATCGAGGCCGTATTCCGCCGCACCCGCGCCACGGTGGGCGTCATGACCGCGGCCAAACTGCTCTCGGCCATCGAGCCGGTGATTCGATACCAGCGGGGCCGTTTTCGCGGGGGCGCGTCCACCCGGGAAGGCACTTCCCGCTACGAGATGGGCCTTCAGCAGCGCGAGGATTCCCTGCACCGCCTGATCGATATCTGGGCCACGGGCGAGGCGGCGGCTTCCTTTGGCTTCGAAACGGTGCGCCTTCTCGATGACTACGATGTGCTGGAGAAGGAAGTGGACGCCCTTCTGGCGGAGCAGGGAATACGCGGCGGGCGCGGCAAGATGAAAGCGCTCCGCGCCGTCACGAAAGATGCCATCAAACTGATCGGCCTGCGGGCGCGGACCGGGGAATCCCGCGACGAGGCGCGCCAAGCCGAGCTTGAGGGGAACCCGCTGGTGCGTTTCCTGCTGCTCGATGCCCAGTCAAACGTGATCTGCCCGGGGTCGAAGCTCTGGAACACGGGCTACGGCGCCACCATGATGCGCGAGGCCCTCAGCCTCATGGGCGGCTACGGAATCACCGAGGACTGCCCCGGCTTCCTGGCGAACAAGTGGATGGACGCCCAGCTTGAGGCCACCTATGAAGGCCCCGAAGCTGTGCAGCGGCGGCAGTTGAGCCTGACCATGACGAACGAGGTTTTTCTGGCACTCTTTGAGCAATGGACCCGCGACATGCGGTGCGTGGCTTCCCAACACCCCGGCACGGGCGCCTGCACGCTGGCCACCGCCATGAAGATGTGGCTCTGGACCCTCAGGCACCTGAAGGTCGCCCGCGACGCCAACAACACCAAGCTCTACAACACGCCGCGCCAGGGCGTGACCTTCCCGCTGGCCGATGCGTTGTGCTGGATCCTCGCCTCGCGGCAGTACATCCTCGACGTGCTGGAACTGGCGGAAAAAGGCCCGGAGAATCCCGTCGTTGCCGAGGGACTGGAAGGCACGCTCAATTTCCTCATGGACCTGGGCCATGTCCAGAGTGCGCGGGCCGCCGGTGAAGTGGGCCGCATTTGCGCCGAATTGGTCTTTGGCTACAATCGCCATCCCGCGTGGGACGATGATGCCCGCGGCTGCTATGGCGAGGCGGAGGTGGAAGGGCTGGAAGGCGTGATGCCGGGTTTGGAGGCCATGGCCGACGGCAAGGCCGAGGTGCTCCACCCCGATAGCGCGAAGCCCTGCAAGGCGGGGCCGTGCGTGCATTTCGACGGCTATGAAGCCTTTACCCAATTTCGAACGAAAATGGACGGGTGCCTCACCGGATCGCGGTTGGCCAAGGATCGTGCCGCCCACGCGCTGACGCAAGTGATGATTCCCGAGGCGCTGGATTACCCCATGTAGGGAATTGGCCGGAGGACGCCATATTCTTATCTTATGTGGCACAGCCGCCCTCGGCCGTGGAACCCGGAAGGGCTTCATCTCCGACTTTCACCAGTATCTTCTATCCACGAGCAAGAGCGTCTTTTTCCTACGCCCAACAACCCGATGGCTCAAATCCTGTTGAGGCTTGTCGGCCCCACAGCCGGGGGCGGATGTGCCACATAGGAGAAGAGCCTTCGGGCATGAAAGCGGACATCGACGAAGACCGCAAAACGGATAACGGACATGAACGAACTTCCCGAAGGAATCGAACGGCAGGGCATGGACGTGGACATTGTCTGTGTCGGCTTCGGACCCGCCGCGGGCGGCTTCCTCACCACCCTCTCCCGCGCCATGATGAACGACGACGGTACCCCGGCCATCGAGAGCAGGACCATGCCGGGCATGCCGCCCCAGGTCATGTGCTACGAGCGTGCCGACGATGTGGCCTTCGGCGTCTCCGGCGTGGTCACGCGGGCGCGGGGCATTCGCGCCACCTTCCCCGACCTCAATCCCGGGGAGATTCCCCTCACCGCGCCGGTGAAGGACGAGAAAGTAATCTATCTCCTTGATCCCCACGGTGCGAGCCGACGTTCGGGTATGTTGAAACTTGCGGACAAAACGCTGGGACTCTTGAAGCCCGTGCTCGGCGTGAAGGATCACGCCTACGAACTGCCCTACATTCCGCCCTTCCTCCGGAAACACGACGGCCTGCTCCTTTCCATCGGCCAGTTCAACCAGTGGGTGGGCGGCCAGGTGATGGGCTCCGGCCTGGTGCAGGTCTGGCCCGGTACGCCGGTGACCAAGCCTCTCGTCGAGAAGGACACGGTGGTGGGCGTACAGCTTACCGACCAGGGCGTGGACAAGACCGGCGCGCCCGGGGCGGGTTTCATGCCGGGCATGGAGATCCGCGCCCCCCTGACCGTTGTGGCCGACGGGCCCATCGGTCCCGTGGGTCGCCAGCTCGATGAACATTTCGGCATGCCCGAGGGCCACCACCAGCGCGATTGGGCGGTGGGCATGAAAATGGTGGTGGACCTGCCCGAAGGCTGCGAACTCGAGCCGGGCACGGTACTCCACACCCTGGGCTACCCCGAGCCGGAAATCTTCGGTTTCCTCTACGTCTATCCCGGCAACGTCGCTTCCATGGGCATTTTCGTGCCCTCGTGGTTCGACAATCCCGTACGCACTTCCTATCGCTACCTGCAACACTGGATGCTCCATCCCTACCTGTGGAAACACCTCGAAGGCGGCACCCTGCGCAGTTGGGGCGCCAAGAGCATCCAGGAGGCCGGAAGGCGCGGCGAGCCCCACCTCGTCGGCGATGGCTACGCCCGTATCGGCGAAGGCTCGGGCAGTACCAACGTGCTCACCAACTCCGGCGTGGACGAGGCCTGGACCACGGGCACGCAGTTGGCCGAAGCGGTCATCGAACTGTTGAAAGAGGGCAAGGATTTCTCCCGGGAAAACCTGGAAGCGACCTACGTGAAACGCCGCCGTGAAAGCTGGGTCGAGGAAGAGGGCCGCATCGCCGAGCACGCCCGCGACGGTTTCCAGAAGGGTTTCATTCGCGGCCTCATCGGCACCGCCCTCGCCGGGATGACCAGGGGCAAGCTGAACCTGGCGTGTACGGCGCCCCGGCCCCACGAACGCATCCCGTCCATCGAGGAATACTACAAGGGCCGCATCCCGCCCGGGGAAATCGCCGCCATCCGCAAAGAATGCGTCCGCAAGGGCCTGTCACTTCATGATGCGCTAATGGAGCGCGCGGGCTGGCCCGAGATTCCCCTGGACGGCCAACTGCTCATGTCGCACCAGGACGCGCTGCTCGTGGGCGGCAAAGTCCAGGCCATGGAGGGCTACGCCGACCACGTGGTCTTCATCTATCCCCACCTCTGCGAACGTTGCGGCACCAAGACCTGCGTGGAGATCTGTTCCGCCCAGGCCATCACCATGAATCCCGAGGGCGACGTACCCTTGTTCGACCGGGAGAAATGCGTCCACTGCGGCGCATGCATCTGGAGTTGCAGCGAAGGCCGGGAAGACGACCCCGAACACGGCAACATAGAGTTCCGCGCCGGCGCCGGCGGCCTGCACTCGGCGGAAAACTAATCTCGAATAGGAGAAAAGACAGAAAATGAGTAATGGATATCACATCGTAGTCTGCGCGGGGATCGTTCCGGATCCCCTGCAGACGCTTGAACCGGTGCAGACCCCGCAGGGGTGGGGCCTGAAGAACGAGATGATGCTGCCCGCGGTGCTGGACCCGTGGGCAAGCCACGCGTTGTATGAGGCGGCAAACCTGGCGAAGAACGCGCCGGGCAGCAAGGTAACGCTGGTGAGCGTGGCGCCGAAGGCGAAGCTGCAACAGGTCATGATGACCCTCGCGCAGAAGGTGCCTTTTGAATTGGTGGCGGCGGATGCCCCGGCGGGCGGCTTCACCGATGCCAACGACGTGGCGGCGGTGCTGGCCGAAGCCATCCAGGCCATTCCAGACCTCGACATGGCGAACCTCCTCCTCTTCGGCGGTTGGGAGTCGGCCTCGCGCGGCGCGGGCGCCACGATGCAGATCCTCGGCGAGATGCTGGGCATCACGGAGCAGTTCCAGGGCGTCGATGAAATCACCGTGACGGCCGAGGGAAAGCTCCAGATCCTCGAACGTATCGAGGGCGGCAGGCACCAGGTCTCGGAGTGCGCGGGCGCCCCGGTGGTTTTGGGCTGGGCGACGGGCAACCTGCCGGAGCCGAAGAACAACCCGCAGGTGGGCATGCAGAACATGCGCACCGTCATGCCAAGCCTCCAGAAGGCCAGGCCCGCCGCGCTGTCGGGCGAGGACCTGAACTACGCGGGTATCGAGGTGCCCAAGGCCACGCGCGAAACACGCATTGAGAAAAACATGTCGGCCGACGAGATCGCCCAAGAGATCGTCGCATGGATAAAAGGGTAAACGCTCATGGAAACCATTCTATATCTCGCGCATACGGAATCCGACGGAAGCCTGGGCAAGGCCGCGCTTGAATCGCTCACCGCCGCGAAAGCATTGGCGGAACAGACCGGCGGCACACTCGTGGCCGGCCTGGTGGGTGAAGACGTGCAGGCGGCGGCAAACACCATCGCGGGCGCGGGCGCCTCGAAGGTCCTGAGCGTGTCCGGCGCGGATTTCGCCCAAGCCCGTTACGCCACCGACGCCGCCGCGGCGGAAGCGCTCTGCAAGGCCGCCGGGGCGACCCTCGTCGTTGCGGCCGGAGACAGCCGCTGGAATCGCGTGCTGCCCGGCGTAGGACACCGCCTGGGGGGGCGCGCCGACCTGCACATCACGCAGGTAAACGGCGCGGGCGACATCTCCGTGACACGCTGGTTCTACCGCCAGCGCATGGAAGGCAGTTTCACCCGCACCCAACGGCCCTGGTTGTTGGGCATCGATCCCGGGACCCAAACCCCGTGGCAGGGCGATGCGGGCGACACGGTCGTCGAGGCGGTTACCGTAGAGACTGGGGACGCGCGCACCACCGTGACCGGCGTGAAGGCCCCCAACACGGACGAGCAGACCATTCGCCCCGACGCGAACGTGTTGTTCGTGGCGGGCGCGGGCTGGACCAAGAAGCAGGCCGACGGCCAGACCCATGTCGCCGACGCGGAGAAGAACATTCTCGGTTTCCTCCAGGCTGCCCAAGCCTCTCTCGGAAGCAGCAAGTCCCTCGTCGATCTCAGCAGTGAGGGCGGCGAAGTGCTGTCCTTCATGACCCACCTCAACCAGGTCGGTCAAACGGGCGCCACGCCGCGCCACCCCAAGGGCCTGTCCACCTGTTGCCACGGTGAAGAGCCGCACGTGGTGGGCTGGCGTTTCATCAACGAGCGCCGCGCCGTCAACCTGGACGCCAACTGCGGTTGGGCCCAGGGTAAGGCCGACGTGCTCTACGTAGCCGACGCCTTCGAGGTCATGGAGAAGGTTAACGCCCTTTTGGCCGAGTAGGCGTTGATTCAACACAGCCGTTTACCCCACGGCATTGGGCGGGCCGCAAGGCCCGCCCTGCCTGTGGTGGGGCACGATTGAAACGGCCGGCCCGTGGTGTGTTTCCTTATTCTTGCGCGAGTTGATCCTTGTACTGCAACTCGTACAGCGTGCGGTAAAGTCCGTCCCGTGCAAGCAATTCCTGGTGCGTGCCCATCTCGTGGATCTCGCCGTGATGCAACACCACGATGCGGTCGGCGTGCTGAATGGTGGACAGGCGGTGGGCGATGACAATGCAGGTACGCCGGCGTCCATCGCCGTCAAGGAGGCGGTTGATGGCGTCCTGAATGAGCATTTCGGTTTCGGTGTCGATGCTGGAAGTCGCTTCGTCAAGCACGAGGATGTCGGGCTCGTGGGCCAGGGCACGGGCGAAGGCAATCAACTGGCGCTGACCGGTGGAGAGGTTGCAGCCCCGTTCCCCCACTTTGTGACCATACCCGCCCGGAAGACGTTCGATGAAGGGCGCGGCGTTCACGTAGGCGGCGGCCGCCCGGATTTGCTCGTCCGTAATGGCGGCGTCGCCAAGACGAATATTGTCCTCCACACTGCCGGAGAAGAGGAAGACATCCTGCAGCACAACCCCGATGCGGCTCCGGAGGGCACGCTGCCGGTATTTGCGCACGTCCACCCCATCGACCAGGATGCGTCCCTCCTGCACGTCGTAAAAGCGGCTGATGAGGTTGATGATGGTGCTTTTGCCCGCGCCGGTGTGCCCCACGATGGCGACGCGCTCGCCGGGGTCGATATGGAGATTGATGTTCTTCAGGATCCATTCGCCCTCTCCGTAGCGAAAGGAAACATTCTCGAAGGACACGGCCCCTTCCAGGTGATCGCAAGGCACGGCGTCGGGCCGGTCGTCCACGTCGGGAGGCGTATCGAGCAGTTCAAAGACCCGCTCGGAAGACGCCATGGCTTCCAGCAGCATGTTGTACCGGTCGGCCAGGGCGCGGATGGGACCAAAGAGCCGCTCCGAGAGGGAAATGAAGGCGAAAAAAGTGCCCACCGAGGCGGTGCCGCTCACGTAACCGCCCAGCTTGAGAACATT
This sequence comes from Candidatus Hydrogenedentota bacterium, assembly GCA_024278275.1. Classification (GTDB taxonomy): domain Bacteria; phylum Hydrogenedentota; class Hydrogenedentia; order Hydrogenedentales; family JAJRTN01; genus JAJRTN01. Next base: position 22,621 of record JAJRTN010000002.1, read on the forward strand.
CCAGCTACAGTAGAGAATGATGAGGGAAGTGCTGAGGCTGCTGAAGAATTCGATGGCGGGAAAGTAAATGGCGAAGTAGCGAACCTGGCGCAGCCATTCGTCGCGGTGGTCGGCGTTCAATGCACGAAACCGGTTATAGTTGGCGTCTTCCCGACCGAAAATCTGCACCACGCGCATGCCACTGATGCTTTCCTGCATGCTGGCGCTCACCGCCGCGATCTTCCTGCGAATCTCCAGGAATGAATGGCGGGCAAACTTGCGGAAGATAAAGCTCGTGGCGAAGATAAAGGGGACGGGCACGATGGCCACGAGGGTCAACTCTTTATTAACGGACAGCATGATGGCGAGCACGACAAAGATGGTGATGAAGTCGCTGGCCACCTGGACCCCGCCGGAAACGACGGTCTGCTGGATCTTCTCGATGTCGCTGGTCACGCGGGACATGAGCCGGCCCACGGGATTGCGGTCGAGAAACTGGAGCGACATGGTCTGCAAGTGGGCGAAGAGGCCCATGCGCATCTCGAACATGGTGCGCTGCCCCACGTGGGCCACTATGAGGAGCTGCGCGTAGCGAAAACCGGACTCGACGATAATCAGCGCGCCCAGGAGCAAGACGAGCAGGAAAAGCAGCCGCTGGTCCCGTGAAACCATGCCGGCCAGTGCATCCAGTTGCACCGGATCCGGTGTTTTCTGTTTCGCGATCTCCTGTTGCAGGCCGCTTCGCTCCGCGTTGGCCAGGAAGTTATCGACGCCGTACATGACCAGGAGCGGACTGACGCTGCTGACCAGCGACGCGATGAGCAGCAGGACGAGGGCCAGGATCAGCTTCGTGCGGTACGGGCGCAGATAACCCAATAACCGCCGCATGAGCGTACTGTCGTAAGCGCGCTGCTGGACTTCGTCCTCCATGTGGTAACCGCCGCTCATGATTCGAGAGCCTCCTCCAACAGTTGCCGGGCGTGCATGCGCGCATACAAACCGTCCAGCGCCAGGAGCTCCTCGTGCGTGCCCCGCTCCACGATGGCCCCGTTGTCCATGACCAGGATAAGGTCCGCCCGCCGGATGGTGGAAAAACGGTGGGCCACGACGAAGCTGGTTCTTCCCGCCATGACCCCGCGCAGGCCGTCGAGGATGCGTTCCTCGGTCTGGGTATCCACCGCCGAAAGGGCGTCATCCAGGATAAGGATCCTGGGATCGCGCAGAATGGCCCGGGCCAGCGCCAGCCGCTGCTTCTGCCCGCCGCTGAGATTGATGCCCCGCTCACCCAGCATGGTATCCAGCCCCTTCGGGAGGTCCGCCAGGGCCTCCGTGAGTTGCGCCACGGCGCAGGCGGCCAGGATCTCGTCGTCCGTCGCCTCGGGACGGCCCAACCGGAGATTCTCGCGCACCGTGTCGGAAAAGATGAACGTGTCCTGAAGCACATAGCCGATGGCGGACCGCAACCGGCGAAGGGGGATCGCGCGAAGTTCATGCCCGTCAATCTGGATGCGCCCCAGGTCCGGATCATATTCCCGTGCCAGCAGGGAGACGAGGGTGGTCTTGCCGCAGCCCGTGGGGCCGACGATGGCGACCATGGCCCCCTCGGGCGCCTCGAAGCTGATGTCACGCAGGGCAAGGGCGGAATCCGGGACCGTGCCGTAGGCGAAGGAGACCCCCTCGAAACGGACATGGCCCCGGCTTACCCGGGCGTCCGGATCGGTATGATCGCCATCCCAAATCCCGGGGGCTTCACCCAGAATTCGGGCGATGCGGTTCATGCCGACGGCCCCGCGCTGGTACAAGGTGAGGACCCAGCCCAGGTGGGCAAGCGGAAAGGCCAGCATGACCAGGTAGATCATGAAAGCCGTGTAATCCGCCAAATCCAGCTCACCCCGGATCACCATGCTCCCGCCGCGCCAGGTAACCAGCAACATGATGACGCCGATAACGGAGCCGATGAAGGGGAAGGCGAAGGACATGAAGGAAACGAGACGGATGTTGGCCTTCATGTAGCGCGTGGCGTTCTCGCGGAAACCCGCCACCGCGCGGTCGCCCATGCCATGGGCTTTCACCACGCGCGCGCCCGCCAGGTTTTCCTGCACCTCCGTGGTCACGACGGCGAAAAGTTCCTGCACCTTCTTGGACCGCCGGTGGGATATGCGCACAAAGGTGAAGACCAGCAGGGAAATAAAGGGCATGGGAATCAGGGCAACCAGGGTGAGGCGCCCGCTCAGGTAGATCATCATGGCCAGCGTGAAGGGAAGCCGGATGGTGTCGATGGTGCCCATGATGCCCGGGCCGATGAAATCGCGAACGTAGTTGAGATCGTTTGTGGCGCGGGCCATGATCTCGCCCGTGGGCGTGCGGTTGAAGAAAGACCGGGAAAGGCGCTGGACGTGGGCGAAAAGATCGTTGCGCAGGTCGTACTCGAACTTGCGCGAAGCGCCAATCATGAGGGTGCGCTGAAAATAGCGCGCCACGCCGCTCACCAGGGAAAGGACGATCAGGCCGGAAACCAGCAGCACCAGTTTACCATGCCCGAGATTGCCCCGCTCGAACCCGTCGATAATGTACCGGATGACCATGGGCATGACCAGGCCGACCAGGCTGAAGAAAACGGCGATCAGCGCCCCGAAGATATAATTCCACAGGTACGGACGGTTATAACGCAGCAATGAAATAAAAGGGCGGCCTTCCCGGGCCTTGCTCGCGGGGGGCGGCGGAAGTGTTCCGGGGAAGTCATGTCGTACCGGTATCTCGCTTTGGCCATGCTCCACCTTCACCTCGGGCTGTCCTCCTCCGCGCCGCCGGGATGCCCCGGACGGATGCCTTGTAGCAGGCTGATCAGATCTTCCGGTTTGAAGGGCTTCAGCAGATAGCCGTCGGCGCTGCATTCTTTCACCTTGGCCAGGTTTTTCTCGATGGTTTTGGCTGTGACCAGGTAGACCCGTATTCCCGCCAGGGACACGTCCTTCTTAATGCGCCGGCATGTTTCGAAACCGTCCAAACCGGGCATGGCGATGTCGAGGAGCACAAGCCAGTACGCCCCACGGGCCACTTCTTCCAGCGCTTCCTCGCCACTGGAGCAAGTCACCGTTTCGTAGCCCTCCGTATTCAGGCAACGCGCGATGAAACGGACGATTTCCTCGTCGTCATCAACGCAGAGCACCTTCGAGCCGAGTTGCTCACCCGCGGGAACACCCTTGCTCAGGGCGTAATGGATGCCGCTCAACAAGGTGCTTTTCCGGAACGAACGTTTCACCCGGCCCGACACATAAGGGCGATAGCGCTCAAAAAGGGCGTCGTCGCTCGTGAGCAGCACAATGGGGGCCTGCACGGGCGTGAGACCGCCCTCCGCGCTGAAACCGGAGGCCGTCCTGAGCATGTCCTCCACCAGCACGTGCCCGAGAGGCCCCGCCTCCGTGTCGAGGAGGATGCAATCGGGACTGTAGCGCTGGGCCAGATCCACGGCCACGGAAGGATAGGCGGCGTGGATAACGTCCATGCCCTCGCTGATCAGCAAGCTCCGAATCTGTGCGCTCAGGGCGCGATCCTGGGTGATCACTTCGATCAGCAGATGAGTTTCGGTCGGCAGGGGAAGCAACGCACCCGCATCGCCCCGCGAGCGTTTCCGGGCCATGCTCAGGGGTAGGGTGAAGCGGAAAGTGGTTTCTCCGGGTTCCTCCGGCGTCTGTTCCCGGCTCTGGACGGTAATGCGGCTTCCATGGAGGCGCATGATGTCCTGGGAAATGGCCAGGCCGATGCCCGTGCCGCCATATTTCCGGGTGGAGGAGCCGTCGTATTGATAGAATCGTGTGAAGATCTTGTCCTGGGCCTCGGCGGGAATGCCAATGCCATTGTCGGTGACGCGAACCTCCACGTCCTCCTCACCCACGTCGATATCAATGCGAACAAAACCGCCCGGCTGATTGAACTTCACGGCATTGGAAAGCAGGTTGTTGAATACCTGCCCCACCTTTCCCTTGTCACCCTCCACGTACACGGGATCTTCCGGGGCCACAAGGTCAAGGCGGATGTTGCGGCTGTCGGCCACGGGCTGCACGATCTGGAGGCTCATGCGGGCACAATCGCTAATGTCGTAGGTGTCAAAGACCAATTCCTCCGCGCCGCGATGAAGCCTGGAGAAGTCGAGCAGATTCTCAATCAGGGTGACGAGCTTCTCGATGTTGCGCAGGCTGATCTGGAGAAACTCCTCCTGTACGTCGTTGATGACACCGGCCTTCCCGTTGAGAATCATATCGGTGTAACCCATCACCGCGACCAACGGCGTGCGCAATTCATGGGACACGTTGGACAGGAGATTGGTCTTCATTTCGTCGAGGGTTTTCAACTCCTCGATGGCGGCATGCAGCTTCTCCCGCGCTTGTGTCACTTCCTCGAGGGAAGCCTGGAGATTCTCCAGCAACCGGGCGTTGCGAATGGCCACGGCCACGTGGGGCGTAAGCTGCTCAAGCACCTCGGCGTCATGGCGGGTGAAGCCCCCGGGCATGCGGGATCCCACATTGAGGGTCCCGATGATCTTGTCCGCCGCGTAAAGGGGCGCGCACAGGCAACTGCGAATGTCCCCGGGGAACTGGCCGGCGAAGGACGAACCGTTCTTGTGAAGGTCCGTCACCAACAGGGCCTTCTCCTCGCGGGCCACCCATTCGGCGCAATGATTCGGGCCGGAAGACGGCGCCGCCCCCCGGTCGGGCCAGAGTTGATGGGTCAGGAAACCGGACGTACCTTCGGCGGCCAACGCCACGGACGCATAATCAAAAGTGATCAGTTTGCGGACTTCGACGGCAATGCTTTCGTACACACGGCCCGCCTCGAGGCTTGAGTTGATGGCATTGGCAATCTGATTGATTACCTCGATACGCTCGGACCGTTCCCGCGCTTCGTGTTCCAGCCGAAGACTCCGGGTCACATCCCGAAACGTGCCTTCCATGCCCATGAAGCCGCCTTCATCATCGAAAACACGGTTGGCCGTGAGTTCGACACAGATAGAGCGCCCCCGTCGTGTTTTGACCCAGGCGCGAACCCGCTCGGCGAAGCGGTGTTCTTCCAGGTCGCGCATGAAGCGCCGGTATTCCGGACCTTCCACAAAAAGATCGTGCAGGGACACGCCGTGGGCGTCGGCGGGAGACGGAAACCCGAGTATGCGGGCGCCGGCGGGATTGAGGAGCGCGATTCGTCCGGAAGGGTCGGTCTGGTAAATGCCGTCGCGCATGGAGTTAATGACACTTCGGTATTTTTCCTCCGACTCCTCCAGGCGGGAGATGTTCTGGCGGAGCGCCGTGGCCATGCGGTTAAACGAATTGGCCAGCCCCTCGATCTCGTCGCCCGTGTCGATCTTGAGCTTCAGCTCGAGGTCGCCTTGCCGGATAATCTGGGCGCCTTCGTTGAGCAGGGACACGGGACGGATGATATTGTTGTTGACGAAGCGGTAGGCGATAACGCAGAAGGACCCGATGATAAGCGCCGACAAAGCGATGATGACCAAGGCGCCCAGGTCCACCTTGGCATACACATCGGAGGTGGGACGGTAGACCAGTACATAGAGGTCGCTCCCGGGCATAAGGCGGTGATAGGCCATAAGCGCCGAGAGGACGGTCCCATGGGTGCTGTAGCGTCCCATGGCAAACTCGTCGAAGTCCCGCTCCGGATACTTGCGTATCCGCGCGATGAGCCGGGGGTCGGGTGCCGCGTAAACCGGCTGGAAACGGTCCCCGCCTGCCGGGCCGGCGTGGACCACGAACTCGCGGTCCTCTCCCACATAGACAATCTCACGGGAATTGACATGCCCCCGTGACGGCCCTTCGCCCAGGGCGAACCGCAGGATATCTTCCAGTCCCTGGCGTTCTTCGAGAAAACCCAGGATCTCACCCGTGCCCGGATCCGTGACGGGCGCCACGATACTGGCCGCGTAACGCTGTTCGTCGGCAAAATAGTCAAAATCCGTGAAGCGCAGTCCGGGCGGGGTTTTCGCCCATTCCGGGTGGCCGGGAAGATCCACGGTCCCGGAGAGACTGCTGCCAAGGAAGGCGCCGTCACGGTCATAGAGGTTGTAAACGGCGCCGATATCCCCGGAATACCGCGCCTGGTGGCCCAGAAAACGCCGCGCCTGCCCGAGTGCAAGGGCCCGCTTGCCCGGCTCCGCCGTCAACGCCGACAGCAGGTACGGCGAAAGAGAGGTTTGCGCCGTGAGCCGCAGGCGGCTGTCCATGGCCAGTCCCACCCCTTCGGCGGTCTGCCGGGCCGTGGTGGAAAGGGTCTGTATAATAGCAATGCGCTGGGCCTGGCGGGCCAGGAAATAGCCGATCAGGGCAAGAATAAGCGGGGTAACGCCAACCCACAAAATTGACGTCAGAAACTTGCGTTCTATCCCGCCCCGGGCCTGTTTCCGCTTGAGCATGGCATTCCACACCGACGTGAGAGAAGAAAAGAGGGGGATCACGGCACGCGCCGGACCCTGCCCCTCCGCGGCTGACGTCCGGTTAGTCTACCACGCGGCCACGGCCGATTAACTCGCGAACTTTTTCCAACAGCCCGTCCACTTTGAAAGGCTTGGGAAGGTACTCATCGGCACCACAGGCAAAAATCCGCTCGATGTCACGCTCCTTGGTGAGACAGGTCACGGCCATGATGGGGATGCTGCGGGTCGTCTCATTGTTACGGAGCGCTTTGCACACCTCGAATCCGTTGATCTCGGGCATGAGGAAATCCAGGAGGATCAGGTCAGGCGTCATTTGGGCCGCCTTCAGCCCCACCTCGGTGGCATTACTCACCTTGATGAGCTCAAAACCCTCGTCGATCAGGATCTTCTCCATGAGCATAAGGGCATCGGGGTCATCGTCAACGACCATCACCCGCTTTTTGCTGGGGCCCTTGTCACGGGGGAACATGTCGTACTTCTCGCGAAACGCGTCCAGGTCACCTTCGAGAATTCGGTAGTGACCGCCCGGGGTTCGCGAGGCCTTGATCAGCCCCTGTTTGATCCAGTTCTTGATGCTGTGATGGGTAACATGGCAGATCTTGGCTGCCTCGAAGGTGGTGTAAGCTTTTTGCTCTCGGTCGCTCACCGGACGCGCTCCTCCCTTGTCAAGTGTCCCGCCAAAATACATTGAGAATACCTTGAATCCAAATGGACACGAGACACCCAGGTTAGGGAATGTAACAGATTTCTCAGTTTACTCAAGATTCTAAGTGATTATACCGCGCTATTTGAAACCTTGTCAACTTCTTTCAGGCAAAAATCGCCCTTTTCGCCTTTCCCGCAAAAAACACTCCTGCTTCCAGGGGCAAGCGATCACGCCCTGAATCCGTTTTCAAACACAAGGCCAACCCTTCCCATGACCCCGCTCCCACGCACGCCCGCATGGGGCCCCACTTCTCGGAAGCATACTTCACCTCGTGGAAGAAATACAACTTTATGAAGATACGGTGTGGCCCTCCCATGGCCTCCCGCGGGTGCGGAAATGAATCCGGGAATAGTGCCAGGTCCGTTGCCGGCTTTTTCCCGGGTGCGTATAATACACAGATGAAAGGCGCAGGGTTTCGATCGTATCGGCGTGGGCGCCCGTACTCGTGCCACGGCTCCGCCCTTTCCCCGAAAGGAGATTGACATGATCAAACTTGGTGTGAATGTTGACCACGTGGCCACCCTGCGCGAGGCACGAAAAGGCGTCGAGCCGGACGTGGTCGAAGCGGCGTTGGTGGCCCAACGGGCCGGTGCTCACCAGATTACCGCCCACCTGCGCCAGGATCGCCGTCACATGCAGGACCGCGACATCCACGCCCTCACGGAAGCGCTGGATATTCACCTGAACCTTGAAATGGCCGCGGTGAAGGAAATCATCGGCATCGCCCACCAGGTCAAGCCCTACACGGTCTGTCTCGTGCCCGAGAAACGGCAGGAGGTTACCACTGAGGGCGGGCTTGACGTGGCGGGACAGCGGGACTACCTCACCGACGTGGTGGCGGGCATGCACGATCACGACATCCGGGTGAGTCTGTTTATTGATCCCGACGCTGCACAGGTAACCGCCAGCGCCGCCACCGGCGCGGATGCCGTGGAACTGCACACGGGGGCGTACGCCAATGCCGGGGGCGCGGCCGTGGGCGAAGAACTGGCGCGCCTCGAGCGGGCAAGTGCCCTCGTGCGCGAAGCGGGCCTGGCCCTGCACGCCGGTCATGGGTTGACCGTGGGAAACCTGGCACCGGTTGTACGCATCCCGGGGCTGCGGGAAGTAAACATCGGCCACAGCATTATCGCCCGCGCGATCTTCATCGGGCTGGAGGCCGCCGTGGGAGAAATCCTGGAGGCGCTGAAGGCCGGGGAGTAAGGCGCTCAACCAACCTCCCGATGGGGGCTCCTGTCGCGGTCTCCCGGGATCAGTCAAAAAGACGCCCGCACGTTCGCGTAAATGTTTGAGTCGTCCTCGAATTGACCGAAGAAGGTGTGTTGCGCGATTCCCAGGAAGATATTCGCGCCGCCCTCCACGATCCAGGTGTCGTTCACCTTGTAGGCTGCCTTTGGCCGCAGATACCCGTCGCCATCGGAGGGGCTGTAAAAGACAAAGAATGACAGGGTCAGATCCTGGTTCATGAGCAGTTTCGTGAGGCGTACCGTAAAAACATGACGGTTTCTGTCGCGGGCATCGACGAAGAAGGGTAAGGTGTCGCGATAATCGTCGTAGTCCATCATGTGCTCAAGGTAGTACTGAAAACCGCCGGTGAACTCCCTGGCCAACTCCTGTTCGTAACCGATGAGCAGGCGGATCTCGCTGTTGTTGATGAAGGGATTGCCGCCGCCCCGGTCCTGGCGCGAGTCGTAGTACCCCGCCTCGATATTGCCGATACCCTTGCCCACCGTGCCGCGCAGGCTCGCACCGTACACGTTCAGCTTCGGAAAAGTGGCCTGCATGGGAAGGAGACGCTGACCGCCGGGGCTTTTCCAGTAGCCGGAATAGGCATAGAGTGCGAACTCGTAGGCGCCGATGTTGCGGTAGAGGCGCAGGGCGAACTCGTCATCCTGAAACCAGGTGCTGGGCGCGTCGAAATCGGCCTGCTCATCCCGGCCCGACGTGCGGCCTTTCATGGGGTTGTAGAAACTGATGCGCTCGCCCGTGATGAAGCGATCATGGTCGAATTGGGGGGTGTAGACGAAGTTTACGTTGACCCAATCCGTGAACAGCCCCACGCGAAGGGCGTCCGACGGGGCTTTCAGGTATTCCTCGTCCCGGCCGGCGAGAAACGATTGCCAGTCTTTCGGAAACATGTCGTTGATGAAAATGAGGTCGCCCGTGCCCCAGGTCAGAACTTGCCGGCCCATGCGCAGGTCCAGGTTGTCCAGGGGGGACCAGGTGAGCCGCAACCGGCGCAGGTCGAAATCGGCCTGCTCCAGGACGCCATCAAGCATAAAATCGGCCCGAAGGCCCACCTCGACCGGTCCCCAATCCCGGATGGTCTCCAACTGCAAGCGCGATTCCGCCAGCGGCGTGTCCTTCGACTGGGCCGGGTCGGACTGGGTGCGCACCCCGGCGCGGGTTTCCCAGAATCCGTGCAGCCCGAGGCGTTCCCTCATCCCTTCGGAGGGTGGCTTCTTCGCGGAATCGTCGACGATTGTGTCGTCCCCCAGCCCGGCGGGCAGGGCCGGTTCTGCCGTGCCCCCCAGCCCGGCGGGCAGGGAAGGTTCTTCGCCGCCCAACCCGGCGGGCAGGGCGGGCTCCTCCGCCCATGCGCCCGCAACGATGAGGACCATGGCGAGTACTGTTGTGAAAAATGCTGATCGAAACATGGAAGTTCCTTTTTGCTGATAAGATCAACAAGCGCGTAAAGTGTGCCCTGGCGCGTCCTTGTTCCTCATTATGTGGCACGGCGCCCCCGGCTGTGGGATCCGTAGGATCTCATCCCAAGGTCACAGCGATGCCAAGGTCCCACAGATGGAAGCAGACATTACCACGACCTACAAGGTGAAGGATTAAACTCAATTGGAGTCCTGCGGACTCCACAGCCGGGGGCGGCTGTGCCACATAAGAATAGAGCCTCCGGCTCCGGGTATTCGAGCACCCCGACTTTTGCCGGTTCCGTCTTTGTTCTCGTTCGCACGTGGTGGCACGTTTGGCCTGGTGCGCTGAAGCACACCCTGATACGGGCCGAAGAGCCACTCACATTCTTCTACTCCAGATACTTCCTGGGGGCCTTCCGCAGGTAGCGTTCCGTGAAGATCGCTTCGGGCAGCCCGACATCATAGCTCACCGAGGCGTATTCCAACACGGTTTCGCTGCCGCTGTTCAGGTCTTTCATGCGCGATTTGGTGACGGTTTTGTGCCCCTGGATATCCTCCACCTTCAGCGCCTCGGAAACACGATAGACCGTTCCGTTTTTTTCGTACTCCACCTTCACGGGGATGAAGGTCGCCTTGTGAATGTACATGGTGTAGGAGTCGAACTCCACCGCGGAAGGGTCCTTCGGCGTGTTTTTCAAGACGTAGTAGTTGTTCGTCGTATCGACCAATTCATGGGTGTCTTCATCGAGCCCGCGGCCGGACACGTCTTCGTAAAAGAAATCGGAACCCACGAAACTGGTGCGTTCGTCGGAAGCCGCGATGCGCTTCACCACGTCCAGGGCGGGCAGATAGAGCCACCGGTCGTCGTCGCCGCCCACGTGCTTCCACACCATGAAGACCATCTCGCGCACATCGGCCGGACGGTGGAAGTAGACGTAGAACTTCTGCTCCTCGTCCCTGGTGTCCGTGTTGAGACGAAGGATGGTGAACTCCCGCGTCCGCGTTCGCCCCTGGCTGTCGGTGATGGTCATCTTCACGCGGGCGCGGCCGTCCTTGCCCTGGTAGTAAACGGCATGGTTCGTCTTCTTCACGATTTCGCCGACGGAAAGGTCCTGGGCGAAAACGGGCGCGGTCCACAGCGCCGCGATAGCTATCAGAAGTCCAACAAGGCTTGTCTTCATGAGGTGATCCTCCAGGTTACTGTTCGTCGTCGATAGGGTCGAGACCGCAACGATAGATTCGGCCCACGATCCAGCAGCCCCCCATCCACGCCACCATGGCGGCAATGGCGGTGCCGGCCAGCGAGTTGATGCCAAGCCCCATGAATTGATGCACGTTCACCGCCACGAGGGCGGCGAACGCCAGGGCGGCAATGATACAGGTGCCGCGCTGGCAGGCCAGGGCACGGGGCCGGGTTTTGGGAAAGAGCATGGGCTCGCCCAAATGGATCAATGCGGGTAACAGCAGCAGCGTGGCCGCGCCCGACACGGCCAGGATGGCGGCCAGGAAGAAACCCACGGTCACGTAGGGCAGCAGCGGCGCGGCCAGCAGGGGCAGGAAACCGATGGCGATAACCAGCACGTTGCGTGTAATGGCGCGGGCCGGTTCTCCGAACACGTGGGGAGAGGTGGCCGCCCAATGCCCATACTTCTCATAGAGCGCGCGTGTACGGGACAGAAAGTGAATGGCAAAGTCCACCGCCAGCCCCAGGCTCAACGAGGACAACACCGCCACGGGCATATCGTAATCCTTGCCGATGAGCCCGATAACCCCATAGCTCAGCCCCACAGTCAGGGTGAGGGGAATCATGGAGAGAATGCCCCACAGGGCAGACCGGTAGAGGATGGTCATCATGAGGAAGACCACCAGGAAACTGCCCAGGAAAGCCTGCAACATGCCCGAAACCATCTTCTCCTGCCAGATGACGTTGATGTAGGTCAAACCGAACCACCGGGTTTCCAATCCCATGGGAGGCGGGTTTTTCGCCACGAAATCATCCAGGGAAGCGACCACGGCCGACATGTCCCGGTTGTCGCCGCTGTTGAGCTGAATCCACAGGCTCGACGTGCGGTAATCGGGCGTGACGAAATGCCACAGGTCGTTGGGCCGGTGGCCGCCCTGGTAGGTGATGAGGCACTCCGCCACGGCGCGCGCCGAGTCGGGTATGCGGTAGTATGCCTCCTTGCCCTCGAACAATTCGCGGTGTACCGTTTTCACCAGGTCCGCGAGGGAGTTTGACTTGCCCACGACCCCCGTGGCAAGCAGGGCCTCCTGCAGGCGCGCCATGTACCGCAACACCTCGGGCTGTTTGAAGATCTCGTCGCGCTGACGCTCGCCGTCGATAAAGGCGATAAGGTCGTCCCAGGCGATGTCTTCGCCCACCCCGGCGTCGTCGTATTTTTTCCGCGCATACGTCTCCCACGCGTCGAGCAGGGCGGTTTTGGTCTCGACGCCGGCCACCAGCGTGCCGAGTTGCTTCTTCGCTTCCGCCGCCACGGCCGCATATTCGGGCACGTCCCCGGCTTCCTTCCCGGCTTTGGCATCCAGGCGGGCGAACATGCCCTCGGTGTAATCCGAGAGGCTTTCCTGCCTGCCTTCTCCGGGCGTAAGGGCCAGGTAGGCCATGTAAGTACCCGCGAAGTGCTCGTTCAGCACCTTGTCCGCAATGCGAATCTCGTGCGTCTTCTTAAACCACCGGGTCGGATTGTCATTGATTTGGATCTGGCTGATGCCGTACACCGAGACGGCCGCCAGCAGAAGCGCCCCCGCCACAATGAACCGCGCGTGGCTGTTTGTGAACGCCCCCGACATCCGCAAAATACGGCCCACCAGCGTTGCGTTGGCCGTGTTTTCCTCGTCTTCATGGTTCTTCGCGCCGAAGTTCGCAAGGGTTCTTTCCGGGAGGAACATGACATACGCCGGGATGAAGGTGATGGTCAGGACCCAGGCCAGCATGATGCCCAGCGAAACAAACACGCCGAAGACCTGTACCGGCGGGATGGGGGTTAACGCCAGCGAGGCGAAACCCGCCGCCGAGGTCAGCGAAGTGTAGAGCATGGGCATGTGAAGATCGGCCATAACCGCGGTAATGGTCTTTTTCCGGTCCCGTGTCTGTTGGTAACGGTCGAAGAAATCCGACAGAATGTGGATGGAGTCCAGCACCGCAATGGGCATAATGAAGATGGGGATCATGCTGCTCATGATATGCACCGTGTTGCCGGTGATAATGAGCGCGCCCATGGTGCCGATGACCGAGACGATGGCCACGATCATGGGGGAAATGATCAGGGTCAGTTTGCGGAAGAAAAAAAGCAGCAGCAGGAAGATTACCAGCATGGCCATGGGCGCCGAGATGCCCATCTGGATGAACATCTCCACGCCAAAGGTGTCCTCCGCCACGGGCAAGCCGGTGATATGATACTCATCGTCGCCGCCCAGCTCCGCGATTTTCGCCTTCAGCTTGGCCGACACCTCGTAACTCAAATCCTTTGAGCTGAGGGGAATGTAAAGGGCCACGGCCTTGCCGTCCTCCGACACCAGCGTACCCTCGAGAAAGGGCAGGCGCGCCGCTTTGTCGCGCACGGCCAGGGCCTCTTCATCCGTTTTGGGCGGATCCTTCATGAGCCATTCGAAGCGCACCTCCCCCAGTCCGCCCGGCTCGATATTGTCCACCGTGGACGGCGCAATAAGGTCCACGCCGATGACACCCGCCCGGGGATCGTCCAGCCCCAGCGCCTCGCCCTTGAGGCTCTTCGCGTAGGTGGCCAACGCGTGGATGCGTCCCAGCGAGGCCGCGTTGAACACGCCATTGGGGTTCTCATTATTGACCACGCCCACCACCAACATGTCGTAGAGCGACAAGGTCTTTTTCATCCGGTCATGAAACACGCGCACCGGTTCATCATGATCCAGCATGTTCTCCGGGTCCGTGTCCACTCTCACCCCGTTCAGGAAGGGTGCCTCGGCGGGCCATAAAGAAGGCACCGCCACCATGGCAACAATGATGATGGAGGTCACCAGCATCACCCCGGCCACCACCCACGGCCGTCGGGTCACAAACGCGGTTATCCGTTCACTTGACATGGCTCTTACACTCCTTGCATGGAATCTGCGGTATTGCCTTGAAAAACAACAGCGGGCCCTCAGGAGGCGGAATCCGTTTCGCCGTAATGACACTGCACGCAGGCCATAATGCCCACCAGGCCCTCGGAAGCCGCCCGGTAATAGATGCACCGGCCCCGGCGCTCAAAGGCAAGCAAACCCCGGTCCTTCATCAATCGCAAGTGCTCGGAAGCCATATGGCTCGGAATCCCGCAGGCCTCCGCCAATTCGCCCACCGTATGCTCCTGCTTCAACAGGAGCTGCACCATGTGCAACCGGTGCGGGTGCGCCAGGGTTTTCAGGCACTCCGCCGCCCGCGTGAGGCCTTCCATGTCCACTAGCTCCGCTGGCCTGAGTTTGCTCATCCTTTCCGTCCCTCCATCACACTCATTATATATCGGGACATTTAGATATGTCAAACTCTGGCGGGGCGCTGATTATTCCCCGCCCGGTGCTTCGGTGGACCGTATGGACGAAGGGGGGACGGTCTTTCTGTTTACGCCCCGTAGTTCCGCCCTTCATCGACCATGGCAAGGTAGTTATCCACAGGAATGTAATTGGCCACGCTGTTACCGGTCCCGAGGCAGTAGCCACCGCCGGGTTGGCACACGTCAAGGGTTTCGCGCACGCGCCGGCGAACGGCGGTTTCGTCGTGGCGGCACATGAAGTCCACGTCAATGCCCCCCAGCAGGGCCAGCCGATCCCCATAGCGTGCTTTGTTGTCCGTCACCTTCTCGATGGTATCCTCGAAAGAATGCTTGCCGTCGATCTTCACGTCGTTGAGGAGATCGGGCATGATGGCTTCCAGGTTGCCGCAGGAGTGAAGAATGTAAGGAAGACCGGCGGCGTGGGACATTTCGGCCATGCGCTTGTGTCCGGGCAACACGAATTCGCGCATGTCGTCCGGGCTGATGAGGGTTCCCATGCGGAAGCCCATGTCGTCGCTGCCCCAGACAATCTTCACGCGGTCGAACTCGAGAAGCCGGGCGAGAAAAATTTCATAGTGATCATTGAGCCGCCTGGCAATGGCTTCGACGAGGTCGCGTTGCTCACAGAGCGCGACACAGAGGGTTTCGTAGCCCATGAGCCAGGTGAGGAACTCGGCGAAATGAGCGAAGCCCCCGCTTCCCACGACGCACATATTGTCCGGCAGGTTTTTTCCGTACCACTCCAGCATACGCGTGCTTCCCTTGGCCGCGTCGGGCCAGGGATAACGCTCGAAGGATTCCCAATCGGTGATGGGGCCCTGGTGGCTGTCCACGAAACTTCGCCCGTCGGCACGGGCCAGGCCGGCCACGTCGTCGGTTTGGTGATAATTCATCGGCCATTCGAGCCCCTCCAGGCTGCACCGCACGAAGTCATAGCCAAGGAAAGACTGGAGACGGATCTGTTTCTTTCCCTCGAAGAACGGGTCGGTTGCGTCCAATCCGTCAAGCAGGTCGAAGCGCCCGCAAATGGCGTCCTGCACCTCCGCGTCCAGGAAGAGCTCGATATGATGCACCCGCTTCGGTGTGCCCTCCCGGCGAATGCAGGCCACCAGTTCTTCCCAATCCGGCGTGACCTCCGTGGCAAAGTTCGTAAACATGATCAAGCTCCTTTTCCTTCCTACAGGGATAGTGACAGGGGTATGTTGAACGGCGGGAACCGTGCCATTATCCGCGAAGCATCCCGGTGCCGCAAGTCCGTAATCCGGAAAGCCGGCGCACGGCCTGGAGCCGTGCGCCGGCGGAACAGAAGGGATTGCGCGTCATGAACTCATGGCGTGGGTTCCGGCGAGGCGTAGACCGTCACGTTGTCCACCGCGAAGCCCGGGAGGAAGTTGATGTTCTGATCACCGGAATCAAAGAGGAACTGTACGTTGATGTCGGAACCCCGGAAGCGGGAGATGTCGATGACCGCCGTGTACCAGTTCACCACGGAACCGGGAGGAAGGATTTTCGCCTGGCCTCCATCGGGGATGGGAGCATCATCGCAAAGTTGGAAGATAACGGCTTTCACGACACCCGCGCCGTCGCTGTTGTCGGCCAGGGTTTCAAAGCCACTGCCGGACTCGAAGACAAGCACCGCGGCGTAGTCCGTCGTGCTGCCGGAAGCGCCTTCCGTGATGAGGAAATAATTGAACACGAGCGTCGCGGTCCCCGCGCCACCCGGCAGGGAAATGGTGGGCGAGGTGGCCAGTCCGCCCGTCGCCTGCCCCGTATCATAGTCGCATGTGTCGTCCTGGCCGAAATAGAGCATGGTGGGGGTGCCGTCGATGGCGTTGGGCCCGTAACACGCCGCCGAGCGGTGCCACAGTCCGTTGCCGCTGCCCGCGGTGTTGTCCAGAATGAAGCCGTCGAGATCCACCTCAAAGCCGGCCTGGTAGACCAGGGCGCCCCGAGGCAAACCGCCGTCGGGACAAACGGTCCCGTTCTCCAGTGGGCAAATACCCTCGATAAACACCGTCCGAATGGATTCACCCGTGTTGCCCGCGTTATCCGTGGAACGATAGATGACCTGGTACTCTCCGCGTGTCTGCATGTTCACGCCGGACACGTCGATCTGAACCACGGTCTCTCCATCGCATTGGTCGATGGCGGTTGCGCCGGGAATCAGGAGATATCCCCCACAATTCAGGTGGAGTGGTCCCGGATCAACCTGGGTAATCTCCGGTGGAATCGTGTCCTCGACGATAACCGTACGCGTGCGCGAAGCGGTATTGCCCGCGGCATCGGTAGCCGTGTAGACCACCAGGAAGCTGCCGGTGACGCTGGTGTTTTCGTCGATGACATTTATCTCCAGGAAGGGATCAGGATCACAGTTGTCTTCGGCCACGGCACCCAGTTCCTCGTAAGACGTCCCGCATTCAACGGTCTGCACCGAGGGGCCGATGAAGGTTATGCCTGGCGGCGTCGTGTCTTCCACCACCACCGTTCGGCTTCCCGTGGCCGTGTTCCCCGCGCCGTCCGACACACTGAACCCGACGGCGTACGTACCGGGTACGGTCGTGTCCACCTGGCTGTCATCAATGGTTACATTGTTCAGGTCGCCTTCGCAGGTGTCGGTCGCCACGGCACCCGGGTCGACATAGGGATCGCCGCACTCCACGGTGAGAGGATCCGCCCCAAGAATCTCCAGCACCGGTGGAGTGGTGTCCTCGACGATGACCGTGAGTTCCACGGTGCCCGTGTTTCCGGCGCCATCGGTGGCGGAATAGGTTACCGTGTAGGTGCCGGGCGCAAACAGGTCCAGGCCGCCCGTGTCCCGGTCGACCGGGATGGGGGTCTGCGTGTCGCACGTGTCGGTGGCGGACGCGCCCGGTATGGGCGTATTGCTTCCACACTCGATATGAAGCGGGGGACCATCGAATGGCTCAAGTTCGATATCCGGCGTCGTCGTGTCTTCCACGGTCACGGTTCTCGTGACCGGATCGGCCTCGGCCCCGAAAATATCCGAGGCGGTATAGGTGAGCGTGTACTCGCCCGGCGTGCCCGCATCGACCGTGCCGCTGATGTTCAAGCGATGGCTGATATCACCACTCTCGGGATCGCTGACAACAGCACCCGCTTCTTGATAGGGGGTGCCACATTCCAACGTGAGGGCCCCGTCGCCGATAAGCGTGATCGTGGGCGGCTGGTTGACCGCCGTAATCACCACGCCGTCGGGCAGACTGTCCACCGTGCCGTCGTTCACAATAAGCTGGAACACGTAGTCGCCGGGCGCCTCGGGGAAGAAGGACGGGGTGGGCGAAGTCACGTCGTCCAGAATAAAGTCGAAGGGGCCGGCTTTTTCCTGCTGATCCCCGCCGAGAGGAACAGACAACACGCTCCATCGATAGGTAAGCGGGTCATTGTCCACGTCGAAGCTGCCCGTGCCGTCCAGCATGACATCGTCGGTGATGGGCACCTCGCGATCAGGCCCGGCGTCGGCCACCGGCGGCGTGTTCTCCGTGGTCACCTGCACCGTGTCCGGCGCGCTGTCCGCCGTACCGTCGTTCACGATGAGTTGCAGCACGTAGGTGCCCGCCACATCGATGATAAAGGACGGTGTCGCCGTGTCCGCACCCACGAGTTGCGCGGTGCTTTTCGCCGGCCCGCCCTGCTCCGGTTTCGACAGGAAGCTCCAGGAATAAGTCAGGGGGTCGTTGTCCACGTCGAAGCTGGCCGTGCCGTCCAGGGTAATGGTATCGAACACGCGGCCGGTCTGATCGGCCCCCGCGTCGGCCACGGGCGGGGTGTTCTCCGTGGTGACCACCACCGTGTCCGGCACACTGTCCACGGTGCCGTCATTCACGACCAGTTGGAAGATGTACGTGCCCCCGGCTTCAATCGTGAAGAACGGCTGCACCGCCGTGGCGTCGTTCAACAGTGCCGACGGGTCGGCCACGCCATCGGGCGAAGAAACAACACTCCATGCGAAAATGAGGGAATCACCATCCACGTCGGAACTGCCGCTGCCGTCCAGGGTGATGGTGTCAAACACGCGACCGGACTGATCCGGGCCGGCGTCGGCCACGGGCGGGCTGTTTTCCGTGGTGATCACCACCGTGTCCGGCGCGCTGTCCACCGTGCCATCGTTTACGATGAGCTGCACCACGTAAGTACCGGGCAGATCAATGACGAAAGTCGGCGTGGGCGAGGCTGGGTTGCTCAGGGTGGCCGTGCTTTGATCAGGGCTTACCCCGGGCACGGAGAGGAAGCTCCAGGCGTAGGTCAGGGGATCGCCGTCCACGTCATGGCTCCCCCCGCCGTTGAGGGTCACCATGTCGGTAACGAAGTGGGTTTGATCGGGACCCGCGTCGGCTACGGGCGGGCTGTTCTCCGTGGTGATCACCACCGTGTCCGGCGCGCTGTCCACCGTACCGTCGTTCACCACCAGTTGCAGCACATAGACACCCGGCAGGTCGATCACAAAGGTGGGCGATACTGCGGTGGGGTCGTCAAGCACGGCGGCACTCTTGGTGGCGCCCCCCGACGGCTTCGATACGAAACTCCAGGCATAGGTGAGCGGATCGCCGTCCACATCGGAGCTTCCGCTGCCGTTAAGGGTCACCGTTTCCGTGACCAGCCGGGTCTGGTCTGGGCCCGCATCGGCCACGGGCGGGCTGTTCTCCGTGGTGATCACCACCGTGTCCGGCGCGCTGTCCACCGTACCGTCGTTCACCACCAGTTGCAAAATATAGGTGCCCGGCAGGTCGATAACAAAGGTGGGCGATACCGCGGTGGGGTCGTCAAGCACGGCGGCACTCTTGGTGTCGCCTCCCGACGGCTTCGATACGAAACTCCAGGCATAGGTGAGCGGGTCGCCGTCCACGTCGGAGCTTCTGCTGCCGTTGAGGGTCACCGTTTCCGTGACCAGCCGGGTTTGATCAGGGCCCGCGTCGGCCACGGGCGGGCTGTTCTCCGTGGTGATCACCACCGTGTCCGGCGCGCTGTCCACCGTACCGTCGTTCACGATGAGTTGCAGGACATACTGGCCGGGAAGGTCAATGACGAAAGACGGGCCAACAGCGGCGGGATCATCGAGCGCGGCCGTGCTTGTCGTCGTGCCGTCCGCGCCCCGTGGCACGGGAAGGAAGCTCCAGGAATAGGTGAGGGGATCGCCGTCCACATCGCTGCTGCCACTGCCGTCGAGCGTGACTCTTTGGGTTACGAGGCGGGTCTGGTCCGGCCCCGCGTCGGCCACTGGAGGACTGTTTACCGTACTCACCACCACCGTATCGGGGGCACTGTCCACGGTGCCATCGTTCACCACCAGTTGGAGAATGTACTCGCCGGGGAGATCCACCACGAAGCTCGGACTGACGGCGGTGGGATCGTCGAGAACGGCGTTGCTTTTTGCGCCGCCCTCATCTCCCGGCTTGGAGACAAAACGCCAGGAGAAAGTGAGCGGGTCGCCGTCCACGTCGCTGCTGCCCCGGCCATCCAGCGTGGCCGTCTCGGTGACCCGCCGCGTCTGGTCCGGCCCCGCGTCGGCCACGGGAGGACTGTTTACCGTGCTCACCACCACCGTATCGGGGGCACTGTCCACGGTGCCATCGTTCACCACCAGTTGGAGGATGTACTCGCCGGGGAGATCCACCACGAAGCTCGGGTTTACCGCGGTGGGGTCATCCAGGGTGGCCGTACTCTCACCCCCCTCGCCCCCTCCCGGCCGGGACACGAAACGCCAGGAATACGTCAAGGGATCGCCGTCCACATCGCTGCTGCCTCGGCCATCCAGCGTAGCCGTTTCGGTGACCCGCCGCGTCTGGTCCGGCCCCGCGTCGGCCACGGGAGGACTGTTCTCCGTGCTCACCACCACGGTATCCGCTTCGCTGTCCACCGTGCCGTCGTTGACGACAAGCTGCAAGACATAGTTGCCGGGGAGATCCACCACGAAACTCGGGCGCACGGCGGTGACATCGGTCAAAGCCGCGGCGCTGCCCGCCGGCATGGAGACAAAGCGCCAGGCATAGGCCAGGGGATCACCATCCACGTCACTGCTGCCGCTGCCATCCAGCGTGGCCGTCTCCGTCACGAGGCGGGTTTGATCCGCCCCCGCGTCGGCCACGGGCGGACTGTTCTCCGTGCTCACCACCACGGTGTCCGGTTCGCTGTCCACCGTGCCGTCGTTGACGACAAGCTGCAAGACATAGTTGCCGGGGAGATCCACCACGAAACTCGGGTTTACCGTGGTGGGGTCATCCAACGTGGCCGTGCTTTTCCCGCCCTCATCGCCTTCGGGCCGGGACACAAAGCTCCAGGAATAGGTCAGGGGGTCACCATCCACATCGCTGCTGCCGCTGCCGTCCAGCGTGGCCGTCTCGGTGACCAACCGCGTCTGGTCCGGCCCCGCGTCGGCCACGGGAGGACTGTTGTCCGTGCTTACCACCACGGTGTCCGCTTCGCTGTCCACCGTGCCATCGTTGACGACAAGCTGCAAGACATAGTTGCCGGGGAGATCCACCACGAAACTCGGCGTGACGGAGGTGGGATCGTCCAGAACCGCCGCGCTTTTATCGCCTGAGTTCCCTTCGGGTTTGGAGACAAAGCTCCAGGCAAAGGTCAGGGGATCGCCGTCCACGTCGCTGCTGCCGCTGCCATCCAGCGTGGCCGTCTCCGTCACGAGGCGGGTTTGATCCGCCCCCGCGTCGGCCACGGGCGGGCTGTTGTCCGTGCTCACCACGACGGTGTCCGGCTCGCTGTCCACCGTATCGTCATTAACGACAAGTTGCACCACGTAATCGCCCGGCACATCAATGGTGAAACGCGGACTCACCGTATCCGCGCCGTTCAGCGCGGCGGCACTGCCCCCGGGGATGGAAACAAAGCTCCAGGAGAAGGTCAGGGGATCGCCGTCCACGTCGCTGCTGCCGCTGCCGTCCAGCGTGGCCGTCTCCGTCACGAGGCGGGTTTGATCCGGCCCCGCGTCGGCCACGGGCGGACTGTTGTCCGTGCTCACCACGACGGTGTCCGGCTCGCTGTCGGCATCACCGTCGTTCACCACCAGTTGAATCACGTAATCACCGGGCGCGTCGATGGTGAAACGGGGAGACACGGAGGCCGCGTCGCTCAGCTCGCTCGAACTGAGCGCGGGACGGGAGACGAAACTCCAGGAAAAAGTCAGGGGATCGCCATCCGCATCTGAACTGCCGCTGCCGTCAAGCGTGGCCGTTTGCCCGACGAGACGGGTCTGATCCGGGCCGGCATCGGCCGTGGGGACCGTGTTGAGCGTACTCACCACGACGGTGTCCGGGGCGCTGCTGTCCCAGGGATCGCTTACAACCAGCCGCGCCGTGTAAAGCCCCGGCAGGTCCGCCGTGAAGGTGGGTTGGGCCGAAGCCGGGTTATCCAGCGCGGCCGTGCTGCCCGCCGGAAAACCCACCAGTTGCCACGCGAACGTAAGGGGGTCGCCATCCGGGTCGAAGCTGCCCCGGCCGTCGAGCGTGACGGCGGCCCCCAGCACCACGCGATGATCCGGGCCGGCCTTCGCCACGGGAATCCCGTTGGTCGCCGTCACCACCACGGTGTCGGGGGCGCTGTCGTTCCAGGGGTCGCTTACGACCAATTCCACCGTATAAACGCCCGGCAGATCCGCCGTGAAAGCGGGTTGCGAAGCCGCGGGATCGTCCAGCACGGCCGTGCTGCCCACCGGGACATTGACCAACAGCCAGGCAAACGTCAGGGGATCCCCGTTCGGATCCGAACTGTTGCGGCCGTCCAACGTGACCACCGTCCCCGGTGACACATTCTGATCATTCCCGGCGTCGGCCATGGGTATTCCGTTGGGCAGCATTTCAACGGTCACGGTATCGCTGTCCGAGAGGCTTCCGTCATCGACGGTAAGCTCGAATACATAGGCACCCGCCACATCCGGCGTCACGGTGGGATTCGCGCTGTTGGCCCCGTTTATGTTTTCGGTGGAAAGCCGGCTGGCCTCCGGCACGGTGAGCAGCACCCACGCGAAAGCCAGGGGATCCCCGTCGGGATCTTCCGAGCCGCTGCCATCGAGTTGTACTTCCGTGTTGAAGCCGACCTGCTGGTCCACGCCCGCGTCCGCCACCGGCGGTTGATTCGGATCGGTGATGGTGATGAACGCCGGTTTCTTCAGTTCAATCACAACCGTTTCGTCCGCCTTGGCGCCCGGCGGATTCTCGGAAACCGTTACGGACAGGGTAATGTCGAAAACACCCGCGGTGTTGTACACATGCGTGGCGGTCCGACCGGCACCCCGGGCGCCATCGCCAAAGTCCCACGCCCACCCCCGGACATAAAGCATGGACGCGCCGGGGTCCTCACCGCGAAACTTCTCCGCGAGCACGTAGGGATCCACCGCCTCGGCCGTGCCCACGAAAGTAACCGATGTTCCGGGCGGGCCGCTGTGGGGCGCGCCGTCGAAATCGATGATGACACGGTCTCCCACGGGACAACCGGCGAGCATGCACGCCGCGAAGAGAACCACTGCCACACCGAGGGTCTTGGATGATACCCGCCAGTGCATTCTATTCATGAGATGACTCCTCGTAGTGCTCAGGTCACACACAGGCACCAGGCACACCACCTCCCCGCCGGTCCCGGCCAACGCGATGACCGTACACACTTCCGATAGTACGCATGCTGCTCAAATCTATATCGTTATGGGGCATTTTATCATGCCTCGTGCCATTGGGCAACGCGACAAAAAACAAGGCAAAAAACAAGGCCGATGGTTGTCGATTGTTTAGTGCCAGTTGCGAAAAGGCGATTTTCAGCGTAACCGCCCCATGCTCCTGCATGTTGTGGTTATCCTGGCCGCAACATACCAAGAATCAGGACCAAACGCGGTCCTGTGGATGGCACGTGAAAAGCTCCTCCATTTTTCGCAAAATGCCTCTTTATGCAAATGTCCTGTAAACCGTAGTATACTCCGGCTTGACATGCAGCCCGGCAAAAGGCGTCCCGATTGGGCAGGGGTCTCCCCAGGCCGGAATGTTGACAGGCTTGTGAACCTCTGGTAGGTTACCGTTTGGGGCAAGGGAGGCTGTATGCCGGATGGACCGCACAACGTGCCCAGCTCCCGGCAAAACCGGGAAGGAGATATGGACCAATGCGCCACCCACGGACACTCAGGATTGTCGCGCTGCTGACCATGGCTCTTTCTTTTGCCCCCGGCGGACGTGCCGCGTTGCAGAACGTCCAGGTGGGCGGCGAAGTGCGCATTCGCGGAAACTATTGGTACAACACCTTTAACGGCGGGCTGGCGCCTGGTGTCGTGCGGCCGGTCGCCCGTATCCCCGGTGCCTTCTTTGGCGGCCGGGCCATCGGGGACGCCCTGGGTGGTCAGCGTCCCACGAGTTACTACGATTGGGATTCCCGGGGGGCGGATTACCGGCTCACGGAGCAGCGCACCGTGCTCAACCTCCAGGCGGATTTCTCCGATGGCGTATCCACCCATGTCGCGTTGGAGTCCTTCGACATCTGGGGAGAGGACTTCCGCTCAAACTATGTAACCGGCGTGGATGGACGTGCGGCGAGCGTGGACGATGTTGAAGTGTACGAGGCCTATATGGACGTGTCCGATCTCTTCGGCTCTCCCCTTCGTCTGCGCGTGGGACGTCAGGAACTGGTTCTGGGCAGGGGCTGGCTGGTGGGCAACGGCGACGCCCAACCCGAGTTTCGCGGGCTTTCCTTTGACGGCGTGCGCCTGACCTACGTTCTCGACAACCTGGCGGTCGATGCCTTCTGGGCCAAACTCGCCGAACGCAGTCCCGTCGAGACGGACGGCGATATTGATTTCTACGGCATCTACGGCAGTTACACGGGCGTGAACAACCTGGTGCTGGACGCCTATTGGCTGTTCCTGCGCGATGCGCGTCACATTGAAGACACCCCAAGCGTGCCCCTGCGCAACGCGGTCGAAAACCTGGCAGGCGTCGATGACTATGGCGTGACACGCCTCCACACCCTCGGCGCGCGCGTGGCGGGAACCTGGGGCGCCTTCGACCTGGAAGCCGAAGTGGCCTACCAGTTTGGACAGGCCGATCAGGTCGGCCGCCTTTTCCGGCCTTTCACCTACGGGGATGACGGTGCCACCTTCGACGCCCTGGCCGCCACGCTTGAATTGGGCTACACCCTCGACATGGCCTGGCAGCCGCGGTTTTTCGCCGGCGGCGCCTACTTCGAGGGCGAAGACAACCGCGGCCAGAGTTTCGGCGAATGGCTCAACCCCTTGGACAAGCCCAAAGCCAGCATCAGCTTTAACCGGCTTTTCTCGAACGTGTCCTACAGCTACTTTCTCGACGACATGGCGCAACTGTCCAACGTGTGGACCCTGCGTGCCGGTCTTTCCGCGTCACCCACCGAGCAGCTTGCCTTGAAGGCGCACGTGGCCTGGTTCGGCGCCCTGGAAACCTTCGACCTGCCCCGCCCGCTCATTATGTTCCGGGGCGCGCCCCTGGGAATCGTGAATCCTTTTACCTTTATCACCCGCAACGCGGACGACAACCTCGGTTGGGAGACCAACCTCGCCGCGACCTATCGCTACACAGACGACCTCGAGGTGGAAACCGGCTGGTCCCACCTCTTCACGGGGGACGGGCTGAAAGACGGGAATTACGTGGATCTGAACGGCCTGCTTTTCAACCGCGGCACGGACAACCAGGACGCCGATTATCTCTACTGGCAGTTCCTGGTGCGGTTCTAGCGGAGAAACCCATGCGCCGGACTTCCCCATGAAGCGGCTGCTCCTTTTCGATTTCGACGGTGTGATCGCGGATTCCCTCGATGTGTTTGCCCGGGTTTTCATGGCGCAATGCCGTGCCCGGGGCTTCGACCGGATCGCCACCACACAGGATTTCCTGGCGTTTTTCGACGGAAACTTCGTGCAGGGTTTGCGCAAGGTCGGCTTCCATCCCTTCAAAATACGCCGGCTCCTCAGGGCCTTTACACCGAAAATTGCCGAAGCAATGTCGGAGGTCCAGCCTTTTGACGGAATGACCCCGCTCCTCTCCGACGCGGCCCGCACGCACCCCACCTACGTGATCACTTCCAGCATGACGCCGGTGGTTGAAGATTTTCTCACGCACCATGGGGTAACGGGGCTGCGGGCCGTCCTTGGCGCGGACCGGGAACCAAGCAAAGTAAAGAAGATCCGTGGCGCCGTCCGCCGCCATCCCGGCCTGCCGGCCTACTACGTGGGCGACACCCGGGGCGACATGATCGAGGGGCGTGAGGCGGGCAGTATCACCGTAGCGGTCACCTGGGGATGGCACGAAACATCCCGCCTTCGTGGCGCGTGTCCCGACCATGTGGTCCACACGCCTGACGATTTACGGAAATTGCTCGGGCTGTAAATCCGCGTCAACCGCCCCATGAACCGGGAAAAATAGTTTTTATCATTGTGCGCCTGAACTTGGCTTTACGTGAGTTCCATGGTATAGTTTATTGGATTGATGGGAATCCAATGGAGAACGTGTTGGACCGTGACATCCTCACCATGGCCCAAGTGGCCGAAGCCCTTTCCATGGAAGCGCCCTCCGTTCGGGCCTTGCTTGAAGCGGGAGAACTCCCCGGCCGGCGTATTGGCTATCAATGGTATGTCACCCGCCGCAAGCTGCTGGCCTTCATCGAAGGCGGAGAGGCCGGCTCAGACCGGTCGGCGTCCGCGCCCAAACCGCCGCCTTCGGTGGACACCAATGTCTTCCCGTTGAATAATGGATGGCGTTGCGGTCGCTGCGACCAGGCGAACGAGCCCGACCGAGTGGAATGCGCACACTGCGGACGGGCCCGCTCCGTGCCGCTGATCAACTTTCGGTTGGGGACCTGACCGCCTCGGTTACCCCCGGTTTCCGCCGCCACCAGCGCCACAAGAAGGTTCGCATGAGCAGCGCGCCCACGCCGTCCGCCAACAGATCGAAGTAATCAAACGTGCGGTGGGGCACGAAACGCTGGTGGAATTCATCGGTCAACGCGTAGAGCACGGCGAAAAGAACAGGCCCCCAAAAAGCCTTCCATCCCCGTGTACGCCCTCCCGACCAGTACACCCCCATGGATACCACGGCGGTCAGCCCGGCGTAGATCAAGGCATGGACGATTTTGTCCAGGTGAGGGATGGACAGGCCCACATCGGGAACATGGGACCGGGCGGAGAGTCCGAAGATCAGGGCGCAGTAGATCGCGGTCGGCAGCCAGTAACGCAGTTTCACCGGGTGGGTTTCTCCTCTGGGCGGTGGCGGAGAAGGCAACGCGTGAATGGATGGAGACCGGCCCGGACATGGTCAGGGGGCCGTGCCTGTCCGTGTTGACTCGTGTTCGTCCTCTCCCTCGCTTGCGGCGTGTCGCCGGATTCCGTATGCTTTTGTCATGGCAGGGCGATTATACACCCCCCAGCGGCTGCCGGGAATACGCGAGGTGCTGTTACGCCTGGCTTTCGTGGTGGTGCTGATCCTGGGCGCGACCCTAATCGTGTATTTCGAGGGCGGGCTGGTTGATACGCGCAGTGGCGCACGACCGGGCATTCTTGACAGCTTCTACTTTGCCGTGGTCACCATCACCACGGTGGGTTATGGCGACATCGTGCCCGTGGCGACCCACTCGCGCCTCATCGACGCGCTCTTGCTTGCGCCCATGCGCTTCATTTTCATACTGACCGTGTTTGGCACGGCCTACCAGATTGCCCTTCGGCGCTTTCATGAGGGATACCGGATGAAACACGCGGTAAACAAACTCAACGGGCACAGCATCATCTGCGGTTGCGGCGCCACGGGACGGGCGGCCATCCGGGAGCTGCTGCTTCAGGGCATCGCGCCCGAACAGATCGTGGCGGTGGACAACGACCCCGAGGCCCTCGAAGAGGGCGCCACCCTGGGCGTGGTCACCGTCGATGGCGACGCCACGCGCGAACACGTGCTGGGTTCCATCGCCATCGACCGGGCGGCAAGTGTGCTGGTGTGCCCTTCCCGCGACGACACGGCGGTGCTGATCACCCTGACCGTTCGTTCCATGAACCCCGAGGCCCGGGTCATCGCCATGTGCCAGGAACCGGAGAATATGAAACTTCTGGAACGGAGCGGTGCCCACCACATTGTGAACCCCGCCCTGGCCGGCGGCACGCTCATGGCCGCCGCCACCCGCCGCCACCACCTGGCGGAGACCTTGACCGACATGCTCAGCGTGGGCGGCCGCCTCCAACTTGACGAACGAACCGCCCGCGACGATGAAGTGGGACGGGCACCCGGCGACTTGGCCGGCCTTTCCGTTATCCGCATCTATCGGGGCGACCGGCACTTCGATGTGCGCGACCTGCCCGAAATCCAAGCCGGTGACGTGCTGGTCTACGTGGCCCCCGCATCCGCTTGACAGGCATCGAAATCCGCTAAGCGCTCACGGGCTTTCATAATCCCTCATGGCGAGAAAGCCCGGGCGACCGTGGCAATCCGGGTCCCCAAGGACGCTCCCCTACACCGGGGGACCACATCACCGTGCCTTCGCAAAAGCATACCTTCCATCTCGCGCAACGGCTCGTTCCTTGCGCAACAGACTTTTGTCGGAGACGTCATCCCGGGTATGGAAAACCGCCGCTTCCGCGATGGCGCGTTTGAGCACATCCTGAATCCGAATTCGCTAAACGTACTCGGTAGAGCGGGCCAACGGGCGGGACGTCATGTCCAACGCTCCCCGGAACCTGTCCCACATGAACCACCACAAAAAAATACATACACAATATATTGTGTTATTCTTGAGAAGAAGTAAAAATATAGCCCATTATATAGCGTCCAAATCTTGCCAAACTTTTCCGGCCCGCCCATCTTCGATCTGCCGGCACGGGGAATCATAGGGCAAAAATCGACAAGACCCACCCGTCTTGGATCGACGATCACCAAGCGCTTCACCGGGGAAGATTCGCACCGTCTCACGGGGCGCTGATGCCGGTACCTTCCCCTTCGGACAACGCTTACCCAACCGTGCCGGGGTTTCTATTCGGTTGTTGGCCTGGTGTAGTACACGGCGCACCCAAAGCAGGCTTAGGTGCGCCCATTAACATACATTATATTGTGTATAACAAAAATCATAATACCATATATAGATATTTCAAAAAACGCTTGTGTGTGTGAATTTTACGAATAGCGTAAGTGTCGCACGGCGGATAAAGGACTTGCCAAGACCGTGATTCCCTCCTATAATGTTCTTACCTGGCCGCTTCAACGGGGTTTGAAAACAGGTTGGCGGAGGGTTGTATTGGGGACGGCACCCAACGGATGGTATATAAAGACTATCGGCATACCATGGATTGCGCCGAAAGTAAATTACCTTACAGGAATACGACTAGCGCGAAATCCGTGAAACCCAGAGTCTTCCTCGTGGGGGAAACCCGCGTGAACGAGGATGGGTTGCAGGCCTACCTGGAGCATGTGGGCGCGCCCCGGTAGAAAAGCGACGCCCCCAGCGATGCCGAACGTTTGTGCGAGGTGATGGGGCGGCTGTGCTACCGGTCCTTCGAACCGGGCATGAACCCCAACGTGACGCGGGTTCGCCAGGGCAACGCGGCCTACCTTCGAAACATCATCAACGTGGGCCACGGCAGCGTGGTGGAGCACCCGGTACTTAATTTTATCTTTGCCGACGTGAGCCGCGTGGTGACCCACGAGTTAGTTCGACACCGGGCGGGTACGGCCATGTCGCAGGAAAGCCTGCGTTTTGTCCGGCTCGACACGCTTTCGGCCTACGTGCCCCTGTGCATCGAGGAGAACGAGACGGGCATGACGCTGTTCGCCAAAACCTTCGAGCAACTCGAAGAAGTGCAGAAGACGCTGGCGGAAATCTACGCGATAGATGATGAACGACAGTTCGCGGTAAAGAAGAAGCTGACCTCGGCTTTCCGCCGCATGGCGCCCATCGGCCTGGCCACGACCATCGGCTGGTCCTGCAACTTCCGTACCTTGCGTCATGTTCTGGAAAACCGAACGGATCCCCACGCGGAAGAAGAGATTCGCTATCTTTTTGGGGAAGTTTTCGCGCTGGTGCGGGACCGCTATCCCAACCTGTTGGGCGATTACGAAGTGGAAGAAGTGGACGGGCTGCCGTGGGTAAAGACCGCCCACGGCAAGATATAGAAGGGGGATTCATACGATGTTGAAGAGCGAAACCGCGGCATCCAACACGGGAGACGGGAATATGTTTCAGGTTCGGGAACGATTCAGGCTGGACGAGTCTTTTTTGGCGCAGTACCGGGGCAAACAGCCGGATTGGGGCCCACTGGGATATATCACCTTCAAGCGAACCTACGCGCGCGTGGTGCCGGAGGAGAACGGGCGCACCGAGGAGTACTGGGAAACGGTACGGCGCGTGGTCGAGGGCTGTTACACCATTCAATGGAACCACTGCCTCAGTTTGAAGCTTCCCTGGAAGTCCCACAAGGCCCAACGGTCGGCCCAGGAAATGTTCAAGCTCATGTGGGGCTTCAAGTTCCTGCCCCCGGGCCGCGGCCTGTGGATGATGGGGTCGGACTACATCTACAAACGCGGGTCGGCCGCGCTGAACAACTGCGCCTTCGTTTCGACCGATGAGCTCGACACCGATTTTGCCGAACCCTTCTGCTTCCTCATGGACCTCTCCCTGCTGGGCGTGGGCGTGGCTTTCGACACGAAGGGTGCGGGCACGGTCACCATCCAGGAGCCGCAGGTGGGCGAGTACACCCACGTGGTGGAGGACTCCAAGGAGGGGTGGTGCGACCTGGTGCGGGTGGTGCTGAACAGCTTCGTGGGCCGCGCGCGCCGGCCCGCCCACATCGACTACGGCAAGATCCGCCCCATGGGCGCGCCCATCAAGACCTTCGGCGGTATCGCGCCCGGTCCCGGGCCGCTCATCGAGTGCATCGAGAACATGACCAAGATTCTCTCCCCCCGCGCGGGCTACCCCATCTCCTCGACCGACATCACCGACCTGATGAACGTGGTGGGCAAGTGCGTGGTGTCGGGCGGTGTGCGCCGCACGGCGGAACTCGCCCTGGGCAACCCGGAGGATGAGGAGTATCTCCAGCTCAAGGATCCGAAACTGCACGGCGACAAACTGACGGCGTGGCGCTGGGCCTCGAACAACAGTGTGGCGGCCGTGGAGGGCATGGACTACGGCGCCGTGGGCGCACAGACCGCGAAGAACGGCGAGCCGGGCTACTTCTGGCAGGCCAACGCGCGGGCCTTCGGCCGCCTGAAAGACGGTGCCAACTGGATCGACGACAAGGTGGCGGGGACCAATCCCTGCGCCGAGCAGAGCCTCGAATCCTACGAGATCTGCAACCTGGTGGAGACCTTCCCCTCGCGCCATGAAACCTTCGAGGAATACCAGCGCACCCTCAAGTTCGCCTATCTCTACGCGAAGACCGTCACCCTCATCCCCACGCACAACGAACGCACCAACGCCATCATGCTGCGCAACCGCCGCATCGGCCTGTCTCAATCGGGCATCGTCGAAAGTTTCCAACGTCACGGGCGGCGCGAACATTTCAAGTGGTGCGACAAGGGCTACGACTACATCTGCAAGCTGGACAAGATCTACGCCCAATGGCTGTGCGTGCCCATGAGCGTGAAGAAGACCAGCGTAAAACCCAGCGGCACCGTGTCCCTCCTGCCCGGCGTTACGCCCGGCATCCACTATGCCCACTCGGAATACTACTGGCGCACCATCCGCATCGACAAAACCAGTCCGCTCATCGAACCACTGCGCAAGGCGGGCTACCGCATCGAGGAGTCGGTCTATGGTGATAACACGTGGATCGTGTACTTTCCGGTGAAAGAGCGCTTCTTCGAACGTTCCAAAACAGACGTGAGCATCTGGGAACAGGTGGAAAACGTGGCGCAAATGCAACACTATTGGGCCGACAACCAGGTGAGCGCCACCATCACGTTCAAGCCGGAAGAGGCGAAAGACATCCCCTATATTCTCGAGCTGTATGAAACGCGGCTCAAATCCATCAGCTTCCTGCCGCTCACCGATCACAGCTACGCCCAGGCACCGTACCAGACCATCACCGCCGAAATGTATGACCAGGCCGTGGCCAAATTGCAGCCCCTGGACTTCGAGGCGCTTAACACGGACGAGGCACAGGACATTTTCTGTGACGGCGACAAATGCGAAATCAACGTGGCCGCCCACATGCCCGAACAACAGGAGATCGCAGCGGAATCCGCGGAAGTCCCGCCCGCCGAGGAAAACGAGGTCGGCGTGCCTTCCTGACCTGCACCAGGATACGTACCATGAAAAGCGGGGCGCTTCCCTTGGGAAGCGCCCCGCTTTTCATGGCGAGTACCAATGAGGAAGGCCTTGATGTACCAAACGCAAATGTTGATGACGAGACCGCCATGTCATAAAAACATAACTCGAGCAAGTCGTGCAGCCGCACCACCGTGCCGTCGATGGCCATGAGATCGATAAACGGGGAAAGCCGTCTGCCCAAGGCGCGCGCGGGACCGGCGCTCTTCTGCAGCACCTCCAGCAGGATACGCTGGAGCCATTGGGCCAGGGCCGGGGTGAAGCGGTCGTAGAAGGCCGAGGGGACCAAGGGAGTGCCCGTATGAAGGGCGTAGCAACGGCGCAGGCTCGCCAGGGATTTCTCCGCCCCCGCGCCAAAGCCCGGCACCAGCGTCCAGAAAAACGCCATGGCATTGACCTTTCGGGCGCGGCGGATGAAGCCCGCCTCACGCGCGGTCTGTTCCAAGCGGCTGGGGGAAATTACACTGGACAACACGCGTCGAACCTCGATAGCGTGTGTACGGGCCATTTGGGCGCTCCTTGTTGCGTTCGTGAAAACACAATTGGAGCAATCATTTGGCCCTCTGTCAATACCTCAAACAGCGCTTAACCGAACGCGAATGCGGGGCATTGAGAATGACGCGAAGCGATGCCGCCGATCTGGCGGCAAGTGTTGGATGCTCCGTTGCCTCTGGCGTTTCGAGGAAAACTACTTTATTGGTGGTTGGTGACCAAGACATCTCAAAGCTGGTAGGCAAAGCGAAAAGTTCCAAGCACCTCAAAGCAGAACGGCTTATTTCCGAAGGCCAATGCATTCGGATTATCAAAGAGAGCGATTTCATAGAATTGGTGAGGCACGCGCAATCAGGCGTTTAGGCTGACGTGTGCGTGGGCAAGTTATCACCCTAAAAAGGGCAGTCAAATCGCAGGATTGGTCGTAAGTCGTTGCCGAAAAGTGTTTTACATGCGTCGGTGCATTCACTTCTCGGGTGAGTGGATTTCAACTGTCACGCAGTTGAGAACAGTCGATATAAGTAATTGCTGCATAGCGAGATAGAACGAGTAGAATCCTTTGCGATAAGGGCGCAACTGCCCTTTTTAGGATCACCGTTGCCAAGGCCGCCACAGGAATCACGTCTCTCCGAGGCTTCGTTCCAAATGTGCAGCCTACCGTCGAAGATCGGTCGGGGCGCCGAGGCACCTTACTCCCACTCGATGGTGCCGGGGGGCTTGGAGGTGATGTCGTAGAGGACGCGGTTGATGTGTTCCACTTCGTTGCAGATGCGGTTGGCGGTGCGTTGGAGCACGTCGGGGGGAAAGCGGAACCAGTCGGCGGTCATGGCGTCTTCGGAGGTGACGGCGCGGAGGGAGCAGACTTCTTCGTAGGTTCGTTCGTCGCCCTGGACGCCGACGCTGCGCACGGGCAGGAGGCACACGAGGGCCTGCCAGATGTGGTCGTAGAGGCCGGCCTTGCGGATTTCGTCGATGAAGATGGCGTCGGCCTCGCGGAGGGTGTCGCACCGTTCGCGGGTGACTTCGCCGATGCAGCGTACGCCGAGGCCGGGACCGGGGAAGGGGTGGCGTCCCACGACTTCCTCGGGCAGGCCGAGTTCGCGGCCCAGGGCGCGGACTTCGTCTTTGAAGAGTTCGCGCAGGGGTTCGAGGAGTTCGAGGTTCATCTTCTCGGGTAGGCCGCCCACGTTGTGGTGGCTCTTGATGGTGGCGGAGGGGCCGCCGGTGGCGGAGACGGATTCGATCACGTCGGGGTAGAGGGTGCCCTGGGCGAGGAAGTCCATGTGGCCGAGACGGGCGGCTTCTTTCTCGAAGACGTCGATGAAAAGGTTGCCGATAATCTTTCGCTTCTGTTCAGGTTCGGTCACGCCTTTCAGGGCGGAGAGGAACATTTCTTCCGCTTCCACGTAGTCGAGATTAATGTGGAAGTTGTCGCGGAAGACGCGCTGCACCAGGTTGGCTTCGCCTTTCCGGAGCAGGCCGTTGTTGACGAAGACGCAGTTGAGCTGGTCGCCGATGGCGCGGTGAATGAGCGCCGCGGCCACGCTGGAATCCACGCCGCCGCTCAGTCCGCAGAGCACCTGTTTGTCGCCCACCTGGCGGCGTATTTTCTCGACCGCCAGGTCCACGAAGGAACCCATGTTCCAAGTGGCGTCGCAACCGCAGATGCCGTGGACGAAGTTTGACAGGAGCCTGGCGCCTTGGGGCGTATGGACCACCTCGGGGTGAAACTGGACGCCGTAGAGCTGGCGGTCGGGGCGGGCGATGGCGGCGAAGGGTGAGTTCTCGCTTTCGCCGATGACAACGAAGCCTTCGGGCAGCCGTTCGATACGGTCGCCGTGGCTCATCCACACCTGCGCACGCGCCTCGATGCCTTCGAGCAGGCCCGTGCCGTCGTGTCGGGTGAGGTGGGCGATGCCGTATTCCCGTTCGCTGGCGCGGACCACTTCACCGCCCAGGCTGTCGGCCAGGAGTTGGGCGCCGTAGCAGATCCCCAGCACGGGCACGCCCAGGTCGAAGACGCGGGGATCGGGCTTGGGCGCGCCTTCGGCGTGTACGCTGGCGGGGCCGCCGCTGAAGATAAGACCTTGCGGATTGAGGCCGCGCAGCTCGTCGAGCGTTACGTGGTAGGGCACGATGAGGCTGTAGACCCGGGCCTCGCGGACGCGGCGGGCGATGAGCTTGCTGTACTGTGCGCCGAAGTCAAGGACGACGATGGGTCTGCCCATACCTTCCATGGATCACCTCGGCACCTGGTAGTTGGGCGCGTCTTCCGTCATGGTCACGTCGTGGGGGTGGCTCTCGCGCAGGCCCGAGCCGGTGATTTCAACGAAGCGGGGCTTGGTCTGCATCTCGGCGATGTCCTTGCAGCCGCAATAGCCCATGGAAGCACGAAGCCCGCCCATGAGCTGGTGCAGGTAATCCGACAGGAGCCCGCGGTAGGGCACGCGCGCCTCGATGCCCTCGGGCACGAGCTTCTTGGCATCGTCCTCGAACTGCATGTAACGGGTCTTGCTGCCCCGCTGCATGGCCTTGACCGAGCCCATGCCGCGCACGAGCTTGTAGCTGCGGCCCTCGTAAAGAATCGTTTCGCCGGGGCTCTCCTCGGTGCCCGCGAAGAGCCCGCCGATCATGACGCTGTCCGCGCCGCCCGCGATGGCCTTGGCGATGTCGCCGGAATACTTGATGCCGCCATCGGCAATGACGGGCACACCGTGTTGTTTGCAGACGGCGGCCACCTCCATCACGGCGGTAAGCTGGGGGACGCCGACCCCCGCCACCACGCGGGTGGTGCAAATGGAGCCGGGACCCACGCCCACTTTCACGGCATCAACACCCGCCTCGATGAGATCCCGCGCACCCTCGGCGGTGACGATATTTCCGGCGATTAACTCGACCCCGGGAAAGGCTTTCTTTACCTGCCGCACGGTTTCGATCACCATGACGGACTGGCCGTGGGCGGAATCAATGGTGAGCACGTCCACTCCGGCGTCGATGAGCAACGCCGCGCGGTCGAGTTCTTCCCTGCCCACGCCCAGGGCGGCCCCTACCCGCAAACGCCCCATGTCGTCAATGCAGCGGTTGGGGAAATCCCGGGCCTTCTTGATGTCCTTAATGGTCAGCAGTCCTTCGAGCTTTCCCTCGGCGTTGACGATGGGCAACTTCTCGATTAGATGTTTATGGAGCAGGCGCTTTGCCTCTTCCGTGTCGGTGCCGGGTGGTACGGTAACCAGCCGTTCCCGGGGCGTCATCACGGCGGAAATGGGAATCGCGAGGTCTTCCTCGAAACGGGTGTCCCGGTTTGTCAGGATGCCCACGAGGGTGTTCGTCCTGTCCGTGATGGGCACACCAGAGACATGGTAGCGCGACATGAGGGCTTCGGCGTCCCCCAGGGTGTGATCAGGCGTCAGGGTGAAAGGGTCCGTAACGATGCCCGCCTGGGAACGCTTCACCCGGTCCACCTCGGCCGCCTGTTCATCGGGGGTGAAGTTCTTGTGAATGATCCCGATGCCGCCTTCCTGGGCGAGGGCGATGGCCATGCGGGACTCCGTGACCGTGTCCATGGCGGCGCTGGCCACGGGGAGTTTAATGTCGAGATTCCGCGTGAGGCGCGTTGCCAGGCTCACCTCGCGGGGAAGCACGTCGGAACGGGAAGGACACAGGAGTACGTCGTCGAAGGAAAGAGCCCTGGAAATTCGGTTCATGTCACTCATGGCGCCTCGAGAAAACCGTTGAATCCCGGCGGATACATGGATCCCGGAGGCTTGCCGCTTCCCCCGGGGCCGGTATTATACGGGTCGGGTTGACGCCGTTCAAAAATCCGAATGGAGTGAACATCCTGGATGAGGTGTGTTTGCCCACTGGGTCTGTCAATCCACCCCCATGGCGCATAACGTTAGCGGCAGCCCTTCCCCCCAACCCAAACCGTCGTTCCCGCGAAAGGGGGCTTTAGAATGGGTAATTCGGGTTATGAACAAGCCTTAACGCTTTTCATGGACCGTCATTGCGGGGGGAGGATGAAGGGCCACGGTTATTGCAACGCGCCCGCTTCCCTGTTAGGATGGAAGCCGGGTGACGCGCGTCCATTCCGGGGAGTGGGGCGCCGCCGCCGGGAAGGACTCGTCATGTATGAGGAACTTCAGAAGACGATCCGGGAGTTGGGGGATAGGAAAGCGGGGTGGGTGACCCGGCGTGACGCGGCCGAAGTGCTGGGTAACCTGGCCCGGCAATCGCTGGCCGCCCTGGACGCGCACCGGGCGGATAATGATGTTGACGTGCGCATGGCCGTGGCGCGGGCGCTCGGCAACATCAATTCGCCGCCGCCCTCCGAATTGACCGACCGCACCTACAGTCTGAAAGAACTGGTGGATGGCTGTGCGAAGCCGGGATCGCGTACGGTGGAACCTCACGGCAAGGGCTACGCGATTCGGGTGAACATTGACGACGCGCGGGGCCAGGCGGTCTACGTGATGCCCCACAAACGGCGGGATGGAACCAGCCTCGTGCGGGTTTACTCCTATTGTGGCAAGCCCACGGATGAGGTGTTGAATTGGGCCATGCGGAGCAACGCGAAGCTGGTACATTGTGCTTTCGCGGTGGAACCCAATGGGGAAAAGGATCAGGTCGTGTTGGTCAACAACTTCGTTCACGGCAAGGCGACTCCGGCCATGGTGAAAGCCTCGGTAAAAGAGATCGCCTTCTACGCGGATTGGCTGGAAAAGAAACTGACGGGGCTTGATGAACTATGAACACGAGTACGCATTACGCGCCGGCCCGCTGTAGCGTTTCAGGATGCGAGGCTTTCGCCTTGACGGGCGCGGACACGTGCTGGACCCACCTCCCGGACCGGGATGGGTGGCGCGCCATGCTGGCGGACCTGGATCTGAATGCCGCGTGGCTGGCCGAAGTGGATTTGTCGGGACGCGATCTTTCCGGCTGGGATCTGCGGTCCGCGCGGCTCTCGGAGGCGTGCCTTCGTGGCGCGAACCTATCGGGCGCCGATCTGCGCGACGCCTTTCTCGACGGAGCCAACCTGGTTGATGCGAACCTGGAGGACGCGAACCTGGAGTTCGCCATCCTCGGAGGCGCCGACGCTTCAGGCGCCTGTTTCCGAAATGCCAACCTGCAACGTTCCAACCTGGTGGGAACACGCGCGCACGGCGCGGATTTCTCGGGCGCCAACCTCTACTATGCCCGGCCCGGCAACGCCGATTTGGAAGGCGCGAACTTCCATAACGCCAGGATCCAGCGGACCATCTTTCGGCGGGCCAATCTCAAGAACGCGGATCTTTCGGGCGTGGAAGGCAGCGCCAACTTTGAAAACGCCAACCTGGAGGGCGCCGCTCGATGATTTTTCGCCATTTCCTGCTGGACGTGAACGAAGTCAACACGTTTCTCATTGGGTGCGAGGAAACCCGTGAAGCCTTGCTGGTGGATTTGGGGGCCTGGGATCCCGCTATCGAGACCTGCCTCGCCGAACACGGACTGCAATTGGCCGCCATTTTCATCACCCACGATCACTACGATCACACCGGCGGGCTACGGGAGGCCCTGGCCCGGTACCCGGTGCGGGTTTACAGCGGAAATGGTGCTGCCGGAGATGTGCCCGGAACGCGCATCGGACAGGATGACACCCTCACCGTGGGCAATCTGGCGGGCCGAGTTGTCGCCACCCCCGGGCACACGCCCGAAGGGATAAGCCTGGTTCTGCCCGGCATGGTTTTTACCGGAGACGCGCTTTTCGCGGGTTCCGTGGGCGGAACCACTTCCGAAAGAAACGCGCGCCGGCAATTGGACGGCATACGGGAGCATATCTTCACGCTGCCGGATGACTATGAGATTCATCCCGGCCACGGACCCGGAAGCACCGTGGTCATCGAACGAAGCGCCAACCCCTTCTTCTGCTGAGCTGTCGCTAAGAGGGGGTCAGGACCGCGTGGTGTCCGAAAGCCCGCGGTCTTCACCACGCAGATACCGCGCCGCGTGGGCCGCCCAGGGGCGCATCTCCAGGGCGCTCCAGATCATGAAGGCCATGATGGTGTTTTTCACCCAGGGGATATAGGGCCGCCATTCGGGAAAACTGGACGAACCGGTGATGAGTTTCAGGTTCAACAGGAGGATGAAAAGAACCATGGCAATGAGGGCGAAGCGCGTGCGCGTGTAACGCAGTACACGCCCCTCTTCGATCCGCTTCCATACCCATGCCACGGCAACGACAAGCACCCAGAGTTCGAGGAGGCAAAGCCCACCGCCCACCGCGAGACACCGGAGCGGGCTTTCCGCGATCTGCTCTTTGGTCCACCAGGCATGGACGAACAGGTTCGCGTGGTGGATGGGGATGTAGTGCATCACCGTGCCCAGGAGGAGATTCCGGGAAAAAACGCCGATGAAGGGGAGGCAACGGAGGAGCAGGCCGGTTACCTGGCCCGCCATGTTGAAAACACAGTAGATCACCACGTTAAGGCCGCAATAGAAGAGCAGGTAGTTCGCTTCCCCCTTGACGAAATAGGTGAGGAGCACCTTGGGAACGTTTTTGCGCGCGTGGACCGCGTACCAGACCGCGAAAAGGCACAAGGCAAGCCCCGACAGGAGCATGACGGACCGGGGAAGTCCCTTGTTCTGGACAAGCCAGGTAAGATAGCCAACGGTTACGACCAGGATCCACGGGAAGAGCACGAAAGATCCCCCATCGACGGCGGCATAGAGTTCACGGGAGAGGCGGCCGGGATCCTGGTAGGCCAAGCAGAATCCGGCCACGGTCAACAGGGCGATCAGGACATCGCCATGGCGAACCGTCTTGAGGAACACAATGAGAAGGATTCGCGCCAGGGCCAGGAAGAGGAGGAATCGGAAGCAGAGCAAGGTCACGTCCTTGGGGGAGGAGAGGTAGAGCGTGTGAATCAGGGC
Source organism: Candidatus Hydrogenedentota bacterium (assembly GCA_024278275.1). Classification (GTDB taxonomy): domain Bacteria; phylum Hydrogenedentota; class Hydrogenedentia; order Hydrogenedentales; family JAJRTN01; genus JAJRTN01. The sequence continues at coordinate 61,597 of JAJRTN010000002.1, forward strand.
GATGAAGAGGAAGATGATATTCTGCGTGGTATTAAGCGCGTGGTCTTTTTTCAGGGCGTAGATCAAGGTGAAACCGAACGCGAAAAAGAAGAACACCGGCGCCGTGTCGCAGAAACGCATGATATAGTCGGCAACGCCCCCCGTTTTGGGAATGAAGCGGGAGAAATGGGCGATGGCCATCATGGCCAACGCCATGCCCCGGATAGCGTCCAGACCGGCATCCCGTGTTCTCTCTTTTCGTTTGCTTTCAACCAGACTCATCTTTTTCCTTTTTGATATGGCATGGGTTGACGTCATCCCCCCGAAGCCGCACGTTCATTCATTCCCGTTCGCCTCGACGTCGGCCCCCCGGGTTTCCGGTTCGGTTGGATCGCCGCCCACGGTGAAACGCGCGGGGTCGATCACTCCGCCCGCCCGCACGTCTTCACAAAGGATAATCACCCGTGGCGAAAGGTCCTGCCCGGCGTATATCTCCTGCTTCAACTGCAGGCCCGTGGCCTGGTCGATGTAGAAAATCCCCCGGGTAAACTGGAGGTTCGCGCCACGGGGCGTACCTTCAATCACGTAGACCGGCCGGTCTTCCACGCTATCTTCGCGCAGAAACTTCAGTTTCAGGTTCTTTTTCAAAACGCTCAACAGAGGCTCGCCGCCGGGGGGCGCGATGCCGCGGCCAATGTCCGGCGGTGCCACGCGGGCCTCGCGCCGCCCCATCATCTCGTTGATCAGGTAAAGGCTCTTCCCGTCGTAAATGGCATCATGGCGGCTCTCCGTGCCGACGGGATCGGGGATCGTCATGGTCAAGGACTGGCGCCATTGCTCCAGACCGTCGTCACGCAACACTTCGAGCGTGCCTTCGCCGGTCACTTGCAGCGCATTCGATCCGGCTTGAATCCTGGCGCTGATTCGGATCTTCGCACGGATGGTGGTCTGTTGCTCCCAGGCCTTGCCGATCTTTTCCTCCACATTGCGCAGGGATTCCGCCTGCACCGGAAACGCGCCGACTGTCACCAGCAAAAGGACCGTCAATAAAACGGGTCTCGCACTATTCATGGCATGTCTCCCACGTCCTCGGTCAATACACCGGCCAGCAGTTCCGCCATGTGCAGGGGCTTGAAGTCGGTCAGATGTTCTATCTGGTGGCGGCAGCTTGTGCCCGACGCGATCACGTGGGTGCCGGGGTCCAGGGCATTGAGTTGATCCACCAGTTCCCGCCCCACTTTCACCGACAGGTCGTACTTCTTGTCCATTTGACCGAAGGCCCCCGCCATGCCGCAGCAGCCGGTTTTCAACAGTTGCACGTCGTTCTTGGGGATCATGCCGGCCAGTTGGGGCATCCGCTCCGGCTTGGTCAATGCTTTGGCGTGACAGTGGGCATGGATGGCGGTGGCACGATTCATGGACGTGAAGGACAGGGCTTCCGGTTCTTTCTCCAGCAGATTCACCATGAAGTCTTCGAAGGTGAAGCAACGCCCGGCCACCGCTTCCGCGCCCTCCACACGCAGCTCGGCGTAGTCCTGCTTGAACATGGAGAAACACGACGGCTCCAGGAATATGATCGGGGCCTTGCCGTCGCGGAACACGCGCATATTGGTCTTCGCGAAACGTTCCACCACGTCGAGCCGCCCCATGCTGAAAGCGGGACGGCCACAGCAGGCACGCCCTTCCGGCAGAACCACCTCGAAACCGGCGGCTTCCAGCACCCGCACGGCGGCGCGGCCGATATTGGGCTCGTAATGGCGCACGTAGCAATCGTCCCACAGAATGACACGGCCCCGCGTGGCGGGTTTGTCCGGCGCCATGCGCTTCCTGAACCACCTGTCGAAGCGCTGCCGCGCGTAGAGGGGCATGGAGCGTTTCATGGAAAAACCGCAGGTTAACTGCATGATCTTGCGCACGGGCCAGAACTCAAGGAAAAAGTTGGTGACCCGCGGGGCCATGGAAGCCACCTTCGACACCAGGTCGAGACGGCTTACGAGCCGGGCATGAAGCGGGACGCCATGTTTCCGGAGTTTGGCGTACATCAGTTCCGTCTTCAGCAAGGTCATGTTAACGTTGGAAGGGCACTCGGAGGTGCATGCCTTGCAGGCGAGGCAATTGTCCAGGGCTTTCTCCAGGGATTCCGAGAGCAACGGCTCCCTTTCAAAATCGAGACGGCGCTCCAGTACGGCGCGGATGACGTTGGCGCGGCCTCTCGTCGCCATGATGTCCTCGCCCGTCACGCGATACGTGGGACACATGGTGGGTTCATCTTTCCGGCAGCCGCCACAGCCGTTGCACTGCTCCAGGTTCCCGACGAAAGACGCGTCTTTTTCCACGAATCCCAGCACCGGGGCGAAAGGAAGCCGATCCAAGGCCCACCGTTCGCCCTGGCGCAGATCCCGGTCGATCCGGTAACGGCCGTCGGGAATGATCTTGCCCGGGTTCATCAGGCCGGAAGGGTCGAGCACGGCCTTCACCCGGCGCATGGCGTCGAGAAGCTCGGGACCGATCTGCCCCTCCATGAACTCGGTCCGGCCCAGGCCCACGCCATGTTCCCCGGCATAAGACCCGTTGAACCGAAGGCTGAGGGCGAAAACGCCTTCCGTGATATCCCGGTACTTGCCGATGTCCATCGTCTTGTGCAGGTCCAGGATGGGGCGCACGTGAAGCATGCCCGACGCAGCGTGGCCGTAGAAAGAACCCTTCACGCCAAGCGGCCCCAGCAGGTCCTGGAGCCCGCGCACGTAGTCGGGCAGCTTCTCCGGCGGCACGGCGACATCCTCGATTCCGGCGACGGGCTTCGCCGGGCCGGCACGGCCGGTGAGCAGCGACAGACCGGCCTTGCGCAACCCCCAAACGGACGCCATTTCCCGGTCGTTCCTGCAGATATACTTTCTGAGGCCCAGGTTCTTTCGTTCCAGCGCGGCGAGCTTTTCCCGAACGTCGTCGTAAAACTCGACCAGCAGCACCGAGGTACAGGGTTTGTCGTCCAGTTCGAGCAAAGCCCGCACCGCTTCGAATTGAAGCTGGCCGCGGGTCTCGTCGAAACACACGTCGTCAATGTGTTCGATGGCGGCCGGTCCGAGGTCGGCCAGTTCCACCGTGGCCTGCATGGCCTCGCCGATGCTGTCGAAGAAAATGAGGCCCATGCCCTTCTCCCGGGGCAAGGGGACCAGCCCCACTTCCGCGCTGATAACGGCCCCAAGGGTGCCTTCGCTGCCACCGAAAAGACGGGCGAGATTGCCCTTTTCCTTGAGGTAGCGCCGGAAACCATAGCCCGGCCAGCGTTTGATGATGTTGTCATGAAAACGACGCCGCACCTCGGGCGCGCACGCTTCAAGGATGTCTTCGATTTTCGCCCGCTCCTCGGCGAGATCGGCACTGCCGTTGCCGAGGGTCGCCACGCGTCCGTCGGACAGGGCCAGCTCGATTGCCCGTGTGTGGTCGATGGTGGTGCCGTAGAGGGGCGCCCGCGCGCCGGAGGAGTCGTTGGCGATCATTCCGCCGAGGGTCGCCCGCGAGCTGGTGGCCACATCGGGACCGAAGGTCAGGCCGTGGGGGCGAAGAAAAGCGTTGAGCTGATCCAGCACCACGCCCGCCCCGACGCGTACCGTGCGGGCTTCCACGTTGAGATCCGTGATGGCGCGATGGTGGAGCGAAAAATCCACCACCAGCCCCTCGCCAAGAGCACCCCCGGCCAGTCCCGTGCCCGCGCCACGGGCAATTACGGGGATTTTTTCCGCAATGGCGGCCTCAATCACCGAGGCGGTCTCTTGGGCGTTTTTTGGGAAGGCCACGGCTTGTGGCGTGACCTGGTGGATGGAGGCATCCGTCGCATAAAGTTGGCGCGTCATGTCATCGGCGCGTACTTCACAGGACGTGGCTTCGGCAAGTTTCTTCAGGATTTCATTGCTCACGGGCTGTTCTTTCAGGTAGTTTGGCGGGAAGCGTTCACGGGGAATACCGTGGCACGGATGACTTCCGAATGTGGTACAGCCGCCCCGGCCGTGCCACATGAGAAAAGAGCCGGTTCCCTGTACCTGCTCCTGTTTGTTTCCACTTTCGGGAACGGCAGCGGAGTGTCGTAAACGCTTACCTTTGACGGACCCACCGACGCGGGCATGAGTATACACAATTCTCGCCGCGCCCGGCGACATATGAAGGGAATTAACCATGAAAATCACCGGTTATCGCACCCTCATCCTGGGTACCCCCTGGCGCAACTTGACCTACCTGATCCTTGAAACCGACGTGGGGGTTTCCGGCGTGGGCGAGGCCCGAGTGGTCGGCAAAACCCACACGGTCCTCGAATACCTTCGTGACAAGCAGGGCCATTTCATGGGTGCCGACGTGCATGACATCGAGACGCTCTACCAGCGGGTGACGCGCGATGATTTCGGCGTGGCGGGCGAAGTGGCCATGACCGGCCTCGCCCTGGTCGAGATGGCCTGCTGGGACTGCATCGGCAAGGCCGCCGGGCTGCCGGTTTACCAGTTGGTCGGCGGCAAGGTGCGCGACCGTATCCCCGCCTACGCCAACGGGTGGTACCGGGTGGAGCGCATCGGAGGCCTTCTCCGCGGCGGCCCGGCGCGTGGTGGACCGGGGCTATACCGCCCTGAAGTTCGATCCCTTCGGCAATGGCGGCCTGGCACTAAGCCGTCCCGCCTTTCACCACGCCATCGGCCTCATCGAGGCGGTGCATGATGCTGTGGGGGAGGCCGCTCAATTGCTGATCGAGATGCACGGCCGTTTTGCACCGCACCAGGCCATCGAAATCGCCCGGGCCGTGGAACGCTTCCAACCGGGCTGGCTCGAGGAGCCTTGCCGTCCCGACGACCTTGACGCCCTCGCGTTGGTCGCCCGGCACACGCCGCTTCCCATCGCCACGGGGGAGCGCCTCTACAGCGCCAACGCCTACCGTGATTTGTTCGCGCGCCGGGCGTGCCACATCATTCAGCCGGACATCAACCAGTGCGGCGGGCTGCTGGAAGTGAAGAAGATCGCCGCCACCGCCGAGACCCATTCCATGATGGTGGCCCCCCACAACGTGGGCGGCATCGTCTCCACCACGGCGGCCCTTCACCTTATGGCGGGTTTGCGCAACGGCTTCTTACTGGAGCACTTCAACGACTTTGTCGACGAAGACGTGAAACAGGTGGGCGCGCCCTATCCCGAGGTGGTGGACGGGCATTTCGCCCTGCCCGGGGGGCCCGGCTGGGGTATTGAACTCAACGAGGAATACATTGCGGAGCATCCGCCGGTGACGGTGGACGGCGTCATCCAGGACCCGGGGCTGAACATGTTTGTCGATGGCGACTGGAACCGTCGGGGACGGTAGCGGGGGGATGGACGAACGCGGACGGACACCGACAAACACGGGCACCGACTGGGGCTGCGCCAGTCCGTGTACGTCCGTGTGTTCCCGCCCCTTGCGAAAGGCGGATGGGTTGGGTAAACTCATCTCACCACGGGCGGGAGGTCAACGGGGACCGTTTCGTCCATAACCACCATCCCCGCTTTGTTCAACGGGGAATCACGTCAGCGGGAGGAAGCTCATGGAAGGATCACTGCTCATCACCGAATGGGCGATGATTGGCGTGTTTGTCGTGGGGGTCGTTCTCTGGGGCATGCGCATGCACGGCAACACCACCACCATGGAAGGGGCCTTCCTGGCGGGACGGCGTGTGCCGGGCATCATCGCTTCGTTTTCCACCGTGGCGACCAACCTCAACGCCAACGATTTCCTGGGATTGACCGGCGCGGTCTACGTGGTGGGCATTGTCATGGCCCACATCATTTTCAGCAACGGCATTGTCCTGGTGATTGTGGCGCTGCTGCTGATGCACCGGCTCCGGCGCTACAATGTCTATTCCCTGGGCGGCTGGCTCGAAAAACGCTACGCCCCGGCCGTGGGCAACGCCTACAGCATTATCTGGACCTTTGTCTGGATGCTCTTCAACCTGGGCCTGTACATCTACGGCGGGGCGCTGGTGCTGAACACCATGCTCGGTTGGAATCTCTACCTTTGCATCGTTGGTTTGTCCATTGTCGCCGCATTCTACACATTGGCCGGCGGGCTGGGCGCGGTGGTGGCGACTGACGTGCTGCAAATCTGTCTTATGTTCTTTCCGTTGGTCATCGTGGGCTACATGGCTCTCCACGATCCGTCCATCGGCGGGCTGGCGGGGCTGGCGGCCAAGCTCCCCGAGACGCACAACAACCTTTGGCCTGAAACGACCAAGTTCGGTTCCCTGCCCATCCTGCTTTTCGGCATGATCTTCATGGGGCTGAGCTACTGGTCGTGCGAGGCACAGGTGGTCCAGCGGCCCCTCTGCGCCAAGGACCCGGAGGCCGCGTCCATCAGCTACATGGGCGCCGCCGTGTGGTACGCGCTTATCGTGCCTTTCGTCATCGTGGTGCCGGGCCTGTGCGCGGTGCTCCTTTTCCCGGATTTGGAAAAAGGCGACTACGCCATGCCCATGCTGGTACATCGGTACCTGCCCGCCGGTCTTTACGGCGTCGCCGTGGTGGGCCTCATTGCCGGTTTCCTGTCCAGCGCCGATTCGCAAATCAACGCTTTCTGCTCCATGTTCACCACCGATATCTACCGTAAGCTTCTTGTGAAAGGGCGTGGGGAGGAACATTATGTGGGCGTATCCCGCGTGGCGGGCGTCGTGTTCACCCTCGCCGCCATCGGCACGGCGTGGATCGTGAGCCGGAACTCCGACGGCATGTTCCTCTTCGCCGTGTCCGTGCTGGCCACGATCATGCCGCCCTTTGGGGCCATCTCGCTCCTGGGCGTACTGTGGCACCGGGCCACCGCACGCGGGGCTATCGCCGGATTGGCCATTGGAGGCTGCACCGCCGTGGGGTTGGTGTTTGTGGCTCAGAAGGGCTACCTGGCCGACATTGCCTCGGATGATCTTTATTTCCGCACCATCATCACGTTTACCGTGACCGCGTTCATCACCGTCATCGTGAGTATGGTGGATCACGCTCCCCCGGAGCGGGAAATACCCGAGGGCGACGAGCGTTTGCTGGGTTCCTCGCCGCGGGTACTGCGCTTCGGCGCCGCCATGCTCTGCGTAACCGTTCTTGTGTACTTGTTCTGGACATACTACTTCCATGGCGCATAGGGGATTGATGTTGTGACGGATTCAAAAAGGAACAAAGGCCTCGGGTTGGGGCTGCTGAATGGCGCGGTCCTCCTGCTTATCGGGGCGCTGGTGCTGATCACGCCGCTGCTCCCCGGCATCGTGCTCACGGCGCAACAACGCATGTTGGACAATGTGGCGGGGGGCCTGCTGTTGGGCGTGGGCGTGCTTCTTCTGATGCTGCATTTCGCCGGCCGGAAGACGGGGCGCCACGATAGCGAATAGCGCCGCCGGCGGGACCCGGCGGCTCCATCCCATTGTCGCCGTTTATCCCGTTGTCCCGTCTGCTTGACAGACCTGCCCCGTTGGGGTATCTTGGCCTTGGGCGAAAAGGCACGAAGGGAAGGAACGCACGCCATGGAGCAGTCCACGCACGATTGTCGCCGGTGTGGCAAGTCCTATGTGGTGGGTCCCGCCGACCACGACGAGGACCGGGAGCAGTTTTGCTTCGAGTGCCGACGCGAGCGCCGCGAGCACGGCCGGGTGGAAACCGTGCGCCGCGATTGTATGAACTGTTTCGGAACGGGTTCCATCATGGGCGCGGACTGCACCGTTTGCGATGGAAGCGGTTCGGTGGAGGAGTCCGTCGTTCAACTGCCCGAAATGGGTCCTGGCGGCAAGTGGATCCTCTGAGACGGTCATCCCGTATCGCGGACGTTTCGCCCCCCTTGGACATGGGCCCCCAAACCGGTGTCGCTAATAATACCGGTTGGGGCGTTGGTGCGTTCCAAAACCGTCATCCCCGCGAACGCAGGGCTCCATGGCAGGGTAACCCCTGAACCTTTCCCGTGGATTCCCGCGTTCGCGGGAATGACGGTTTGGTCGTGAGCGCTGGTCCGTGAGCGGGCGAAGCGATCACATGGAAAGAATCCATATCACGAGCCCCGAAAAGGCACATAGCGACCCGGCACCTTTCCACAACGTTCTTGGCGGAAACGGTTTTCGGAAAATCACACCCTTACCCGGTTGGGCTCAGAAAGCCGGAGTATCCATGAAGAAGCGGCGCGACCGCTACCGGCCGCGCCGCGTTTGATTATTCGTCTTCCTTTTTCGGCCCGCCATCCATGTAGGGATAGCGGTAGTTCGTGGGTGGCAGGAAGTTTTCCTTCACGGTACGGGGCGATACCCAGCGTTCCAGGTTGAGCCAGGACCCGGCCTTGTCGTTGGTGCCCGAAGCGCGGCTGCCGCCGAAAGGCTGCTGGCCCACCACGGCGCCCGTGGGCTTGTCGTTGATGTAGAAGTTCCCCGCCGCGTGCCGAAGTCGCCGGGTGGCCTTTACCACCGCGTCACGGTCCTGGGCGATAATCGCCCCGGTGAGCGCATAGGGACTGGTCGTGTCGCAGAGGTCAAGGGCGCCGTCGAAATCATCCGCTTCGTAGACGTGGATCGTGAGGACGGGACCGAAGATTTCCTCGGACATGAGTTTTGACTTGGGGTCTTTCGACACCACGATGGTTGGTTCGATGAAATAGCCTTCGGAATCGTCGCAGCCCCCGCCCGCGATGATCTCCAGGTTGGGATTGTTCTTCGCGTAGTCGATGTAGCCCGAGATGGTGCGGAAAGCCGCCTGGTCGATAACGGCGCACATGAAGTTGGAGAAATCGCAGACGTCGCCCATCTTGATGGTGGCGGTTTCATCCAGCAGGCGGTCGCGCACGGCGGGCCATATGGTGTCGGGGATGTAGGCGCGGCTGGCCGCGGAACACTTCTGCCCCTGGTATTCGAAAGCTCCCCGTACCAGCGCCGTTACCAGCGCCTCCACATCCGCCGATTCATGGGCCACCACGAAATCCTTGCCGCCCGTCTCTCCAACGATGCGCGGGTAGGACTGGTATTTTCGGATGTCCGATCCCACGGCGAGCCAAATCGTCGAGAAAACCTGTGTGCTGCCGGTGAAGTGAATGCCGCCCAGGTCCAGGTGGTTGAGCACGGGGGGGGCAATGACCGGGCCGGGGCCGGGCACCATGTTGATCACGCCGTCGGGCATGCCCGCTTCCTTCAGGATCTTCATGATGTAATAAGCGGGCAGTACGGCGCTTGAAGCCGGCTTCCACACCACCGCGTTGCCCATCAGCGCCGGGGCCGTGGGCAGATTCCCCGCGATGGAGGTGAAGTTGAACGGTGTGATGGCGAAGACGAAGCCTTCGAGAGGCCGGTGTTCCATGTAATTCAGCACCTGTGCCGACGACCGGGGCTGGTCATGGTAAACCTTGGTCATGAAGTGTGGGTTGAAGCGCCAGAAATCGATCAACTCGCACGCCGAATCGACTTCGGCCTGGTGCGGGGTCTTGCTCATGCTGAGCATGGTCGCCGCGTTGAGCACCTGTCGGTACTTGCCCGCCAACAGCTCCGCCGCTTTCAGCAACACCGTCGCCCGGTTGTCCCAGGGCATCTCCGACCAGGCGCCCTTGGCCTCGTTGGCCGCGGCGATGGCCTGGTGGGCATGTTCTTCGGTGGCCTTATGATAGGTTCCGAGGCTTTGGTCGCGTCGGTGTGGACAGCGCATTTCGACGAGGTCGCCTGATCGTGCCTCCTCTCCGTTGATGAGGATGGGCACCTCGACCGGATTGGCCAGCATATCCTTCAGCACCGCTTGAAGTTCAGCGCGCTCCCGGGTGCCGGGCGCATAGGAGAGAACAGGCTCGTTGACAGGTTCTGGAATGTTGAAGAAACCGTTGAACATGGGCATTTTCCCCGTGGCGCGGACGTGCGCGGGATGCGCGTGGGCACATGACGGGCCGTCCGGACCGGTTGCTGGTGAAACAATACGACGTACACTCCTTCCCGAGAATCGCCTGATTATGCGGAAGGCGGGGGGATCTGTCAAGCCCGTGGAAGGAAATGGGGCCGTGGTGAGTTCCAGGACGTGTCCCGCGAATCAGTCCATGTGCAATAACGGGCTTTGCCTTTCACCAAACGGGTTTGGGCGAAAAGCGGGAGCCGGAATGGTTCGCGGTTGAACAACCGTGGTGTCAAGTGGCGTTCAGCGTTCCCAAACGCTTCCGCCGGCTCACCCGTTTCGTGCAATACACATCCTCTCAGAATTCCTCGTGGTAACTCATCTCCTGCTCCCAGACCCCATCACGATGGGTATAGATGTAGGAAATGCCACCCAGTTCCCGCACGGGCGCGTGGGGGTAGGGGTGAATGGTAAGCGTGATTTTCCCGGTCTTTTCGCCGAAAAACAGGTGCTTGAAAGCCATGGTCGTGTCGATTTCCACCCAAGCCTCCGGGCCAAGGTCGGAAACCGGCTCCGGGTCGGATTCGTTGTAACCGGCCACGATTGCCTCCCCCATGACCCGAAGCTGCCTTTCATAATGCCACACAACCGCGTGGAACAACGCGCCCGCGACGGAAAGAACAGCCAAAATCGACACCAACACCATCAATCGCCATCGGCGGAATCCCGTCCGCGACCGCGTACCGGCCATGTCCGCACCTCCCTTCCCCCCGAGTCCGTATCCGCACGCCCTGGTCAGTATGCCCCGGATCCGTCTGAAACACAAGGGCGGATTGAGCCCCACCCCGGTTACTTCCCGGTGGGCATGAGTTTTCGGAGGGGTTCGGGTTCCGTGGCCTGGACGCCGATATTGACGAGTACCCCCATCATCCCTAGGGACATGATCAACGCGGTGCCCCCGAAACTGATAAAGGGCAAAGGCAGTCCTTTCGTCGGCAGGAGACCGACGTTTACCGCCATGATGAAAGCGGCCTGCAGTATCACCAGGGTGCCCAGACCGGTGGCGAGAAGGGTGCCGAAAAGATCGCTTGCGTTCATGGCAATGCGGATGGCGGCATAGAAGAGAGCCGCGTAGAGCAGCACGACCGTGATGGTGCCCACCAGGCCGAGTTCCTCTCCCAGGATGGCAAAAACAAAGTCCGTGTGCGCGGCGGGCAGGTAGCCGAGTTTTTGTTCACCGGCCCCCGCGCCGCGCCCCCAGGTACCGCCCTGGGCAAAGGCCGAGAGCGCCTGGATGAGTTGGTAGCCGCTGGCTCCCGGATCCACCCACGGGTCGAGGAAGCTGACGAAACGCCGCACGCGGTGGGGATAAACCATGATCAGCAGGCCCGCCCCCGCCCCCACGGCGATCATGCTGCCCAGAAGATAACGCCATCGGATCCCGCCCACGCACATCATCACCATGGCAACACCCATCATCATCGCGGGAATACCCAGGTCGCGTTCCAGCACGACCATGCCCGTGAAAAACAAAGCGATGAGAAAAGGCGGCAGAAAACCGCCGAAAAGGGTGTGTGCCACGTCCCGGTTTTGGGTCAGTTTCGCCGCGAGAAGCACCACCAGGGCAAAGCGCGCCAGTTCCGCGGGCTGGAACCGGGCGGCGCCGAGGAGGATCCAGCGCCGCGCGCCGTCCACCTCTCTGCCAACGCCGGGGATAAGCACCAGCACCAGCAGCACGATGGAAATGATCACCAGTGATCGGTAGATGGCGCCGTCACGAAAGCGATGGTAATCGAATCGCGTGGCGATGAACATGATTACCAGGCCCAGCGCCGCGTGAAAGTACTGCGTTTTCCAGGAAATGGTGTTGTCCACGGCGCCCGTGCTGTAGACCATGAGGAGACCTATCGCCGTAAGCGTGAGCACGCTGACAATGAGCAAGGTGGTTTCCCGTCTCATGTCATGGCCTCCCCGGCCAGGCGCCGGACGCAGGCCTTGAAATCCCGGCCCCGTTCCTCGAAGTTCGCGTACCGGTCAAAACTGGCGCAGCCCGGCGAAAGCAGGACGACATCGCCCGGTGCGGCGTTTTCCCGGGCCAACGTGACGGCCTCCGCCATGCCGGCGGCGCGCGAGGTCTTCACCAGGTCGCCAAAGGCCGCCTCCAGTAAGGGGGCATCCTCGCCCAGGGTGATCAGGGCCTTGACCGTACGGGCCACCAGGTCCCGCAGCACGCCATAATCACTCCCCTTGCCGCGTCCGCCCGCCAGGAGGATGATGGGCCGTTCAAAGCTCTCCAGGGCCACGCGCAGGCTGTCGATGTTGGTGGACTTGGAATCGTTGTACCACGAGACGCCGTCCGCGTCGAGGACGGGTTCGATGCGGTGCTCCACGCCGCGGAAGGTCCGCAACGCGGAGACGACACGATCCCAATCCAGGCCGGCGGCTCGCGCCATGGTCAACGCCGCGGCCACGTTCGCGCGATTGTGCCGCCCCGGCAGGGGATTGTCTGTCGATGACGTCACGCGCCGGCCCTGAACGTGGAAGCCATCGTCCGCGACGTAAACGCCTTCTCCGACCGGGTGGTTAACGCTGAAAGCGGCGCGGAAAACGCCGGGCGGTACGTCCATCGCCCGTGTTCGGACATCGTCCGCATTGACCACGGCCACGTCACCGGGCGCCATGCGTGAAAAGATGCGGGCCTTGACGGCGCCGTAGGTTTCCATATCGCCGTGCCGTCCCAGGTGATCCGGCGTAAGGTTGAGCACGGTCGCGATGTGGGGATGAAAGGTGTCGCACGTTTCCAATTGGTAGCTGCTGACCTCGGTGACCACGTAGGACGGCGCGGGGTTCAACAGCGCCACCTCGGAGAGGGGCGTGTCGTTGTTGCCCGCCAGGGCCACCGAACGGCCGCAGCCTTCGATAAGGTGGCGCAGCAATTCCGTCACCGTCGTCTTTCCGTTGGTGCCCGTCACGGCCAACAGCGTTCCCGCGAGAAAGCGCGAAGCATATTCCAACTCGCCCATTACGGGTATCCCCCGCGACCGGGCGGCCACGAGGGGAGGAATGGAAGGCGGCACGCCGGGGCTGACGATGACCAGCGCGGTGTCCGCAAAAGCGTGGGGGCCATGACCGCCGGTCTCGTGGGGTACGCCCAGCGCGTCAAGGGCCGCCACGTGGGGCGCCAGCGCCGGCCCCTCGGACGCGTCGGTAACGAACGGATCAGCCCCGTGATGAAGGAGCAGCTTCACCGCGCCCAGCGCGGACCGGCCCATGCCGACCACCGTAACCTTCTGGTCCCGCATGTTCACGTAATGTTTTTCCTCGTTCCCACGGTCCTCCGTGGGAATGTATGTCGCGGGCGTCCCGTGGGCCGCGTACCCGGCCCGGAACGGGCACCCACATCGTCACGTGCCCGGAAACGCCGCGCGCCGACGGTATTCCGCTCAACATCGTCGAAACCGTCATCCCCGCGCAAGCGGGGAACCATGGGTTGGCGTAAAGGCCTTGCCCTTTTTCATAGATTCCCGCTTTTGCGGGAATAACGGTTGGGGGCGTGTGGGGCTCATCAACTCATTTTCGTGTCCTATTGAACAAGACTCAACCGCTGGGGGACTAAGCCATTATCGCAGCTTCAACGTGGCGAGGCTGAGCAGGGCGAAGAGCAGGGCAATGATCCAGAAGCGCATGGTGACCTTGGTTTCCGGCCAGCCCTTGAGTTCAAAATGGTGGTGCAGGGGGGCCATGCGGAAGACGCGCTTTCCCGTCAGCTTGAAGGACCCCACCTGGATGACCACGCTCAGGGCCTCGATAACGAAAAGCCCTGCCACGATGGGCAACAGCAGTTCCTGTTTCGTGAGAACGGCCATGGTGCCGATGGCGCCGCCCAGGGCCAACGATCCCGTGTCGCCCATGAAAACCTCCGCGGGGTGCGCGTTGAACCACAGGAAACCGAGTCCCGCGCCCAGCAGGGTCGCGCCGAACACGAACAGTTCGCTCGCCTCGGGCACGTAGGTCAGGTAGAGATAGCGCGACCAGTCGGCCCGGCTCACCACGTAGGCGATGGCGGTGTAGGCCAGGATGGAGATGATGGACGTGCCCACCGCGAGACCGTCCAAACCGTCCGTCAGGTTCACGGCATTGGAAATACTCACGATCAGAATGATGACGAAAAGGATATACAACGGCCCCAGCGGGATGAGCACGTCCTTCAGGCCGGGCACGCCGACCTTGGTGTGCAGGTTGCGAACGCTGCGCGCCAGGGCCTGTGGCAATACCGCCTCCAGCAGGAGACGGTTGACGCGCACCACCTTGCTTTCCGGTATTCCGTCCGTGCCGTGCGCCATCAGCGTCTGCGCCTCCCCGTTCAACCCATGGAGCGGCCACACCCCCGGCGCGTACACGTCGCGCGACGTCAGGGTCTCGTTCAGCGCCGTCAGCAGCGCGGTTCGATCATCTCCATCGATGAATAATTCTTTCGCCGCACGAGAAAAGGTCTCGCGGCCTTCCGGGGACAAGGCGTTCCAGACACGGCCCAGTGGCTTGACATCTCCCGCGTTGGACGCCCCGGCAACCGCCTTCGCCAGTTTCGGGAAATCCAGCACGTCCTGGGTGCGCACGTAGGAGGCGTTCACGGTGATGGGGTAGAGGAAGAGATACCCCCCCAGCAGGAGCCCGGTCATGATCTGCCCCGCGAACTTGGCCCGCGCGCTCAGGCCGTCGTTATGTTTCCGGCGCAACTTGATGTAGTCGTCCAGGAAACCCACGGCGCCCAGCATGAGCAGGACGGCCAAAGCCACCCACAGGAGGCGGTTCGTCAAGGTGCTCCACAACAACAGGCTCAGGAGCGTGGAAAGGAGCATGATGGCGCCGCCCATGGTCGGCGTTCCCGCCTTGCCCTTGTGCAGCGCGTGGAGATCGGCCACGTGGTCCTTCTTGATGTACTGTCCCGCCTTCAACATGCGAAGGAGAGCGATCAGTCTGGGTCCTGCGAGCAGACAAAAGAGAAAAGCCGTCAGGGCCGCCCCCCCCGCGCGCACGGTGTTGTAACGAAACACATCCAGCGCGCTGATGTGCGGCATGAGGGCCTGGGTCAGGTAATAGATCATCCATCGTCCTCGGGGGGGGTGGCGTGGGAATCGAACAAGCGCCTCAGTTCCTCGATCACCCGTTCCATCCGCATGCCTCGGGAACCTTTGACCAGTAGCAGGCCGCCTCCCGGGGCGGCGGACTGAATGGCGCGCGCCATGGCGGGGTGGTCGTCGATGGCCTCCGCGTGAACAACGCCGGCGTGCCGCGCGGCGGTGATCATATCACGGGCGTGAGGTCCCCGGGCAAACAGGTGGGTCACACCAAGGGCCGCGGCTTCCTCGCCCACTTCGCCGTGCAGCCCCGTGGCGGCGTCGCCCAGTTCGAGCATTTCGCCGAGCGCCGCGATCCGGACACCGGTGGTGGGACGTTCTCCCAGCGCTTCCAGCGCCGCCTTCATGCTCGCGGGGTTGGCGTTATAGGTGTCGTCCATGACTTCAAAAGGGCCAATCCGCTCCACGCGAAACCGGGTGGATGCCCGGCAGGCGGCGCGGAGGGGCTCCTCGAAATCCGTGACCCCGTGACGCAGTCCGATGGCCACCGCCAGCAGGATGTTGGTGGCCTGGGCGCGGATGGGCAGGGGCAGCCGCAGGGGACCGACGGGGTCGATCTCCAGGCGCAACTCGCCTCCACGGTCAAAGGCACAAGAGCGAAGGCTCACATCGCCTTCTTTTCCAAAGCGCACTTTTTCACCCGCGAAACCTTCGGCGATGGCCACGCACCAGGGGTTGTCCGTGTTTACATAGAAACAGCCGTCCTCCGCGAGTCCCTCGACGATCTCGGCCTTGGCTTCAGCCACTTTCTCGACACTCCCGAAGCCCTCCAGGTGGGCCGGGGCCACCAGGGTGATGGCGGCTTCCGTCGGCCGGGCCAGTTCGCACAGCCGGGCGATCTCCCCCGCGTGGTTCGCGCCCATCTCGATGATGGCCCGGTGAGTGTCCTCGTCAATGCGCAGCAGGGAGAGGGGACAGCCGATTTCGTTGTTCAGGTTACCCCGCGTTTTCGTCACCGGCCCCCGGGTTTCGAGCAGGGCCGCGGTGAAGTCCTTCGCGGAGGTCTTGCCACAGGAACCGGTGATGGCGATGACCGGGATGTCGTGCATCATGCGGTGGTGCGCGGCGAAGGCCTGTAACGCGGCGAGGGCATCAGGCACGATGAGGCACGAGGTTCGTTCCGTTTCCGGTGGGTTGGAAGCCACCGCCGCCACCGCCCCCCCGTCCAGGGCTTTTTCGACGAACTGGTTACCGTCGAAACGCTCCCCTTTCAGGGCGAAAAACACGTCTCCCGGACGGAGGGTGCGTGTGTCGGTCGAAACCCCGGTGAAGACCTTCGCGCCCGTGGCGGGGATGGCCCCGGTGACCGCGGCCAGTTCTTCCAGTCCGTACTCCCAGCCCAAGATCAATTCCCCCCGAGAATCTGGCGGGCCAGTTCACGGTCGTCAAAGTGGATCTTCTCCGTGCCGATGATCTGATAGTCTTCGTGGCCCTTTCCCGCGATAAGCACGAGGTCCCCGGGCTTGGCCAGCCCCAGGGCCGCGCGAATGGCTTCCTCCCGCGACTCGATGACCCAATAGTCGTCGCCTTTGCGGTGGCGCAGCCGCTGCATCCCCATTTCGATGTCGAGGAGAATGCGATGGGGGTCTTCCGTGCGGGGGTTGTCCGAGGTGACCACGGAGAAATCAGCTAATTCCGCCGCCAGCACGCCCATCTTCGGGCGCTTTCCTTTATCCCGGTCGCCGCCGCAACCGAACACGCAGATGACCCGACCGCCGCAGATACTTCTTGCCGCGCGCAGTACGTTCGCCAGGCCGTCGGGCGTGTGGGCATAATCCACCACGACATGGAAATCCTGTCCGGCGTCGATGGACTCGAAACGGCCCGGCACCGAGGACAACGTGCCCAACCCTTCCGCAATCACCGGCACGGCCACCCCCAGGCCGCCGCAAATGGCCGCGGCACAAAGCGCATTGTATACATTGTGCGTACCCAGCAGCTTCAGGGCCACCGGGGCCGTGCCCCAGGGCGTTTCCAGGGTGAAGGCCGTACCGCCCACCCGGGTCGTTTCACCGGTCGCGCGGCACATGCCGGTCCGGCCATAAGTGATCACCTTGGCCGGGGTAGCGGCCACGAAGTCCTGGCCCGCCGCGTCATCCACGTTGATCACGGCCAGGCCCGCCGCGGGATCCAGCCCCGAGAAAAGACGTTGCTTGGCGCGTGCGTAGGCCTCCATATTGCCGTGATAGTCCAGGTGATCCCGGGTCAGGTTGGTGAAGGCTGCCACGTCGAAATCAATGCCCGCCACGCGCCCCTGGTCGAGGGCGTGGGAGCTGACCTCCATCACCACATGGGTACGCCCCGCGTTCCGCGCGCGACGAAACATGTCGGCCAGTTCCTCGCCGAAGGGGGTGGTATGCTTTGCTTCGTGGTTTTTTTTCCCGATGCGGTATCCCAGCGTGCCGAATTGCGCCGTGCGGTGGCCCGCGGCCTCCAATACAGCGGCCACCAGCGCGATAGTGCTGGACTTGCCGTTGGTTCCCGTCACGCCGATGACCGTCATGTCCCGCGAGGGATCCCCGGCCAGGACGTGGGCCGCCAGGGCTGCGGCACGGTGGGGATCGGCCACCCGAAGGTAGGGCAGGCCCGCCAGTTCGGACAGGTTCTCCCGCGTGCCCGCGATGGCCACGCATCCCGCCGCCGCCACCGCTTCGGCATAGTCATGACCGTCCACGTGAGCGCCCTTCGAGGCGATAAACAGCCCGCCGGGGCGCGCGCACCGGCTGTCTTCGGTGACGGCGCAAAGCTCCAGCTCCGGAAGACCAGCTCCGTCCACCACGCCGGCTTCAGCCAGCCGTTTCCACAGCGTTTTCAGTTGCATGCATTTCCTCAACCGCCTTCGAGGCGAACACAATGCCGCACCGCTTCACTTCCGATATGGGCGTGCCGGGCGGCGGATCCTGGGAAACGGCCCAGCCCGCGCCGCGGGGATCCCAGGGAACTCCCAGTTCACGCAGGGCGTCGCGCACCTGCCGTTTGGTCATGCCGCGGAAATCGGGCATCCCCGTTTCTTCCCTGCTTTCATCCGAATCCCGCGCCACAAGTTCCAGGCTGTCAAGTGATTCCAGGTCCAGGAAGGGGGTGCCTTCAATGGCGCCACCGCTCCTGTCGGCCAGTTTAATCCCCCCGGCGCCCGAATCACCGGCGTCTTCGACGGGTTCCTCCGGAACCCCCAGCCGAATGAGGGCTTCGCGTACCACGTCCCGGAACACGGGGCCGCAGACATAACCGCCGTAGTGAAGGCGTATGGCGGGCTCGGGAACCACGATCACCGCCACGAGCCGGGGCTTGCTCACGGGCGCGAAGCCCGCGAAGACGGGGGTCCACAAATGAGGGTCATAGCCCCGGCCATCCTTGCGGGCCACCTGGGCCGTACCCGTCTTGCCGCCCACGCGGTACTCGGGAATACTCGCGGGCTTGCCCGTGCCCTCAGCCACCACCAGGCGGCAGAGTTCGCGCATGGTCGCGGCCGTGCGCCCGGAAAGAATGCGGTTGGGGGGCAGCGGCTGGTGCCGGTACAGCACTTGTCCCGCGGCATCGACCACCTTCTCGATGAAATAGGGTTCAACCAGGTAGCCGCCGTTGGCGATGACGGCATAGGCGCGGGCCAATTGGGGCATGGTCACGCCGATTTCCTGTCCCATGGGCAGGGACCCCATGGAAAGGCGGGACCATTTCGACCGGGGACGAAACAGGCCCGCGCTCTCGGTGATAAAATCCCGGCTTGTGGTGCTTCCAAAACCGAAGCGTCGAATCCACGCCTCCATGCGTTCCTCACCCAACAGGGCCGCCACCTTGATGATGGCGATATTGCTCGAAACGGCGAAGCATTCAGAAAAGGGGTGCAGCCCCGGGTTTCGGTGATCATCGGATATGGTATGTCCATAGGGGTTAAAGCGCCCGTTCAGCAGGTCTATCTGGGTCTCCTGCGTGATAAGCTGGTGCTCGAGGGCGGCCGAAGCGGTCACGATTTTGAAGGCGGAACCCGGCTCGAAAATATCCAGGACCGCCCGGTTGGCTCGAAGCGATCCGTCGAACTCGTCATACCGGTTGGGATCGAAGGCGGGCCGCGTCGCCATGGCCAGAATGGCGCCGGTATACGGATCCATGACAATGCCCATGCCACGGGGCGCCTTGCAGGCCGCCATGCGCTCATCCAGCGCCCGTTCCAGGGAATGTTGAATGGCCATGTCGATAGTCAGCACCACGTCGTGGCCGCCTTCGGGTTGCACCCGTTCCAGGGTGAGCGAGGGCAGGAGGAAACGGCCATCTTTGTTCGACGCCTTCCGTGCCCGAACGCTGCCGGGCACCGACGCGAGATAGGCATCCATGGTCTTTTCGACACCTTCGGAGGCTTGGCCGTCCCGGTTTACGAAGCCCAGCAGATGGGCGGCCGAGTCACCCTGGGGATAGAACCGGATGGATTCTTTTCGCTCGCCGAAGGCCCCGGCGCCCGCCTCGATGATCGCGGGCAATGCGTTCCGTTCTTCGGGATCCCGAATCCAGCGCTTGAGCCAGACAAACTTCATGGGCCGCCCTTGCGCCGTTCGCCGCGTCATGGCGTCCATGGCGGCGTCCACCTCCAATCCCAGCGTGTCGTGCAACTGATTGGCCAGGGCCGCCGGGTCCAGGCCGCTGTCCTCCGCCAGCACCACCTCGGGCACGACATAGAGAGACGGCACCTTCTTATCCGTGGCCAGGGGAAGCGTCTCGTTTCGATCCAGAATGCGGCCGCGCGGCTTGTAGAGGTTGGCCTTCCCGATGTGTACACGCTCTTCCCGGCTCAATTCGTTCCGTGGGTTGAGATGAACGAAACAGAGCCGAATCCCGATGAGGGCAAGCGCCACCATGGCGCATCCCAGAACCAGCCCAAGCCGCACGCGTTGAAGGCGCTCCGGCGGTGCTCCGAAGCGCTCCTGGTCGCGCCGGATGCGTCCTCTTCGGTTTAGGGTCATGGCACTGTGTTCCGTCTTTTCCGTATGCGCCGTCAGCGCGGTGGGACTTCCGTGTACGCCCGGAGTTCCGCCTCAAGATCGTCCTCGACCGTTTCAAGCGTCACCAGGCCGATGCCCCGCACGGGCGGGCTGTCGGGAATATCCTCCAACACGGGGGGATCGGCCAATGGCCCTTCCGGCACCATCCCGGCCTCCGGATGCCCGGACATGTCCCGGGCATCGGCGGCTTGAAGCGAGGCCAAAGCGAAAGGGTCCGGGGCCGCAGGAAGAAAAGAAGCGGCGTTGATGGTCACGATTTGTGTCGGGTCAGGTTCCACCAGCCCCAGTTTGTCCGCCATGTATTCCAGCCGATCCAGGTCTTGCAGACTCGCGGCGACCACGTGATCTTCCGAGAGGGCCGCCGAGAGCGCTTGCCGCCGTTCGGCAAGACGGCCCAGTTCAAAATCCCGGCGCCAGTTTTGAACATGCAGCCAGGCGTCGGCGAAAAGAACCGACAGCGGAATTGCCACCACGGGCGCCCACCGAAGCCAATCCCACAACGCCTGCTTCCGCTGTTCCCTGATGACCACCCGCATTGCCTACGCCCCCGAATCCGGCGCCGGCGCCGCCAGCCGTTCCACGGCGCGAAGCCGCGCGCTTTTCGAGCGGGGATTGCGCGCCGTCTCCGCCGGTCCCGGAACCACGGGCTTTGGGGTCAGCAGTTTTACCGAAGCTTTGATAACATGTCGAACCCGCCCGTCGGGACGCAATTCACGTTGCTTCCGTGACAGGTCGCGGAACAGGTTCTTCACCACCCGGTCTTCGCCGGAATGGAAGCTGATCACCACCAGCCGCCCGCCGGCATGAAGCCGCCGTATCGCGGCCCGGATCCCTGATTCAAGGGAGGCCAATTCCCTGTTCAAGGCCATGCGAACCGCCTGGAAAACGGTGCGCACCTCCACGGGAGTACCCTGTACGAAGGGCAAGGCTTCCGATACCGCCGCCGCCAGGTCGCCCGTCGTGGAAAGAACGCCCCGTTCGCGGCGCCGCAACATGGCGTCGGCGATGCGACGCGCAGGCCCCACGTCGCCGAAGCGACGAAGCATATTCACCAGGTCCCGGCGGGTGACCCCCGCCAGGAATTCGGCCGCCGTGGGTCCCCGGGAAGTGTCCATGCGCATGTCCAAGGGAGCGTCTTCCTGGAATGAAAAACCGCGGGTTTCATCGTCCAGTTGCATGCTCGAGACTCCCGCGTCGATC
This sequence comes from Candidatus Hydrogenedentota bacterium, assembly GCA_024278275.1. Taxonomy (GTDB): domain Bacteria; phylum Hydrogenedentota; class Hydrogenedentia; order Hydrogenedentales; family JAJRTN01; genus JAJRTN01. The sequence continues at coordinate 82,742 of JAJRTN010000002.1, forward strand.
AAGATCCCGTCCACCGTCGAAACACCGTCAGCGTCCAGAACGGATTCAAGTTCACTGTAGTTGGCGTGATGCACGCGGGCGTGGGGGTATTCCGCCAGCCGTGACGACGCCAGCGTTACCGCCGCCGGGTCACGGTCGAGCGCTATCAGCCGTCCACCGGGGCACCGGGCCGCGATCTCCGAAGCATGCCCCCCAAGACCCGCGGTACAATCCAAATAACAACCGCCGGGCCGCGGCGCAAGCCAGGCAAGCACCTCTTCCGTCAAAACGGGAATGTGGGACGGTTCGTGGGTGCTCATGGGACGTTCCACGTCTCCGTGCCCAAACGCCACGGCGGCCGCGCCCGGAGGATTGGCGAACTCAGGCCGCTTCCTGGTATACCTGAATCGCCTGCGCCTCGGACTTGTGAACCTCGAAAACCTTCGAAATGCCCACCATGCGAAACAGGCGCTCCGTATAGAGGTTGACGCCGCTGAGCTTCATGTCGCCGCCATACGCGCGGAACTGGCGAAGCCGCTCCACCAGCACCCCAACGCCCATGTAACTCACGAACTTCACCCCGGCCATGTTCACCACCACGTTGAACCGCTGATCCTGAATACAGGCCATCAGGTCCGTGCGAAGCTGATTCAGGCCATCTTCATCAATGTCACCAGACAACCGAAGCACCGTGACCGCTCCCGTCTCCAACCGTTCTGTTTTAAGCATCCCGCTCGTCTCCCTCGTTCGCCGCCGAGGCCGGCCTGCCGAACAACTCCGCGGCCATCGCTTTGTATTGCGCCTGCTGACGCGCCTGAAAGGCCCGCCAGCCATCCTTGCTCCACAGTTCAAGGTGGTCTTCCACACCGATGAGTATCGCCTCCCGGTCGATGCCCGCGTATTCACGCAGATGAGCGGGAATCGAAAGACGGCCCTGGCGGTCGCGCTTCACCTTTGACACGCTTCCCACCAGCATTCGACGGAAATCCAGTATACGGGGCTCCAAGAGCCGCGTCCCACGGCTCTCCTGCAACACTTCTTCCCACTTCTCTTTGTGGAAAACAAAGAGCGCCCCGTCAAAGCCGCGGGTAATAAACCAGGTGTCGTGGTCCAGCACATCCATGACGGACCGAAACTGAACGGGAACATTCAGCCGGCCCTTGTCATCCACGGAGGCACTGGACTCACCGTAGTACATTACGAAGCAATCTCCCACAAATTACCCACTAACTACCGTTACAATACCACCATTAACCCCTTTTGTCAACCCTTTTTACCACCCCCTGTGAATGTCCTTTCTCCTTTTGTAACAAGGGTTTACCCATGATATACCACTATGTAGTATGTTAAAATGGAGAGTACACAATATATAGTGATTTCTCGGCGCAAACAGGTGCGTTCGGTGTCTGTTTTTGGGAAAACCGCCAAAAACAAACCTGAATCGGGAAAAAGAAACCGTAACACCAACATGCCGAAGGTGGATAAACAACCGGGGGAAGGCTTGGGGGGAGCCCGATGCCATAGCGGGAACGGAGGCTCGTTAAGCAGGTGATAAACTGTTTTGTGGCAATGCCATAGGAAAGGATACCGTCCACGATGGAACGTGTTTCGCCGGCGGTGTGGCAGCCTGTGGAAAACTTGTGGAAAAGGTGTTAACCATACTGTACGGAATGAGGAAAGGGGGGCGAACGAAGTTACATCAACGTTCGTTTGCGAGGGATCCCGGTTGAGATTTCTCAAAAAGACGAAAGGGGTGCCGGGGGGGCCTTGTCGTTGTGAACCCGGTGAACGGGAAACACCTCGAGAACGTTCCCGCCAACCGGGTGCGCCGGCCAGTACATGTATTGGTTCAGGGCGTTCTGTTTGCTGAAACGGGTCTTTTCGCGAATGGTTCACGGCGTGTGGAAGGTGTCGTGGAGAGACGCAGCAGGCGGGTTTGTCCCGCGGCGAAAGGACACACCATGGTTTCTCCCTCCCCCCGCCAGCCGTCGTACAGGCCGGTGACCTGCACGAACCTTCGCCACCGCAGGGAAACATCTCCCGCCTGCGGGGACATTATCGAGACGAGTTCGCGCGATGCACTAACCTGGCACCCGATGGGGGCGTAAAAGAATACGCCTGCTTCCTCCATCCATTCTCGCAGTAGGGCACGCGAAATGGGGGGGACGCCCCACCACAGGAGGCGTCCACCGTTGGCCAGCGGCCGCTCGGCGAAAGCGGTCTTTCCGTCGGCATACCTTGGGCCATCTCCAGCTTCCACATGGGCGCGTGGACGGACCGTGTCGGGTCCTTCCTCAAGCGCCGGCGTTACCATCGCCGGACCGCCTTCGGGTTCCACGATAACAGGCAGACCCGTCAGCCGCGCCGGGGCTTCGAGGTCCCAGGCCTGGGTGACCGGGTCGGCCAGTCCCGCCGGCCCCACGACCAGGATGGTGCGGCCTCCCGTCTCGATGAGCGCTTGGAGTTTACGAATGTCCCTGGGCGTCGCGGCCTGCGCATCGGCAACCACGACGAAGCGAACGCGGTCGGGCAGGCGGTCCACATCGGAAAGGAGCCACACCCGCAGTGGCGCGCCCAGCGTGCCCACGGCCCGTTGCAGGGCGACGTTCGTGTAACGAAGCAGGGACGACTCGGGCGGCGTGGCGGCGAAAGAGGTGTCGTCCACCACGAAGGCCATCTCCTCCACCGGTGTGCGGTCGAGGGTCAGTGCCGTACGCGCCTGTTCGCATTGCCGTGCAAACTCCCGTTGGAGGGCTTCGTCGTCGTGCCAGCTCGCCATGAGGCCGAACCACTGCCGCTGCGATCCATGCACCAGGTCGTTGGCGGCCACGCGACGGTGCATGGCAATGGCGGCGCCCCGCGGGTCGGCGGGGTCATAGGGTTGATGCCAGAGAATGGGATGGAGCCAGGAAAACAGGTCGTTTTCGTCACAGTACAGCTTTCCCGCCGCCGCGATGCTCTCCCGCGCGGTCACTGGACCGTCGTAGCCGTTGCCCAGGGTTCGGTAGTGGTGTAGGGGAATACCGCCCAGGAAATCCACGTCGGGGCAATCCAGCAGACGGCGCAGCGCGAAGTGACCGCTGAAATGCTGCCGGGGTTCCCCCGCCAACTGTATTACATAGCCATAAAATGCACCGGCCAGGAGCCGCCCCGCGCTTGCCTCCTTCACTACGCGGGCGAAGTACGCGATAGTATCCGCCGTGCTCTCCGAGGCGAACTGGGCATAGGCCGAGGCCGCTTTTCCCCCGTCGTCGGGCGGATAGAGGTCGTGTCCCGGCCGCCTTCGTTCGGCCGGTTGGGGAATGGCGCGCCAGGGAAGCCCCCGGGCCGCGCACCACGCGGCAAAGGCCGCTTCGTTCGGCTTGGCGTAGTCGGCGAAGAGACCGTCGTTGCTTCCCCAGGCGAACCATTCCTCCGTGACGCCGCCCGTGAGCCATACCCCGATGAAGCGATCAGCCCAGGGCTGGGCCTTGCAATGTTCGAGCAGGCCCCGCAGCAGTTCCGCCTGGTAGGCGCGCCAAGCCTCCGCCGTCATGGACACCTGGTACGATCCGGTTTCCTCGTGAATCAGCTTTCCCTGTTTCGTGCGCACGCGCGCCAGGGTGTCCGGGTGTTCCTGCATCCAGAAGTGAGGCGGAGCCAGCGAAATGCGCAACATCACCCGGGCCTCCGGTTGGGATTGGAGCGAGAAGGCCACCCGCTCGTCCAGTTCGGAGAAGTCATGTACCCCCGGCGCGGGCACCGTGGGCGCGGCGGGATGGTGATGGACATGCCGTCCGGCATCGGTGGGGATACACACCACGCTGAGTTTTCCCTCGGCGAACTGGGCCACGTTGCCCGGCTGGTAATCGTAAGAGCTGTAACCGATCCAGGGGAAGGGCTTACCGTCGATGAAGACCGTGGGACGGCCCAGGTGGGTGCGCCGGGTTACCCTGGGCAGGTCGGGGTGACGGTCGTTGTGAATCACCAGGGTGACTTCAGGACCCGCCACGCGGTAGCCGTCGTATACGACGCCGAGCGTATACCTCCCTTCCGGCAAGTACCACGGGGTTTCACGCGTGAGGGTACATGTGCCCTTGTCGGCCAGGTAGGTTCGCTCCGCGGTGGTCAGTTCGATACGCCACAGGGTGCGCGTACCGCGCCGCACTTCCAACGTCACCTTGTTCAAATCCCCGCCCGCGGTCAGGCCGAGGCCGATCATGACGGGCGATCCCGCCGTGACCCCGGGGGTGTTTGCCTGGAGCCGCGTCACCTCCACCGCCTCCGACAGCGGGTAGTGAAGCGTCAGACCAGCCAAAAGAAAGCGGTACGCCACACCGTCCTGGATATGGGCCGGCAGGAGATACAGTGCCGACAGGGGATAGAGCACGCTTTTACGGGGCGCGTCGGGGTTCGCGGGTTGGGGATGGGCCATATCGAAGCGTAGAGTCCGGGTTGCCCCGGCGGGCACGGTCTGGGTTTCACCAAGGATCCACGCCTGGGATCGATTCTCCGCAACCGGTTCCCAGGGTATTTCCCGCCCATGAAGCGCGAAGGGCATGTCTTGCGCGGAATCGTTGGTAACCCGCACGGTCACCGCGAGGGGCGCGCGACGCACCATTGCGTCGATGGCCACATGGGTTCCGCTTTCCGAACCGTCACGGCGGCGGAAACGCCATTCGGTTTGGACACCGCCGTTCTCGGCGGGCACGATGCGCAATTCGTTGTGGTCAAAGGCCACGGCCCGTTCCGCCACGCCCGGCGCCAGCATCAGCCCGGAACCGGTTTCGAAGGCCGTGACATGGTCCGCCGTCGGACGGGAAAACGCCCGGTCCGGGTAAGGCGCCGCCTCCCGTGCCGACCACGTCCCGGCAAGAACAAGCATGAGAACAATAATCGGGTATCGCATTGGCAGGACATCCTATCTTCCTGTTTTCGGGGCCATTTTTGGGAAGCCGTTTTCACAGAGAACAGGCGGATTACACAAAATCGCTTACCAGTATATTTCTTTACGGGGCATTGGCGAAACCAGGGGGGTGCGGGCCATTCGTGCCACAATCAACCGTCATCCCCCGTGAACTCGCAACCGGACACGACGTGTTGAATAGCCACCCGCCATCCTATAGAATACCCGCGGCTTGTGGGACTTGATTTAAGCGTGATTTGCGGCGGAACCAGGGTCTCGCTGTGTGTGTCGCCCCAAGTGCTGATAAACGGCGAGTCACACCCACGGAATGCGGTTTCACCCCCCAAACGCTTTTCGCGTAAAACTGCATTTGGCGAGAAGGAGTATGGACAGAGCAAACCATTCCCTCCCTCCCGGGTCGACGGTTGACCGTTGTTACGGGAAGTTTCGTGTCCTGGTGGCCGATGACCAGCAGGGTATCGTCGATCTTGTGGAGTTGACGGTAGAGAGAATGCTCGGGGCGCGGGTGGTCAGTTACCCGGACGGGGACAGGGTGCTTGCCGCGCTGGAACAGGAAGCCTTTGATGTGTTTGTGACCGACATGATAATGCCGGGCACGCAGGGCTTTGAACTGCTCAGACACGTTCGGGAACGCGCCCCGGAAATGGACATCATCGTGATGACGGGCTACCCGGACAGCTTCCCCTATGTGGAGGTCATCCAAGCGGGGGCCGATGACTTTATTGTCAAGCCCTTTCCCACCAGTGCACTGGCCGCCAAGCTGATTCGCCTCTTCAAAGAGCGGGAGTTGCGCCACCGGCAACGGGTGGCCGAAACCAAGTACAAAAGCCTCTTTGAACTCGCCGTGGATGGCATGCTGTGCCTCGCCAAGTCGGAATACCTCATTACGGATGCCAATCGGGCCTTTCATGAAATAACGGGATTCGCGGTGGATCGTTTGCGAGGCCGGGCCGTGATGGATCTCGTGGAGGCCTCCGAACGGGAACGCTTTCGCCAGTGGCTGGCCTTCTGCGATACCACCGGCCGCGGCATGATCGCCGATGTCACCCTGGTGGGGGCCAATGGAAAACCGATTGCCGCCGACATCTCCGCCACCGTCACGGATGCCGGTGATGCCCGGATCATTTTTGTTGCCATCAAGGACGTGACGGAGAAGCGTGAACGGGACCGGCTGTTGGCGCAAGCCGCCGAACGGGATGAACTGACGGGGCTCGGCAACCGGCGCGCCTTCAATATCCGCATGGGCTCGGCCATCGCGAAGGCCAGGGAGCAAGGGAGTCCCGTCGCCCTCATGCTCATCGACCTGGACAATTTCAAGCGGGTCAATGACACCTTGGGGCACCCCGCGGGCGACGCCGTGTTGCATGTGGCCGGTGATACCATTCGTGGATCGGTCCGCACTTCCATGGGCGACGAGGGTTTTCGTTTTGGCGGCGATGAGTTCGCCGTGCTGCTGCCCGGCGCCGATCGGGCCAGGTGTGCCCGTGTGGCGGAGCGTTTGCGGACCGAGTTCGGCAGTCGGGAACGGCATGGCACTTCCATGAGCATTGGCGTGGCCGAGTATGTGGCCCCGGAAAGCGTGGAGGAGTTAACGGGCCGGGCCGACCAGGCGTTATACAAGGCCAAGACAGCAGGCAAAGACAACATCGCTCTCGCGTGATCCTTCCCGCCACCGCGCCCATGCGGAGCAATTCCCGCCAAGGGGAGGCAATTCCCGGCATTTAACTTTGCACCCGAAAAAGGCATACTGGGGGGACCGGCCCACGGAAACATGGCCGCATGGGCATGGTTGTTTCAGAAAACCCGATCTGGAGGATAGGAAACATGCCGAGAATCGCAATGATTGGCGCGGGAAGTATTGTCTTCTGCAAGACCCTGTTCAAGGACATCGTTGCCACGCCGGCCCTGAGGAACAGTGAATTCCGTTTCATGAGCCGCACCCTGCCGAAGCTCGAACGGATGAAGAAGTACGCCGACCGGGTTATCGCGGACAACGGCCTCGACGCGACCACCATGATCACCACCGACCGCGAGGAAGCGCTCAAGGACGCCGACTACGTCATTGTCATGCTTCAGATCGGCGGCGTGGACGCCTTCGAGCAGGACTATCTTGTTCCCCTCAAACACGGGGTTGACCAGTGCATTGGCGACACCCTGGGGCCGGGCGGCGTTTTCCGCACGCTGCGCACGGTGCCCGAGATGCTGGCCATCGCCAACGACGTGCTGCGCCTGTGTCCCGACGCCTACCTGCTGAACTATGTCAATCCCATGGCCACCATCTGCTGGAGCCTGGGCACCGTGCCGGGGCTCAAGTACGTCGGCCTCTGCCACGGCGTACAGACCACGCTTGACCTTATCGCGGGTTACGTGGGGCTGCCCAAGGAGGAGATTGACTACCTCGCGGCGGGCATCAATCACATGGGCTGGTTCCTGAGCATGGAGCACCGGGGCAAGGATCTCTATCCGCTTTTCAAGGAGCGCTGCGAACAGCCGGAGTACTATGTCAACGAAAAGGTGCGCATCGAGACGATGCGCCACTTCGGTTACTTCATGACCGAGAGCACGGGCCACCTGTCCGAATACCTGCCGTGGTTCCGGGCCAACAAGGACCAGCGCGACACCTACTGCGACGAACCCGCCTTCGGCGGCGAGTCGGGCGCGTACTACAAGTGGTGCAAGCTCATCGCCGGTGAAATCGACAAGGTGGACATGCTCGAAGAGGAGCCGACGGACATAACGAAGCGCAGTGTGGAGTACTGCTCCTACATTCTGGAAGCCCTGGAGACGGGCAAGGTCTTCAAGTTTCAGGGCAACGTGCGCAACGACAACTACATCACCAACCTGCCCAACGGCTGTACCGCCGAAGTTCCCGTCTTCGCGGACAGGCTCGGCCTGCACCCCACCGTGGTGGGCGACCTTCCGCCCCAGTGCGCCGCGCTGAACATGATGAACGTGAACGTCCAGCGCCTGGCCGTGGACGCGGCCATGCAGGGTGATCCCGAACTCGCCATGGCCGCCTGCGCCGTGGATCCGCTCACCTCGGCCTGCCTCGATCTGCGGCAAATCCGCGCCATGGTGGCCGAGATGCTCGATGCCGAGGCGGAATGGCTGCCCCAGTTCGCCGGCAAAGCCCTTCGGGCCACCCCCGGTATCCCCACGCCCCCGGGTACCAAACACGCCGAAGTGCCCCTGGACCCCGCCCTGGCCGTGGTTCACCGCTTTGGCGAGCTGGCGGAGAAAGCTTCTGAATAGCGATTAAAGGGGAGAAATCCCATGTGTCACCCACGACGCCGCGATTTCTTGAAAGTGACGGGAGGCCTGACTGCCATGTCGTTGCTGCGGCCCGCCCTGTCGGCCCATGGAGAGGACGTCGCGCTCAAACCGGACCTTCTCCTGGTCATGCCCGACCAGATGCGCGGGGATTGTCTGTCCATCCTGGGGCACCCCGCCGTGCGCACGCCCCGCCTGGACGCACTGGCCCGCCAAGGGGTGTTGTTCCGGCGTGCCTACACCACCGTGCCTTCCTGCATTCCCGCGCGCTATGCCCTCCTGACGGGCCTCTACCCCCAGACCAGCGGCGTGGTGGGTTTCAAGGCAAAACCCCTCGCCACGCCCACCCTCCCCGAATTGCTCGGGGATTACAGTTACGCCACCGTTCTCGTGGGCCGTTACATGCACCAATTGCCCGAGAGCGGAACATGCGGGTACCAGCGGGCGATCCGGGGCTCCACCCATGTCGATGACGATGCCTACGACACTTTCCTGAAGCAGGCCGCCCCCGAAACGGGCGGTATTCGACAGTTGGTGGCCGACACCGGCCTGACCTACAACCATTGGCAGGCCGCGCCCTGGCCCCTGGAGGACAGGCTGCACCCGACCGCCTGGGTCGTGGAGCGGGCGCGCGGGATCGTGGCCGAGACCCCGGCGAATCAACCCCTCTTCCTCACCGCATCCTTCTATGCGCCCCATCCGCCCCTCTTTCCACCGGCACGGTGGTTCCGGGAGAACCTCGACAAGACCATGCCGCCGCCGGCCCAGGGCGGCTGGGTGGATTGGGCGTCACTCAGCCCCGAGGGTGACACGAACGGCCACCGGGTCCTGCTCCGGGGCGAGACCCTCCATCGCGCACAGGCGGGCTATTATGGTCTCATCGAACACCTTGACGCGGAAACCGGTAAACTGGTGGACGACTTCGTTTCTCGAAGCGAAGGGGCGGGACGGCCCTGGGTGATTGTGGTGATTGCCGATCATGGTGAGATGATGGGCGACCATGGATACTTCCGCAAATGCGAGCCTTACGAAGGTTCGGCAAACATCCCCTTCATTATCGCGGGATCGCCTTCCTTGGGCTTCAAGGCCGGACGGCGGGTAAACAGCCCCGTCTGCCTGGAAGACGTTTTGCCCACCCTTCTTTCGCTGGCCGGCGCCACCGTGCCCGCCCATGCAGACGGCGTCGATCTCGCGCCCTGCCTGCGCGGCGGGAAAGACGGAACACGGCCCTGGCTGCACTTCGAGCACGCCCCCTGTTACAGCCAGGCCCAAGCCTTCCACGCCCTCACCGACGGACGCTACAAGTATATATGGCGGCCCGTTTCAGGCAGGGAACAGCTCTTCGATTTGGAGATCGATCCCCGCGAGGAAAACAACCTGGCCCCGGAAAACGCTCACCATGACGAACTGGTAAAATGGCGCGTCCTGTTGGCCAAACGCCTGGCCAGGCGTCCCGAGGGATTCTCCTCGAAGGGTGAACTCATCCCGGGCCGCCCCTACCACCCGCTGAACAAAGGCACCCTCGGTGCCCCGGCGTCGGCCTGACCCGGCTTGGCCGGGACCAGGAATCGCCATCGCCGTCCATGCCACGACTCACCGTCATCCCGCGAAAGCGGGGCTCTATGTGGGGGCGGCAACGCCTTAACCTTTTCCGTGGATGCCCGCCTTTGCGGGAATGACGGAAAGAAGGGGTAAACACGTGTTTTGTCGTTTTATACAGAACCTTACGGGTAAGAGACGACTAATATCCCTCGGTGGGATCCACCTGGCTTAACAGTTCCTCGCCAGCCAGAAAGCGCTCCAGGTTGGCCATGAGCATTGTATAACCCGCCTCTTCGTTCGTATTGGACGCACCCGAACGGTGCGGGGTGATCAGGCAGTTTTTCGCCTCCCATAACGGACTTTCCGGCGAAGGGGGCTCGGGTGAGGTTACGTCGAGGCAGGCACCGGCGATACTACCCGTCTCCAGGGCTTCCACCAGGGCCTCTTCATCCACCGTGCCGCCACGGCCCACGTTCACGAACACGCCCGTGGGTTTCATCGCCGCGAAAGCCTCCCGGCCCATGAAGCATCGCGTCGCCCGCGTCATGGGTAAAGACGAGACCACCACGTCGGCGGACCCGAGAAAGGTGTCCCGTTCTCCGTCCGTGATAATGGCGTCGAAGCCGTCCACCGCCGCGCCGCGGCGGTTATAGCCGATGGTTCGGCATCCCAACGCGCGCGACACCTCCGCGATGCGCCGTCCGATGCTTCCCGTGCCTAAACATCCCATGGTTTTGCCGGACAGCAGTATGGGTGATGCCGGTTCATGCTTCCACGTGCGTTGCGCCTGAAGCGCCACCGCGCGGGGGATGCCCCGATAGAGGGCCAACACCACGGCGATGACATGCTCCGCCATGGTCTGGCTGCACATGCCCCGGCAGTTGGCCAACAGGATACCCCGTTCGATGAGTTCCGGGTAGCACAGGTTTTCCACGCCATGCCATCCGGCCTGGATAAAGGCAAGGTGTGGCGCGGCGCGCAGTTCCTCCGGTTTTACCATCCCATAGGCAATGTGGGCATCGGCGATCTCCTCGATTACCCGGTCCCGCCGCCGGGAACAATCCACCACGCTCAATTCTGGAAAACGCCGGGCGACAGCCGCCCGGTGCGCCTCGCTCAAAGGCGAGATGAGCACCAGCTTCTTCATCCTGTTCCCCGTCAACCGGCCTGTGGCGCGATGGCATCAATTCGCGCCAGTTCTTCCGGCGTGAATTCCAGTTTCTTCAACGCGCCCACGCAATCCCGGATCTGATCGCTGTTGCGCGCGCCGATAAGCGCACTGGTGACACGTTCATCCCGCAACACCCAGGACAGGGACATTTGCGCCATGGACTGGCCCCGCGCCTCGGCAATAACGTTCAGTTGGCGCACCTTTTCCAGGGCGGACTCGGTGAGCTGTTCCGGGCGAAGAAACCCATCCGGATCGGCCGCGCGGGATTGTTCGGGAATGGGATTATCCGGGTCGAGATACTTGTTGGTCAGCATGCCCTGCGCCAAGGGGCAGAACACAATGACCCCCGTGCCGTGGAGCGCCGTGTGCTGGAGCAGATCGGACTCGATGCCCCGTGAAAGCAGGTTGTAATACGGCTGGTGTATCGTCACCGGCGCCCAACCCCGCGATTCGGTGATCGACACGGACTGGACGTACCGCGCCCCGTCGTAACTGCTGATGCCCGCGTAAAGCGCTTTGCCCTGGCGCACCGCCTGCTCCAACGCGCCCAGGGTCTCCTCCAGCGGTGTGTCGGGATCGGGCCGGTGCGAGTAGAAAATGTCCACGTAATCAAGACCGAGCCGCTTGAGCGATTGGTCAAGACTGGCGAGGAGATACTTTCGGCTCCCCAAATCACCGTAAGGACCCGGCCACATGCGGTAGCCCGCCTTCGTCGAGATGATCAACTCGTCCCGGTACCCCGCGAATTCCTCCCGCAGGATTCGGCCCACCCGCGTCTCCGCCGCGCCCGGCGGCGGCCCGTAATTGTTGGCCAGATCAAAGTGGTTAATCCCCAGGTCGAAGGCCGTCTTCATCATATCGACGCAATTGCGATGGTTTTCATGACCGCCGAAGTTGTGCCACATGCCCAGCGAGATGGCCGGCAACATCAGTCCGCTTCGCCCGCACCGGCGGTAAAGCATGTCGTCGTATCGGTCAGGATTGAAAGCCATGGTCATTTTCTCCTTTTTCATGGGCCCCGGATGACAAAACCGTCACGAGGCAAAGCCACATATGACTTCACGTGGTCCCGGGTTGTCCAGGAACGTTCGTGGGAGGTGCGTCCAAACCCTGTTCCCGGTGGCCCTGGGACGCGCTTCCGACGCCATGTCATGTTGGCGAGAGTAGCATACTACTACGCGTCCCCCTCCACCGCCGGGAACAGCGCGTCGGCACTTTCGGCCAGGGCCGCGATCTTTTCCGTCTCCTCTTGGTTCAGGGTGATGGACTTCGCCGCGATGTCCACGGCCATGCGAAAGAGCTTCTCGTTGCCCGGCGGAATGGCTGCCACCACCGGCTGGCTCAGGGTCTATCGCACCCCCAGGGCGGCCTCTTCGGGGTCGGCCAGCGGCTCGTACCAGCACTTGCGGTACGCCTCCCGCGTGACCGAGGCGTTGTCGCCCCACCGCTGTCGGGCCATCGCCTTGAGCGCAAGCACGGCACAGTCCTTTTCCTTCGCCAATTCAAAAATCTGCGGACCCCAACCTTTTTTCAGGTAGGCGCGTAATTCACCGGCATGAGCACGGAGTCGAAATCATACCGATCCAGCGCCGCCCGTGCCGCCCGGAGGGAATGGGCCGAAAAGCCCACATGGCTAATCTGGCCCGCCTTTTTCTTCTCCAGGATCATGTCCATCACGCCGCCCTTCCGAAAGACGCTGTCCACATCCTTCTGCACATCCGTAATGGCGTGAAGCTGATACAGGTCGAAATAGTCCGTGCGCAGCCGTTCACAGGACCGCGCGAAATCCGCCTCCGCCTTTTCCCGTGTCCGCTCCGCCGTCTTGCAGGCCAGGAAGCAGTCTTTCCGGTAAGGTTCCAGCGCCGGACCCAACTGTACCTCGGCATCGCCATAGGCGGGGGCCACGTCGAAGTAGTTGACGCCCCGCGCCACGGCATGGGCGACCACCCTGTCGGCGGTCCGCTGGTCCACGTCTTTCACCACGATTCCGCCAAAGCCAATCACCGACAATTCCACGCCCGACCTGCCATAAGGCCGCCTGGGAACCATGCCCCCCGTGTCGGTGGAGCCGCTGCCCTCAGTGCCACGCGCGTTCAGCCCTACCGTAAGGGCCGCGCCCGCGGCGGCCGTCGTCTTCAGAAAATCACGTCGTTCCATGTCCACACTTTCTTGCGTTGAAATCCGTCTCGCCCCTTGTTGGGGCATCAGTATAGCACTACCAGCGGTGCTTATAGGGTCCGAAATCCGCGCGGTAGTAGGGCACAATGGCGCGGCCCGGTTCGGCCACGGCATCGAGCTTCTCGTGATCCGCCTCGGTCAGGGTAACGTCCAGCGCGCCCAGGTTGTCCTCGTTCTGCGCCAAGGAAGACGGGCCGATGATGGGCGCGGTGATGCCGGGCTTGCTCATGCACCAGGCGAGCGCCACCTGCGTGGCCGTGGCATTCTTCTCCTCGGCGATTTCCTCCAGCGCCTCCACCACGTCGAAGGCGGCATCCACGAAATGGCCGTCGCCCGATTTCGCCCACCGCGCATTCTCGGGCCGCGCCTCGCCGCGCTTGTATTTTCCGGTGAGGAAGCCGCCCGACAGTGGCGACCAGGGAATGATGCCGATGCCGTAGCTTTGCGCCAACGGCACCATTTCGCGCTCGATGCGCCGGTCGAGCAGGTGGTACGGGGGCTGTTCCGTTACGAAACGATTCAGCCCCAGTTCCTTGCTTACCCAAAGCGATTCCATCACCTGCCAGGCCGCGAAGGTGCTGCAACCGATATAGCGCACCTTGCCTGCCCGCACCAGGTCGTCCAGCGCGCGCAACGTTTCGTCGATGGGCGTGGCGGTGTGGGGGCGGTGAATCTGGTAGAGGTCGATATAGTCGGTCTGGAGCCGCTTCAGCGATGCCTCGCACTGCTCGATGATGTGACGGCGCGTGTTGCCCCAGGCGTTCGGGTCGTCATCATCCATGGGGCCGTGTACCTTGGTCGCCAGCACGATCCTGGCCCGCTTGCCGTTCCGCTGGAGTGCCTTGCCCACCACTTCCTCGCTGATGCCGCGACTGTATATGTTCGCCGTGTCGAGGAAATTGATGCCCCGTTCAATCGCGGCGTCGATGATGTCGAAGCTCTCTGTTTCCGGTGTTTTCGCGCCGAAGTTCATGCAGCCCAGGCAAAGGGGGCTTACCTGAACCCCCGTTCGTCCCAGTGATCGGTATTCCATGGTCGTTTCTCCTGATGGTTGTGTGGAAGTTTTCCCCGCCCCACTATCAAATAGAACACCCGGAACACCCTGATTCCTTCCCGCGCCGGGAGCCACCACTTTTTTCCCGCGAAAGTCATGCCGCGCGCCCAAACCTGATGTACAATGAGTATGGATTATCACTGCTGTCCAAGACAGAATCGCCGTAACGCTTCGACCCGCATAGAATAGGGTTCTTTCCTTCTGAAAACACCTTTTTTGGGGATCAGGTCTCCCGTTTTCCTGTTGCCCGGTTAAGGGGCCTGTCCAAGACCGGGCA
>JAJRTN010000044.1 GCA_024278275.1 Candidatus Hydrogenedentota bacterium
CGCGTGGAATCACGGTATTCGGCGCGCAGGGCGACCATGCCCTCGCCGGCGAAAACCTTGGCTTGTTCGGCGAACTGCACCGTGGCGCCCGTGCGCCACGCGCCGCCGGAGAAGAACACGATGGCGGGACGCTTGTCCCTGGGACGCCACCCCTCCGGGTAGTCCACCTCCATCACCAGTTGCCGCGCGCCGATGGTCTTGTAGATGAACCGGGGTGTCATGGCCGCCTCCTCGTCCGGCAGGGACGCGCAGCCCGCGAGCACGGCCATGGCCAATACCGTTCGTAACATGGTTCGCACCTTTCCAGATTGGGATGATTGCAGGGTGGGCCTTGGCCCACCATGACCGCAGTTGGATTATCCTCTTCAAATCACCAGAACCTGAAACTGGTGGGCCAAGGCCCACCCTGCCTCCTACGCCCCGTCAGATCTAACCCGCCGCCGATCCGGGACAGAAGCCGTCTTCCGCCGCGCTTCCCAGGCAGGGGTGATAGGCGCCCGCGTTGTGCAGTTGCACCACGCGCATCAGTTCGGACAAGCCGATGTGCCAGTCCGTGGGCGCGTAGTCCGCGTCGTGGGGCGCGCAGGCAGTCGTGTCGCCCGCGCCCGGAAGGTAGGCCGCCGCGCCGTCGCAGTGGTAGGCCCCCGCCTGGAACAGGCGAACCACCCCGAGCATTTCCTCGATGCTTAACGCGCCATCGGCGTTGGTGTCCGCGCTGTGGTGGGTGTCCGGAACACCGGGATCGTTTTCATCCCCCGGATCCGTGCCGCCTTCCAGTTCCTCCCTATCCGTCAGGCCGTCGCCGTCGGCATCCCCCGATCCGTCGGTAAGGGCCATGAGGTCCACCTGGAGTTCGCTGTTCTCAAAGCCCGCGAAACCGCCCACCTGCGCCGTGTCGAGACGCAAGGCGCGAATGGTGCCCACGCCGTTCCAGGCCGCGTCGCCCTCCACCGGCACCACGTTACGCATGTCGATGATGTGGGTCTTGATCCCCCCGTTGGGCCGGACGCTGAAATCCACGCGACCGATGGCGCCGTCCGTCTGCCAGAAGTGAAAGGCCAGGGGCACGGCGGTATCGCCGGAATGGGTCATGCCCACGTCAATGCGCAGGTAGGGGTTCGCCGTGGCGTCGATGAACAGGCGGTCCGTGGCGTCGCCCTCGCCCTGGTAGCGGTACATGATGATCGGGTCGAAATGGCCGTTCGCGCCCGCGGCGTAGTGGAAACGGAGCACGCCGTCCGACACGGTGACGGAGCCCGATCCCGCGGCACACCAGCCCTGCGTGGTGTTCTCGTCGAAGTCCCAGGTGTAGGGGCCGGGCGTTTCCAGCACGGCAATCCGGTCGATGCGGCACGTGTTGCCCGGCAGCTTCGCGCCGTCCGTGCCCGGGTCCACGCGGACCCGCGTGACGGTGCCGGACCAGAGCGGGTGTTGCGCCAGGTCGATGATCACACGGTGCATGCCCAAATTCGGATGGACGTAGAAGGGAATGCGCTCGTGGGCGTTCATCCCCTCGCCGGAATCCCAGTAGAACTCCAGCATGGTTTGGCTGGCGCAATCGGGCGTGCCGTCGCCCCAACCCAGGTCGAGATCGATGAGGAGGTAATGCCGCCGGGCCGCGTCGATCTGGAGGCCGGGGGGACTGTTCAACACGGGATCGAAGTGATCCGTGTTCACGAAGTCGAAAGCAATGGTCCCGTTTTCCGTGCGGAAGTTGGTCATGCCCGAGAAGGAGATGCCCCAGCCCTCGGCGTCCTCGTCGAAGGTCCAGTCCGGCACGACCTCCGGCCGGGGTGGATAGTCGTAGGGCCCCAGCCCCACGTCCGACGGCGCCACGTTCACCGGCCAGTCCGCCGGGTCGCCCACGCCGAAGGTGTCGCGGATGGCCTCGTACATGTCGAAGTCCCATTAGGTACAGGGCTCGATGTAACTGCCCTCGCCCCACTCGTTGAGCGGTCCCAGCACCAGGATATCCCGGCCCTTCTCCGTGCCGAAGCGCTTCAGGCTGCCCAGCAGTTGCCGGAAACCCGGCACGGTGCGCCCTTCGATATCCATGGCGCTGTCGCCGTGCCATGGCTGTGAATCCCAGCCCGTGTCCGCCACGGGATAGTAGGTCAAGGCGTCGGCGGCCCCCTCCTTCGCCTCCCACGCCGCGGGCGCCGTGGCCACCACGTCTTGGTAGAGCGGTCGGTTGGGCGTGGGCGCGAGGGCTACCGCGTCGCCCCATTCATGGTAGTTTGTGGTGCCCCCGTAGCCCTGGGCGATGAGGTCGGCAATCTCGCTGGCCGAACGGTTGTGGTTCACGGCGACGAAGGTGATGCCTTCGTAGCCCGCGTCCCGGGCCATGGCCTGCGATTCGGCCAGGGCCGCCGCCGCCTCGTCGTTTCCGCCCAGGTCGTTGCGGATGTTCGCGGGCGCCCAGATAAACACCGCGGGCTTCCCGTCAATGCGGTAGTAGGCGGGTAGATTGAAGTAGTGATCGATCCACTCCCGCGTCACATTCCGCCAGTCCGCCCGCGAGTGGGTGCCCGCGGGGTTGTGGTTGGCCCACATGATGGCGACCTGGAGCTGGTCCCGGTAGCGCGCCTCCCGGTAGGCGTCGAACCAGTGGTTGAGGAACTGGTAGCCCTGCACCCAATACCAATCCACGAGGAAGCAGGAGATCCCGTTCTCCCTCGCCCACTTGATCTGCCAGTCCACGCACTCGGGATCATCTTCGCGGTAATAGCCCAGCAAAGGCTTGCGAATGGGGGCGTTGTTACGGATGGGATCCCACTTGGCGTCGGGCTTCCAGCCCGGGAAATAGTAGGCGCAAACCTCCGCGCTCGTCTCGATGGGTCGCGGCGGGGGCACGTAGTCCGCGGCGGGAAGCCCCAGGGGCGCGGAGAAACGAAGATTCGCCTGTTGCTCCGGGGGCGCGCCGTCGCCGGTGCATTGCATGGTGACGGCATAGGCCCCCGGCGCGTCGGCCACCACGGACCAACGCACCCGGCCCCGTTCCTCGTTGGCCAGGGGGGACAGTTCCTGCGCGGCCGATGTTTCGGGCGCAAAACGCAGCCCCCCGGGCAGGAGCAGCGTGGCCGTCACCGTGCCGCTGGGCACGCCGTTCCTGTTTTCAAACTGGGCCAGCACGCTGCGCGGCGTGCCTGACCGGTTCACGCCGTTCTCCGTCCCTAGGTACCGGGTCGTCAGTTGGGCCGGTCCCTGGGGCGCGTTCGTAATCCACACGGACTCCAGCGAAGCGTCCCCGCCCGGCATGCGCACGCCGATGACATTCACCGAGCCGGTCCAGGAGGGATAGCCCAACAGTTGCAGGTTGTACCAGTGCAATACGCCGTCGCCCTGCACGGCGAAGTATTTGCTTCGCTCGCCCCGCACACCGGGCGCGGCCCAAACGAAGGCGGCCTGACCGGTCGTATTGGAGCGCAGGGCCACGGACACCCAGGTCAGGCCCGTCACGGACAGGTCGAGGCGGGGCGAAAGCAGGACATCCGCGTCAGGGTGAACCGTCCAGGCCGACGTATCGCCGCCGAACTCCCACCGGTACCGGTCGGTGACGGGGGCCGCGTCGTCGCCCCAATCCAGTAGTACACGAATGGAATCAATGTCGAAATGGGCGCCCTCGTAGAGATCCAGCCGAAATTGACGCATCGTGCCTTCGGGCTGCCAGAAGCAGAAGATGGGAATGTCATGCCATTGCCCATCATCGGGGACCGTGAAGTTGGTGGACTTGTCTTGCGAGAAGCCGCCGTACTGCCCCTCCGTTTCCCCCGTCCAGAACAACTGGCCCCGCCCGCCCACGTCGGCCCTGATGCGCACCACCACGTACTGCCAGTGCGTGGCGGGGAAGTTCAGGACGCTGCACACGAAGAAGGGATCCCAACTCACGGCATCGGCATGGACCGCGCCATCGCTCACGGACACGTTGTCCAGGTGGGCGTTGGGCACCCAATCCTGCAAATCCGCCGCGCTGTCGAAGTCCCAGGCGGGCAGCGCCATGGCCGTTCCGCACAGAATAGTCAAGACAAGACTCAACCAACGCATGAGTGGTCCTCCGGGCAGCCGCGGGCGCTACTCCTTCCCGGTCGTAATGGAAACCGTGGTCTTGCCGCCCTCACCCATGACCATGATGTTCAGCGTGCGACCGGACTTCTTGCAGCTAATATGTTCCATAACCCCACTCTGGGAAAAGGTCTGTTCCGTCTTCCAACCCTGTTGGGCGGCCTTGCTTCGCAGGGCCTTCGCCACGTCCTTCACCGATCCCGGGGCATTGCCCATAACGGTGAACATGTTGTTTTCGCCCATGCTTTGAACCGTGTTAATCTTCAAGCCCTCGGGCAGTGGAACGTCTTTGGGAAAGTCCTTGGGCAGGGCCGCGCCTTTCCCGGACACCACGCTTATCCCTCCGGCCTGTGCCGCCTTCAGGCTGAAGGTTTCATCGTCGTTCGAAATGACCATTTCCCCCTCATCGCTGGAAAGCGTGACGGTCCCGCCGTCTTGGTCGATCTTGACATCCACGCTCTTGCCATCCTGCGCAAGGCTCGCCTCGATGGCCTTTTCCGCGACCGTCGTGGCGGCCTGATCAGCGGCCTTGCCGCATCCGACGGCCAGGCCCGCCAAAAGCAACACGGCACAGCCAAGGAACGTCGTGCTCATGGACCATGAACGTTTCATAAGTCAGTCCTCCATAGTCTCTTACCCGTGAAGTTCCGTTCGAACAGTCATGAATGCGTGTCTGCATCTCCCTTCGGAACCGCGGTTCTCCGTGGAGACGATTCCTGGTTCCGGCCAAGCCGGGTCAGGGGGATGCGAAGTCCCACTACCTGCCGACCACAGGGTGAGTCTATCGGCTGAGCCTTTCCACATTCAAGGGAGGGCGGTTATACCCCTTCCCGCGGTCGGTCCTCCGTGGGAACGAGCGAACAAAGTCGCAGCCTGTCCTTTTTTCGTGTCATTGCGAAGAAACCTAAACGAACATGGCAATCTCCTGTGATGCAAGAACCTGGATTCACGCGTCGCTTCGCAAAAGGGTACTTTTGCTGTCTCGAAACGATTCGCGCTGCATTCCTCGCGATAAGGGATTTTGGTCGCAGGCGTCATGGTTACAAAAAAAGGAGCCCCACGGAATGGGGCTCCAAAAAAACAAAAAAAGTGGAGATGCCGAAGGGGGCGTCCGGCATCTCCGGTGAGGTGCGTTCCGATGGCTGGCGCCAAGGGAACGCTGAGGATTTGCATCCTCTTTAGGGGGTATCGTTAGCCAAAGAGCTTCCGGCGGAGGAGTATGACGCCAACAATCGCCATGGCACCCAGTGCCAAGAACGACCATTGTATCCACCCACGGGCTGTTTGCCCCACCTTGCTTCCCGTATTCACTGATGCGCTTTCCGCATTCGGGGTGGAAGCCCTGTTGCTTTCTGATTCAACTATACTCTTTTTCCCGGCGCCTGTCAAGTTCGACTTCCCAACAACCGCCCTGGTTTCAGTCGGCCCTGGAAGGGATTTGGGCACCTCGGGGGACAACCTGTTTTCCGGGGCCTTGGCCCTGGCGGGTTCCGGTTCCGGCTTCGCTACGGCCTTCTCGACCGCTCTTTCCCGAACCGGTGCCAATGCCACCGGCCTCAACCTGCCCGTGCCTTGGGCCATGGTCCACACCACCGAATGGGGGCGTCCGCGTACTTCGGATTGCGCCTTCGCTTCCGCCGACTTTACCGGCGTTTCGACCGCGGCTTCCGGGTCCTTGGATTCCGCCTCGCCCAGGGAAAGACTCCTTCCGGTACCTTCCGAGGGAATCTCGGGGCCTTCCCAACTGGCCAGTGACGTGTCCACCAGATCCAACCGCGTCTCACCGGAGGGTATTCCGATGGGCTCAAGCCCTATTCGGGCCACTTCACCCGACGCGAGCGCGGTCTGATTAAGACCCAGCACCACGACAATATACTCGCCGGGAACCGCCACGTTCGCGGCCACCTGTTTGCCGGCTCGCAGGGCCTGAAGACCGGGTTCCGCGGTAACGGGCGTAAACAGCGTGGCATCATACGACAACGTGAAGTTCAGGGAAGCCACATTGTTCTCGCCCTGCAAGACCACGGGAAACACATATTGTCCATCTTCAACTGTCGGTTCGCCAAGACTTAAGGTCCCGGCCCGCGCCACCACCGGCCCCAGTATCAGCAAGACACCTGCCAGTGCCACACCAACCAAGGCCCGCCGCCACCTCCCTAAGGCAGCGTGCGCTGCACGCCGCGAATACAATTCAAGTGTATCCGATGGCGGGGAAAAAGACAACCCCGAAATACCAATATCCCGATAAAGGGTCATATATTGCCTAAACCATTGTACATAAAGGATTTACCTATTCAAAGAGCACCTGAAAGAGACAAAAAGTTCGTGCTGGCCCGCAAAAGTACGTTTGTTTGCCAACAATAAAATTGTAATCCAGAATACAAATAGCTCACCAAGGCTCGCTTAAACCGTGTTCTTCCCCGGGTACGGGTGCTGAAAAACATGGGAAAAGGGTAACCGTTCAGGCCACTTGAGCCAGGATTTCGGTGGACACGGGCAGTAGCGATGAAGCAGGACGACCGTGAAGACGCGCGACGCAGGCCCGTGTGATGTATTCCGTGACGTTGCGGTCGTGCTGTTTGCAGGTGGCGGC
>JAJRTN010000003.1 GCA_024278275.1 Candidatus Hydrogenedentota bacterium
CAGGTTCTGTCCGGTGCCCCCTATTCAGGGCGATATACCGCGGAAAACCACGTGGTTCATGTCGACGCCCGTTTCATTCCGGAGTTGAACTGGTACCTTGTGGTACAGCAGACGGAAGAAAAACCGCTGAAAGAGATTAACCGCATGCTCCTGGTCAATCTGGCCGTCTGTGCGGGCATCTCGGGTATTGCCGTGCTACTCCTGATCTTCATGGTGAACGCCTACGAACGCACCACCCGGACACAGAAGGCGGAGATCATCCGGCAACACGATGATCTGCTCGCCAAGAACACGAAACTGGAGGAGGCCTTGGCCACGGTGCAAACCCTGGGCGGTTTGTTGCCCATCTGCGCGGCGTGCAAGAAAATTCGAAACGACAGGGGATACTGGCAGCAAATCGAGTCTTACATTCGCGACCACTCCGAGGCGGAATTCACCCACGGTATTTGTCCGGACTGTTCACAAAAGCTCTATCCCGATTTGATGGAGGACACAGATGGGTCGTGAATGGTTGTGAACAGAGAAAGCGGGCGGGTACATCGCCACGCTGCCATCAATCCCCTGTTGGCCACGCATCCTTCGTGTTTCCAAAGCACCCGTCCGTGGTCCCTTTACATTTTCTGCATAAGGGCGAGGAAGTCCTGGTTGGTCTTGGTCTTCTTGAGTTTGCCCGTGAGCATTTCCGCGGCCTTGTCCAGCTCAAGCGGGGTGAGCACGCGCATAAGCAGCCAGATGCGCTCGAGATCTTCCGCCGAAAGAAGCAGTTCTTCTTTTCGCGTGCGCGATTTCTGCACGTCGATGGCGGGGAAGATACGCTTCTCCATGAGGCGCCGGTCGAGATGGAGTTCCATGTTGCCCGTGCCCTTGAATTCCTCGAAGATCACATCGTCCATGCGGCTGCCCGTGTCGATGAGGGCGGTGGCGAGAATGGTCAGGCTGCCGCCTTCCTCGATGTTGCGTGCCGCGCCGAAAAAGCGCTTGGGCTTTTGCAGGGCGTTGGCGTCCACGCCGCCGGAAAGAACCTTGCCGCTCGCGGGCACCAGGGTGTTGTAGGCGCGGGCCAGGCGGGTGATGGAGTCGAGGAGGATAATCACGTCCTTCTTATGCTCCACGAGGCGCTTGGCCTTGTCGAGCACCATCTCCGCGACCTGCACGTGCCGTTCCGGTCCTTCGTCGAAGGTGGAGGCAATGACCTCGCCGTGGACCGAGCGCTGCATGTCGGTCACTTCTTCGGGACGCTCATCAATGAGCAGGACGATCACCACCGTTTCGGGATGGTTGACGGCGATACTGTTGGCGATCTTTTGCAGCAGCACGGTCTTGCCGGTGAAAGGCGCGGCCACGATCAGGCCACGCTGCCCCTTGCCCACGGGCGAAATGAGATCCATGACGCGCATGCCGATCTCTTCCTGCGTGGTTTCAAGTCGGAAACGTTCGTTGGGGTGAAGCGGCGTGAGGCTGTCGAAGATAATCCGCTGCCGCGCCACCTCGGGCGACTCACCGTTTACCGTCTCGACCTTTAAGAGGGCGAAATA
Source organism: Candidatus Hydrogenedentota bacterium (assembly GCA_024278275.1). Classification (GTDB taxonomy): domain Bacteria; phylum Hydrogenedentota; class Hydrogenedentia; order Hydrogenedentales; family JAJRTN01; genus JAJRTN01. Next base: position 1,536 of record JAJRTN010000003.1, read on the forward strand.
GTGTTCGCCGGGCTTGGGCGAGCGCACGTGCCCCGTGATACTGTCGCCGGTGCGCAGGCCGAACTTGCGGATTTGGGAGGGGGAAACGTAGATATCGTCCGGCCCGGGCAGGTAGGAATAATCGGGGGAACGGAGAAAACCGAAGCCGTCGGGCAAAACCTGGAGCGTGCCTTCGCCGTAGATGGAACCGGCCTTCTCGATGCTCCGCTGCAGCACCGCGAAAATGAGATCCTGCTTTTTCATGCCCGAGTAGTTCTCGATACCCAGCTCGCCCGCGGCCACCGCCAACTGGGGCATGGTCATGGCCTTGAGGTCGGCAATGGCCAATTCCGGACCGCCCTCCGGCTGGACAAACTCCTCGTTTTCCACGTCGATGACGGGTGGTGAAGGACGGCGGTTCTGGTGCGGTCGCCGGCCGTTCTTGGGTTGTCCCTGCCGCTTGGGCCGTGCGTTCCGGCTGTTACCGGAGGAACCCCGCTTGGGGCCGCGGCTCCTGGGACGGCTGGTACTCTTGGCGGCTTTCGTCTTTTCGGCGGTTTGTTCAGACATCAAAATTCCTTTCGGATACCATTGGTATTGTCGGCGCCACCTTGCAGTGGCGTGAAAAAGTTGTATTTCAAGCGGGCCGGAATCCGCCCGAGCCCCGTGTGTTCAGTGTATTTCCGCCCAGTTGCGCCCGATTCCCACGTCAACCTTGAGTGGAATGTCAAGCGGGAAGGCATCCTCCATGATTTCCCTTAGCAGGTCCCCTGTCGCTTCCGCCTTATCCACGGAAACCTCCACAATCAATTCATCATGCACCTGTAGCAACAGTTGAGCATCCGCTGAATCCAGGGCATCATCGACGCGAATCATGGCAATCTTAATAATATCCGCCGCGCTCCCCTGTACGGGCGTGTTAATCGCCATCCGTTCCGCGCCACGCCGCACGTTGGCGTCACTGCTCTTCAATTCTGGAAGATAACGCCGCCGGTTCAGGAGTGTTGTCACAAATCCCTCCTCCACGGCTTTTCTCGGAATCGCCTCAAGCCAGGCCTTCACGCCCGGGTACTGGGAAAAATAGCGGTCGATAAAGCGGCTTGCCTCGGCGTTCGACACGCCGATGTTTTTCGCCAGGCCATAGGGGCTGATACCGTACACCACGCCGAAGTTCACGGCCTTGGCTTGCCGCCGCATCTCGGGGGTCACCTCGGCTTCATCCACGTTGAACACCCGCGAGGCCGTTGCCGCATGGATATCGGCGTCGTTGTGGAAAGCCTCGCAAAGGGTTTCATCGCCCGACAAATGGGCCAGCACACGAAGCTCAATCTGCGAATAGTCCGCGGAGACGAGTACCGCGTCGTCACGTCCCGGCACGAATCCCTCGCGGATGCGCCGTCCGAATTCCGAACGGACGGGTATGTTCTGGAGATTGGGGGCGCTGCTCGAAAGCCGCCCGGTGGCGGCCACGGCCTGGTTGAAAGAAGTATGGATGCGCCCGGTCTCCGGATTCACCAGCTTGGGCAGGGCCTCGATGTACGTCCCCCGGAGCTTCTCCAGCATCCGGTACTCCAACAGCAATTGGGGCAGTGGATGTTTCCGAGCCAGTTGCTCAAGCACCTCCACGTCCGTGGAATAGCCCGTCTTCGTTTTTCGCACGGGCTTCAGCCCGATCTTGTCGAAGAGGATCTTCTGGAGTTGCTTGGGGGAATTGATCTTGAAAGGCTCCCCGGCAGATTCAAATATGGCGTCCGTCAACTCCCCGAGACGGGACTTAATCTCCACCCGAAGGCGACCGAACAACGCAGTGTCTATGGCGATGCCGCGCCGCTACATTCGGGCAAGCACGTGAATCAGGGGGAGTTCGACTTTGCTGAAGAGTGGGGTGAGTTCGCGCTCCCGCAGCTTTGCCTGAAAGATTTCAGATAGGCGCCAAGTTATGTCCGCGTCTTCACCGGCATATTCGCATGCACGATCAACGGGAACCTGGTCGAAGGTGATGGCTTTGGAGCCTTTACCTATGAGCTCCGAAATGGGAATCAGCTTTCGCCGAAGGTACTGAAGGCTGACTTCGTCTAAATTGTGCCTTAATCGAGAGGGATCTGTCAAGTACGACGCCACCATGGTATCCATGATGATCCCACGCAGTTGGATGCCCGCGCGCCTGAACACCAGCAGGTCATACTTGATGTTGTGTCCCACCTTACCGACCCTTTCGTCTTCCAGCAGGGGTTTCAGCAGGGTGAGCGCCTCTTCACGCGGAAGGGGATGGATACGTTCCACGGTGGTCAAATCGTCCGGATCGCGCATGATGGTGAGGGATTCTTCCGTGTGCCCCACCGGGATATAGTAGCCCGTGGCGGCGCGGCACGAAAGGGACACACCCACCAGGGTGGCCCGCATGGGGTCCACGGAAGTGGTCTCCGTATCCACCGCGAAGGCGCCCGAGGCACGCATCTCTTCAATCACCCCTTCAAGCCTCTCGCGGGTCAGCACAAGCTGGTAGTCGTGGGATTCCGCTTGCAGGGCCGAAGCGCCGGGCACGAGTTCTTCCAGGAGCGAATGGAATTGAAGCGCCTCGAAAGCCTTGATCAATGCCTGCTCGTCGGGCGCCGCGCGGGTGCAGTCTTCCGGTCCCAGGTCCAGGGGGACATCCGTCTTGATCGTCACCAGTTCCCGGCTGAAAAACGCCTGGTCACGATCCTCGGCAACCCGCTCCTTCTGCTTTCCCTTGAGTTCGTCCAAATGTTCATACAAACCCTCCAGCGAACCGTATTGCTCCAGGAGTTTCCTGGCGGTTTTATCGCCGATACCGCGTACACCGGGGATGTTGTCCGCCGCGTCGCCGATGAGGGCCAGGGCGTCCACCACGTGTTCGGGATCCGTCCCGAAACGTTCACGCACTTCCTCGGGCCCCATCCACACACCGTCGTCGCCCTTCGAGGGGTCGAAAACGCTGATACGGGGTCCCACCAGTTGGAGAAGGTCTTTATCGCCCGTAACCAGGACGGAGTCCAGGCCCTTTTCCGCGGCCCGCCGCGCCAGGGTGCCCATCACGTCATCCGCCTCGACGCCCGGCACCACCAGCAGCGGGATGCCCAAGGTCTTCACCAGGTCCTGCATCACGGGGAACTGCGCCTTCAGGTCCGGCGGTGTTTCCCGGCGCGTGGCCTTGTATTCGGGGTAAAGATCATCGCGAAAATTTTTGCCCGGTGCGTCGAAAACCACGGCGATATGGGAGGGATTGTGTTCGCGGAGTACTTTCAGCAAAACCCGGATAAAACCGTACACGGCGTTTGTGGGGTTGCCTGCGTGGTCGGTGAGGGCGGCGCGAATGGCATAGTAGGCCCGGAAAGCAAAGGCCATCCCGTCGATGAGAAAGAGTTTATCCACCATGGACGCCTCCTTGGGTGAAGGACAGGATCTCCCGCGCCGCGCGGGCCGACGCGCCACCGCCGCCGAGCAGGGCGCGCACCGCGGCGAGTTCGTCCAGCATGGTCTTGCGTTCGGGGGTGTCGCCGATAAGCGCCAATGCCTTCGGGAGAATTCGTTCGGGCGTGACGGCGTCCTGGATGTACTCCGGCACGACACCCCGCCCCGCGAGGATATTCACGATGCCAATATATTTCACATGCACCAGCATCCGTGCCAGCCAATAGCTCACCGGACTCACCCGGTAGACAATAATCATGGGTACGCCAAACAACGTGACTTCAAGGGTTGCCGTGCCCGACGCGACCAGGCAGAAACGCGCGCGGGAAAGAACGTCATACATGCCGTCCACGCGGATTTCCAGGGGGAAGTCCCCGGCAAGTTTACGGACTTGCGCGGCCCTTGCTTCATTTACGCAAGGGACCACGAAACGCGTTCCCGGGAACCGGGCGCGGATGCCGGTCGCCACGTCGAGCATGGGCGCCATGAGCCGCTCGATTTCCTGCGCGCGACTGCCCGGCAGAAGGCCGATGACCATCTCCGCTTCTTCTTCCGTCGGTAGGTCGCTGTCTTGGATATGGTCGAGCAATGGGTGCCCCACGTAGACCCCGTCCATGCCCGCGTCCCGGTAGATTTTTTCTTCGAAGGGGAAAATGACCAGCATTTTCCCCACGCACCGCTTTAACGCGTGGATGCGGCGTTTTTTCCAGGCCCATACGGTCGGGCTGATGTAGTACACCACGGGGATACCCAGGGCATGGGCACGCTTGGCCAATCGAATGTTGAAACCCGGGTAGTCAACCAGCACAAGGCAGTCCGGAGGCGATTCACGCAGGTACGCCACGGTGTCCAGAAAAAGCCGCCGAATGGACGGATAGTGTTTGAGCACTTCGGCGAATCCCATGATGCCGTCGCCCGCCAGGTCGTAACGCAAATCCATCCCGGTGGCCGCCATGCGCGATCCACCAAGTCCTTCACACACGAGTTCCGGGTCGGCTTCACGAAGCGCCCGAATCAGGTTTGAAGCATGCAAGTCGCCGGAAGACTCACCGGCCACCATGAAAATTCGCTTCAAGAGTGCTTCCTTATGAAGTCTGTCACGCGCTGGGCCAGGGCCAGCGCGCGAACACCGGCTTCTCCCGGCACCACGGGCGTGCCGCCCGTGCGCACGCAACCCATGAACGAGGCCAGTTCCCGCCGGAGCGGATCGGTCTTCTCCACGGGGAGCGAAACCACGTCGATATGTTCCATGGGATTGCCGCCCGCGGGAACCGCGTCGTTCCCTTTCCGGTAGACCTGAACCGTCTGGTCCAGGTAGTCCGCCGAGAGGTAGGCATCCTCCTCGAAGATGCGTATCTTGCGCATCCGTTCCATGGACACGCGGCTGCTGGTGATATTGGCCACGCAGCCCGAGGCGAAGCGCAGACGCACGCTGGCAATGTCTTCCTCCCCGGAAAACACCGCCACGCCCGTGGCGTCCAGCATTTCCACCTCCGACGGCACCAGCGACAGGACCACGTCCAGATCGTGGATCATGAGATCGAGAACGACGCTCACGTCGAGACTGCGTAGCGGATAAGGGCTCAGCCGGTGGCATTCGATAAAACGTGGATTCCCCACGGCTTCCGCCAGGGCCATCACCGCGCCGTTGAAGCGCTCCAGGTGGCCCACCTGCAGGAGACAGCCGTGGGCCTTCGCCACCGCCACCATGGTTTCCGCCTCCAGGATCGTGGCCGCCATGGGCTTCTCCACCAGTACATGCACCCCCGCCTGAAGCAGGGGCAACACCACGTCGTGGTGGGTTCGCGCCGGGGTCACGACCGACACGGCATCCACGCCCAGTTCCAGCAGGCCCGTGGCGTCGCTGAACCCCGGAACGGTGAAATCTTCCGACGCTTTCGTGCGGTTGGTCTCATCCGGGTCGGCGACGCCCACCAGGTCCACGCCGTCCAGCCCGGCATAGTGGCGCGCGTGATGGTATCCGAGATGACCGACACCGACAACACCGGCACGGATAATGGCCATGGGGGTGTTCCTCCGTGGAAGAAATGGAAGGTACTCTGCTGACCGCGATCAAGACGCTTGATGTTCATGACGCTATCGGGAGAAAGGCATCCCGGAACCCACCCGGAACAGCCGCAATGTACACTATCGCCGGGGAGTCATGCAATAAGCGGCCGTGGCGAAATCAGGAATCTTTTCACATGCCATCCCTGGGGCCGCGTTCGGTCCCGGTATTTCGCATGTTGCGGCCAAGACAGCCACAACATAACGGAGCACGTGGCGGTCTCGTTGAAAAACACCTTTTCGCAAATGCCTCATAGCGTCCGGGCATATCATCCTGACCGTGCCCGCCTCTTACAGGGTCACACCACGCTTCGATTCACGTATGAACGATACCAGCACACGCCGTTCCTCGCTCTCCTCCACCTCCGCCTCGATGCGGTCCAGGGCCTGGGAAGCATTGAGACCGGACCGGCACAAGAGCCGGAACATGGCTTTGAGCCGGCCAATGGCCTCCTTGTCGAAGCCGTTCCGCTCCAGGCCAATGCGGTTCGGCCCGAAGCACTTGGGATCCTGGCCCTCCACAATCATGTAGGGCGGCACATACTTCGATATGCGCGACATGGCGCCCACGTAGGCCATGGTGCCCACGACCGCGAACTGGTGAATCCCGGTGAGACCGCCAAGTATGGCGCCATCTTGCACGGTCACGTGGCCGGCCAGGGCAACGTGGTTGGCCAGGATAACCCGGTTGCCCACCCTGCAATCGTGCGCAACATGGCTGCATGTCATGAACAAACCGTTATCGCCGATGGACGTCACCTTGGGTTCCGTGTCATCAGCATAAACCGTACCACTGCTGACCGTAACCGTTTCACGAAAGATGTTGCCATTGCCGATCACTGTCTTGCCCCGGGCTCCCGCCACCTGTTTCAAATCCTGCGGCTCAATGCCGATCTGGGCATTACTGAAAAAGCGGTTATTGGCCCCTATCTTCGTGTCCCCCGTGATCACACAATGGGGTCCCACCACCGTACCCGGCCCGATGGAGACCCCTTCGTCCACAATGCTGAAAGCCTGTATCTCGGCATCCTCGGCCACCTGGGCACGAGGATGGACGATTGCGGTCGCATGTATTGGCATCTGCAAACATCCCAAAGCTGAAAGGCCGCGGCCACCGCGTGCCCCATGAAAGTACCCAAGTATACATAGCCTAACGCAAAGCCCACCAAAGCCGCAACGCAAAGGACGCCATGGAACAAAGCCCGGCCCCGGCATACCGCCGCTTCGGTCAGCCCGACAGACGCAGCCAAAGCGATCTGAGCAGCAGGGCGTTCAGGCACAGGACCACAAGCAGACCTACAACACCAAGCACCCCAGTGATGAGCCCGTTTTTCAGATCGCCCATGATGGATTTACTGCTGCTGAGGAGGAGCACCAGGACGGCGCATAGCGGGGCCGCTATGAGCGTAGCGGCCTGGGCGATCAGGAGACTGGTGGTGCCGCCCCAACCGCGCGCGAGCACGCCGACCGCCACGGCGCAGCCCATGACCAGGACCGCCATGGACCAGCCTCGAACGGCTTTGCCATTCATTGCGTGCCCGGGCCCCAGGCCATCGGCCATGAGGGTACCGCCGATGAGGGCGTTGGCGATGAAGGAGGAAAAGGAGGCCGCGGCCAGGCCGACACAGAAAACGATTCGCCCTCCTCTTCCCAGGATTCCGCTGAGTTGTTCGGCCAGTGCCCCGATATTGGCGGGATCGGCGTCCGTCCCATGGAGGGTCTCGGCGGCCCCGACGAGGATGACGGCGGCAATGCCCCCCAACAGGCCGATGCCGATCCAGGCGTCCCGTATGGCGTCTCCCACGGTTTCCCGGGTCCAACCCTTGGCGCGCACGAGGTAAGCCTGGTAGAAGGCGGCCACGGCGGAGAAGGTGGTGCCGAGCATGGCCCGCGCGATAATGGGTTCGTTGCCCTCGAAGGGTTTGGGCACCAAACCACCGGCAATGCGGAACGGACTGAAGCCGGTAAAGAAAAGGTTGCCCACGAAAGCGACAAGCATGACAGCCACCAGTACGAGCATCACTTTTTCGAGCAGGGTGTAGACTTGGCGTGCCAGGACAATAAAAAGAATAGACAAGCCCGTAAAGAAAAGAGGCCATATCCAAGCGGGTCCGCCGATGAGCGCGCCCGCGGCAACCGACACCCCGATGTTGTTGCCGAACTGAAAGCCGGAGACCACGAAAAAGGCGGAGATGCCCGTGAGCGCCGCCAGGGGGCGGCCATGGCGGTCGGCCAAGTACTGCAAAGGGGTGGAGGGCAGGGCGCAGCCCAACCGTGCGGCCATGGCGGTGTAGACGGCCATGAAGAGCACCGCCAGGGCCAGCATCCAGAGGAGATGGTAGGATGATTCGGCCCCGGCACGGCTGCTGGCCACGATGCTGCCCGGCCCCAGCACCACCGCCGCGGTGATAAGGCCCGGCCCAATACGTTTCACGAGTCCCCGTTTCTCATTCATGGTTCACTCTTGTCCAAGATAGCTTTCTGAAACTGTGAGCTTGACTACGCCCTCCGTCGGTGTTGAAAAATGGTCGCACTCTAACTAACGGCCACCAACACCAACAGGAGGGCAATCTCATGGTACGGACCGCCAGTCTCTTCAG